>JAISYP010000101.1 GCA_031269825.1 Deltaproteobacteria bacterium
GCCTCAGCCACTTTGACCGGCGTTCGATAAAGCCCGGCCGTAAAAAGCAAAAACTCCCAACCCGACAGTTTTTCATAAAGAAAGGGGCGATCCGGTATATAGCCCAAAACGCTTTTCGCCGGCTGAGGCTGTTTAGCCAAATCATGGCCAGCCAGAAAAATCTGGCCTGAGGAAGGAGCCAAGGCCCCAGCTAACATCCGAATGGTCGTGGTTTTTCCCGCGCCATTGGGTTCTAAAAAACCATAAATTTGCCCTTCTGGCGCCGAAAGGGTTAGATCGGCCACCGCCAGATGTTGACGGTATTTCTTGGAAACGCCCACAAGGCGGATGGCTGGCTCGCCCATAATTTATCGATCCATCTCAGGCCACAGAACCCCAACGCCTTGGTTAATACCGCTTTTCCGAGGGTGTGCTAAAAATGAACTCTATTTTTTAATAATCAAAAAATTATAAAATTTTTGTTTTTTTTACAAATTAACCTCCTTACGGTCTAAAATGGAGATTAAGAATAAATCCGTAGTAAAATTAAAAAATTAAAAAATTAAATCCAAGTCACAAAAAACTTAATAATTTTATTTTATAACATAAACAAATTTCATATATATTAAAAAATTAATCTTATATATTATATATTTTTTTTCAAATAATCGCTTCTGATTTTTTGGCACCCGTTTTTCCAAGCGAAAAAGGCTTCCTGAGCTATGGCGACGGCGTGATAGGCGGCCTGGGCGGCGTTGTCCTGGGCACCCCGACGATACCGGACGTATTGGGGGATCGCGCGATGGAGGCTAAGATACCAATGATCGCCACGACAATCAAAAGCTTATCAGGATGAAGCCTTTAGGCTTCTGGTCAAGTTTTAACTTAGTCAACATTCTCAAACTCCTTAAATTGACCAATATTCACTATTTAAATTTGATGGTTTCGCTAAAACGCTTGATTTAGAAAATCATAAAAAAAATATAATAAATTCAAATAGTTAAAAAATGAAAGTCTTCTTTTTTTTGGCTTTTCGCGAGGCCATCAAATTATATAAAAAATAAAGCGGAATTCATTAATATTATTAAAAGGAATTCCGCTTGTTTAGTTGACAAAAAATCAAGTTTAAGACCATTGATTACTAGTGAGCGGCGTGGAGGTGGTCGATACCGTAGTAGAGCTAGAGCTATCGTAAATGTAATGAGTGGAGCCTTGAACCTTGTGTTGAACCTCGATTATAAAACCAGGCAGATTATTGTTTGGGTTAACGGTCAGAGAGATCTTACCGTAGTTCACATTCTGGTCTTTAACCAGACCAGCATTCTGTAATAGAGTATACTGAGTGGCGTATTCGTTGTTCGCGGTGAGATAGGCTTCCAGGGACATCGCTAAATTGCGAATGGCGGCCTGAGCGACGTTGTCTTGGGCGCCACGGCGATACTGATTGTACCGTGGGACGGCGATCATGGCCAAAATACCAATGATGGCCACGACGATCAAAAGTTCAATAAGAGTGAAGCCTTGACGCTTCTCATTAAGCTGCGGTTTGCTGATCATTTGAAGACTCCTTGATGATTACCGCCTAGCGGCGTGAAACCCGTTAAAAACTAGGTTATCAAATCCAATATAATCTCGTATTTTCTCGCGTTACAGGAACGAGCTTTATTTTAGTCAAGCTACCTAGCGAACTATCCGCCAATCTATATAGCGAACTATTCGCCAACCTACCCAGCAAACTACTGGCTAGTAATCTACTGGCCAACTTTAGCCAAAACTATCTAGCCATCTATCTGTCAAACTATCTTCAATCTACCTAGCAATCTACGGGCCAACTTTGGCCCCCCAAAAAAACTTAATGATTTCAGTTTGTTATCATATATGGCCAAAAAATCGTCCACCAAAGGATCCCAGGGCGTTCACAAATCATCTCTTTAAATTATTAGAAAAAAATTATCCATTCAATATTTTTTATATAAAAAAATTAAATTTAGAATATATTTAAATATATTATTATGAAATTTATCTGGACAGCTTTTAACCGACTGGTTAGTTTTGGTCTACCAAAATTTAATTAATTGGCGTCAAATTCTGACCACTTAATTTAAGGCCGGGGAAAATATTTCCCGTTTGCCCATCTTGACTGGAATATTTCCAGCTAATTTCACGAAAATTTTGTTTTTAAAAATTCTTTTATCTTTTTCTTGACTTTTGAAAAAATTTTTAACTTTAGAAACCCGGCTTCTTTTCAAACTTCTTATAGGACTCGACCGTTACCATGGCCAAAACCTGATTTAATCGCCATTAACTAACAATTTTTGGGAGGGCCATCATTGATGGCCTCGCGAAAAGTCCAAAATTCAAGAATCCTAATTGATAAGTTCGTGAAATTAATACTCTTTTACTTGACGCTTTTTCTTAAACTAGGGTTTTCGCGAAACCATCATCATTGAGCATCAAATTGACGCCTTTTCTGGTCACTATAAGCCAGCTCTGGCCTGGAAACAATTTTGAGGGTCTCGCGATAAGTCCAATATTTAAGAATTATAATTGGTAAGTTATTGAAATTAATACTTTTTTAAATGACGCTTTCCTTAAACTAGGATTTCCCCACGCCATCAATATTTATCTGGGTCGCTTAAACCAGGGTCATGTTCGGCCGCGGCCTACAGCCGGAACTTACAAGGCCACAGCTATAGCCAACCAACCAAACCCCGGGAAACCACGGATTATATAAAATTGAATAAAAAAGGACTCTAAAATCTTTTAATATACTTTTAAATTATCTTTTTTACTAATATTTTATCATACGTATTTATATTAAAAATAATTAAGCGGAATTCCTTAATATTAATAAAAGAAATTCCGCTTTTTTAGTTAGCTAATGATCAAGTTTAAGTCCATTGATTACTAGCCAGTGACGCGGAGGAGGTCGATACCGTAACGGAGCTAGCGCTATCGTAAGTGTAAAGAGTGGTGCCTGGAGCCTTGTGTTGAACCTGGAATTTAAAACCAGGCAGTCTAGTGTTTTTGTTCAGGGTCAGAGTGATCGAGCCGTACTTCACATTCTGGTCTTTAACCAGACCGGCCACTCCCATTAAGCCGGCGTTGTAGGAAGAGCCCGAATAAACGGTGGTGTAAACGTTTTTCTGAGCGAAAAAGGCTTCCTGGGCCAGGGCGACGGAGTGATAGGCGGCCTGGGCGGCGTTGTCCTGGGCGCCCCGACGATACCGGGCGTATTGGGGGATCGCGATGGAGGCTAAGATACCAATGATCGCCACGACGATCAAAAGTTCTATGAGGGTGAAGCCCTTAGGCTTCTGGTTAAGTTGTAACTTAGTAAACATTAGAGGACTCCTAACATTGTATACGGCCTTTCGGCGGAAAACCCTGTAAAACTAGGGTGGAAAAATCATAAAAAACACGAGTAAATCAAGATCGTGTTTCCCTTTGCCAGTCTCTCTAGCTTAATAGAACACCAATTTCAGCTAAAGAGATTAAAACCATTCTAATAGCGCTGACCATTTGGCGTCTTTTATGGTCAAGAATTGACCATATAAAGATCGCTACATATGGATACAGCGTATACCACAATTTTATTAGTTATTTTGGATACTTTTTGGGATACTTTTTGGATACTGGTAGGTCAACTAGGCTTAAAACATCACTTCCACCATCCCCGGCCCGATGACCTTCCCAGAGATGGTTTTCTTACTATCCTGATTAATAACCGCTATGGTCTGACCCAATGCCCCATCCTGCTTGGCCTGCCCTAAGGCGGTGACCTTTAAACCGCCACTTTGAGCGACAATGGTGACGGTCTCCCCTTTTTTGACCATAGAGGTTTGAACTAAATCTCTGTCCCTAACCGGGGAGCCAGCCCTTAAACTGACCCGTAAAGTCTGACCCACGGCTTGGCTGGTCTCCCTCAAGGCCCCTTTGGCGTGGCTATAGGCCACCAGACTTTCGGAAAGATCCGCCTCAGAAAGAATATGTCCCCTGGGTAAATCCCGAGCGGCCACTAAAGCGGCCATTTGGAGATCAATCTGAGCCGAGATCCGAAGACGCGCGGCGTCTCGACCATTGACAGAGAAAAAAATAGTCCCCGTCAGATAACTAGGATTGGAAGAGGGTAGAGGAACAAACCGATAAACAACTTGACCTTCTGGCAGAACTGGCGGATTACCCGAAGTCAGGCTCAAAAGCTCATACCGGCCGGAAACATAAGGTTCCGTCTTAGCCAAGTGATCCATAATAATGGATCGGATTTTAGCTTGGCCCGTGTTTTGGCCACCACCGGTTAAGGTCACTTCAGCTGGGATATTGAACCGACCATCGGACAACGTCAGTCCAGAAGAGGCGATTCTTTGTTCTATTATTGGGCGGCGTAAGGTAACTTTACGGCCAGGGCCCGGAGCTGGGCCCAAATCCAAGGCCGCCAATAGATCGGCTAATTTTTGGTCATCCGGCGAATCCGGAGCCACGGTCGCGATATTCCCCAAAACAATCCGCTCGCCCTCCACCGTGTTCTCGGATGGAATAATAACGTTCACCCCGGCTATGGCCGGGCCAACCGTCATCGCTAACCATATTAATATAATAGTTATTATGGCGCGAAAAATAAAGGCGAGGCGGTTCATCATATAAGCCCAACTCACGGAGCCATCAGTTTCCTTCCGGCTCCCGGACGTTAAAACCAAAATTACCGCTTAAGGTTATTAGCGATGGCCAACATCTCATCGGAGGTGGTGATAGCTTTGGAGTTCATCTCATAAGCTCTTTGGGCCGTAATCATCTCCACCATTTCCATGACTACCTCAACGTTGGACAATTCCAAAAAACCGTGGGCGATAGTCCCAAAACCTTCTTCGCCAGGGTTACCGTCAATGGCCGGGCCTGAAGCTTCAGTGGGTTGATAAATATTATACCCTAAACTGAATAATCCTGGGGGATTAATAAACCGAGAAATCACGAAACGCCCCTGAGCCAGGACTTCGCCTCGTTGGTTTAAAGCGGCGATGAAGCCAGCTGAGTCAATTTCTATATGAACCGCGTCGGCGGGGACGACGAACTCTGGATCCACAGGGTTACCATCCTGAGTCACCAAAACTCCATCGCTATTGAGCTTAAAAGCCCCATCTCGGGTGTAATAAAGCTCGCCGTTGCGCAAAACCCGATAATAACCCTCCCCCTCAATGGCCGTGTCCAGAGGGCTATCGGTTTTCACGTAATCGCCCTGGGTATGGATTTTGGCCGTGGTGTTGACCTTGGTGCCTAAACCCACCTGAACCCCGACGGGGATCTGTTGCCCACCAATGGTCTCGGTGCCGGCGAATTTGTGGGTCTGGTAAATCAGATCTTGAAACTCGGCCCGGTTTTTCTTAAACCCGGTGGTGTTGACGTTGGCCAAGTTGTGGGCGATGACGTCCAAGTGAGTCTGCTGGGCGATCATGCCGGTAGCCGCGGTATAAAGCGAGCGCATCATAATAGGGGCCTCAATTTTTGGGCGAAATGGGGTTTAAGAGCCCCAATTATTAACCACCAAAAGAACCATCAGGTTAGTTTGCCTAACTCGCCAGTGGCTTTTTGATCCATTTCCTGTTTGGTGTGCACAATTTTCTGGAGAGCCTCGTAAACGCGGTAAAGGTCGATCAATTCCACCGACTCATTGACCGGGCTGACGTTGGACATCTCCAAAAAACCCTGCTCAATCCTGGTTTGGGCCGCCGGCTCAGGCAAAAACTCCGGGGATTTGGGCACAAAAAAATCATAACCTTCTTTGATGAGCATGTTGGGATCCTCAAACTCCACTAACTCGATCTGGCCTATGACCTCGGCTTCCAGATCCACGTTGACGGCCTGAACTTGGCCCTCTGGCTCAATGATAACCTTCAGCGTCCCCTCCGGCACCACGCCCGCCCCGACTAAAGGGTAACCGTCGGCGGTGACAATTTGCCCAGCGCTGTTGACATTAAACGTGCCATTACGACTGAAGCGAACGCCATTAGGGGTCTCGACCTGGAAAAAACCTGGCCCATCCAGGGCCAAGTCCAAATCATTCTCCGTCAGTTTAAAAGGGCCTTGACCAAAATAGGTCTTGGACTGCTTGACCACGTACCCCTCAAAAATAGGCACGTCTTTTTTGTATCCAGCGGTGTTGACGTTGGCCATATTGTTGGAGGCCAGGTTCATCCTCTCCTCCTGGGCCATCATGCCCAGATAGGTGTTGCTAGAGTGGTATGGATAAGGTCCAACGAACATGATTTCACCTCCGCTAAGGTGTTAAGCAAGTTGTGGGCCAAATATTCCACCCTCCCCCAAAAAACTTTAACCGCCCAAACCAAAAAGGAATTAAGAGCCACCAGGTCGTCAAAAGTCGTAACAATTGTCTTCACTCAAAAAACCGCCTGGCCAAGGCTTTAAAGCTTTTCAAGCCTTTCTAGCCCTCCCCCAACATTATTATATAGGCGCCTCGATTAGCCTCGCTTAACCCGTCGGCGCGCTCCACCAGCCCCTTTTATGGCTTATTCCCTAAAACCCTTTATTAAAAAATCGCCGCTGGCTAGATTTTGACCGAACCTCAACTCGCTCTTTGGTCAAGCTCCACCGGCGCCTATCTGTCGGCCTTAGCTCAGACGCGCCGGCAAATTTTTCTTAAGGGGAATGGCCTGGCCCGTCAAATTATTGACAATTTAAAGTTAACATATTGATATTATTCATGTTTTTTCTTGGCGCCCATCTTGCTTTAAGACTATCGCGACCAAGACTTTTCCCGAAAGGATCTTTAACATGCCCTATCTTAACGCCGACCCAAACCTATCTTCCCGCGTCAACTTTCACTTATGGCCGGCCATGGATTTGCCGACCGACTTTTGGATGACGCTCTTAGATCAAATGCCTTGCCCCGTCTTAGTCTTCCAAGACGATGGGCTTTTAATCATGTCCAACCAAGAGGCCACGGGCTTGTTGGGTCTAGAGGGTCGGGAAGGTCAAAATCTGCCCGAATTTCTCTATCCATTGATTAAAGCCTCCCATGGCTTGGGCAATTACGCCTATGGTCGGCGAACCGTGGTCACCGCGACCAACGGCGTCACCACCCACTTTTTGGTCAAAAATCTGCCCGGCTATTTACCAGACGGCCTTCATACGGCCATTGGCCTGGAAAAAAATACCCTCCCCCCGGTCAACGCCGATTCCGCCGACTCTTTGGATGAAAGCGCCGCCATGGCCGGCGCGGTCAGTCAAAAAGTCAAAGGCCCCTTGGCGGGCATTGAGCTTTGCGCTTCCATCCTGGGCGAGGAGCTGAGTGAGTCGGGAAATTTTAGCCTGGCCGATCTAATTGAGGAAATTAGGTACAGCGTGCGGGAAGTCAACGAATACCTGACCAGTTTTGAGTCCATGGCCAAACCTTTGGTCTTGGAGCTTAGGCCGATAAATCTGGCCGAAGTGGTTGATGAGGCCCTCTCGGCTCTGAAGGAAGTTTTTAAAAACAACGAGATCGGGGTTTTGGTGGATCAAAAAGACGTGGTGGTCGAGGCGGATCGGGGTTTGATGGTGCAACTTTTCCTGAACCTCTTCCTAAACGCGGCCGAGGCCATGCCTAAAGGTGGCCGTCTGCATGTGGATTTTAATCGCAATCGCAAAGGGGAGATTGAAGTCATTGTCACCGACACCGGCCCTGGCGTCTCTCTTCGGGACATGAAACGGGTTTTTAACCCCTTCTTCACCACCAAAAATCAACCTTTAGGCTTGGGGCTACCGGTGAGCCTAAGAATCATCCAGGCCCATCAAGGACAATTAGTTCTGGGCTCCAACGGGGATTATGGCGGTCGAGCCATGGTGGTGATGCCTTTTATCCCGGATCCCACTAGCGATCGTGGCGAGCGCGTTATCAACTAATTAGCCTGTGATTAACCTAGTTCCAAACTGTCCCTAGACACTGGCCATTTACCTATAGAATAAAGAATTGAGGTGACCGGATGAGGGCAAAATATATCTTAGTGGCGGAAGGCGATCGCCCCATGCGCTCGGCCCTCTTCACGGCCTTAACCCGCTTAGGCCACGCCGTGGAATTAGCCGAGGACGGAATAAAGGCCCGCGGCCTTTTTCAGGAACAAAAATTCGACCTGGTTTTGACGGAATTGAAGTTAGCTAACCTAGACGGGTTGGGCTTATTAAAGGAAGTCAAAAAGCTTAGGCCGTCAACCCCGGTCATCGTCATGTCCTCGGGTGGCTCCGTGGAAGACGCGGTCGTGGCCATGCGCGAAGGGGCGGAGGATTACCTGATCAAGCCTTTCCCCACCGAGGTTATTGAGGAATCCATCACCCGGGTTTTCGCCAAAGATGAGCCCAGCGAGCCTTTATCGCCGGAAGTGTTGGGCGTGGAGGAAGAGCGACCCATTGTCGCCCAAAGCCCCCTCATGGGCCGACTGCTCGCGTTGGCCAAAAGCTTGGCCACTTCCTCGGCCACCGTCCTTTTGCAGGGGGAAAGTGGCACCGGCAAAGAGCTACTGGCCCGGTTCATCCACAAAAACTCAACCCGGGCCAATGGTCCTTTTGTGGCCGTTAACTGCGCCGGGTTACCGGAAAGTTTGTTGGAAAGCGAACTTTTTGGCCATGAGAAAGGCGCGTTCACGGGAGCCTTAGCCAAAAAACCGGGTAAATTCGATTTGGCTCACCAGGGCACGCTCTTATTAGATGAAATTAGCGAAATGGATATCTCTCTGCAGGCCAAGCTTTTAAGGGCCCTGCAAGAAGGGGAAATAGATCCCGTGGGCGGCAAAGGACCCCACAAAATTGATGTCCGGGTCATCGCCACCACCAATCGACGCTTAAAAGACTGGGTCGACGAGGGTCGTTTTCGGCCAGACCTCTATTACCGTCTAAACGTGATGCCTTTTTACATCCCGGCCTTAAAAGAAAGAGCCGAGGACATAACGGTTCTGGCCGAGCATTTTCGGGAAAAATACGCCGCGCTCAATCACAAGGATATCCGAGGCTTCACGGCCGAGGCTCTGGAATTACTAGCCAAACATAATTGGCCAGGCAATATCCGGGAATTAGAAAACACCGTGGCCCGGGCGGTTTTAATGGCCCAGGGTCAAACCATTGAGGCGCCAGATATTTTCATGGACGAGCTGGGTTTCATGGCCGCCTTGGAACGGAACGCGACCATCTTAAGCCAAGAAAAACCCAGCCTCGCCGCCGAGTCGTTGTTAGAGTCCCCCCCGATGGACAAAGCGGCGCCCCCAGAGCCCCAGGCCGAGGAATTAGACGCGCCAAACGATGAGATGATGGATCCGCCCATGTCCTCGGACACTTTAGCTTTACCCATCATGACCATCAACGAAATGGAGCGCCAGCTCATCGGCCAAGCCTTAAACGAAACCGCGGGCAATCGAACCAAAGCCGCCACTTTACTGGGCATCAGCGTCCGAACCCTTCGCAATAAGCTAAACGAGTACCGCGAGCCTCAGCCGGTTCAAATGGCCATGTAAACCGTTTCCTAGGCCAGTCATCCCCCAGCCCTCCCATCTCTTAAGGCCGTTCTTAAGACTGAAGGGCTTTTTTTATGCCCCTAACCGCTTGGTTGATCCTTTGGATGTTTTCCACCAGGGCGAAACGGACATACCCTTCCCCACCGTTTCCAAACCCTAAACCCGGCGAGACGGCCACTTTGCCTTTGGTAATGAGAGTTTTCGCGAACTCCACCGAGCCCATGGCTTGGAATTTTTCGGGAATCCGGCCCCAGACAAACATGCCGCCCTTAGGTGGCTCCACTTTCCAACCCGCCCGGGCTAGCCCATCAATCAAAGCGTCTCGGCGTTCCTGGTAAGTGTGGCAAATGTCCGCCACGCAATCCTGGGGCCCGTTTAAAGCGATGATGGCGGCGATCTGGATGGGCTGGAAAGCCCCATAATCCAGATAGCTTTTGATTCTGGTCAACGCGGCCACCATCTGGGGATTGCCACACATAAACCCGATCCGCCAGCCGGCCATGCTATAACTTTTGGACAGAGAAAAAGCCTCCACCCCAATTTCTTTGGCCCCCGGCGCCTGGAGAAGACTCGGCGCCTTATAACCATCAAAACAAAGATCCGCGTAGGCCAGATCGTGGGCCACGAGAAGCCGGTGTTCCTGACAAAAATCGACCACTTTTTTAAAAAAATCGAGATCCACCGTGGCGCCCGTGGGATTGTGCGGAAAAGAAATGATCAACATCCTCGGCCGCGGCCAAGTCTGGCGGACGGCTATCTGCAGATCGGTAAAAAAATCCCGGCCTGGCCCAATGGGCACGCTCCGCAGATCCCCACCGGCGATGATGGGGGCGTAGGTGTGGATGGGATAAGTGGGATCGGGCGCCAAAACCACTTCGCCCGGGGTAATCGTGGCCAAGGTCAAATGGGCTAAGCCCTCTTTAACCCCAATGGTCACCACCGTCTCCGTGTCTGGATCCAGATCCACGTCATAACGACGTTTGTACCAGGCCCCAATGGCGTGGCGTAACTTGGTGATGCCGCGGGAGGCCGAGTAACGGTGGTTGGTCTCCTTGACCGAGGCCTCCAATAGTTTATCCACAATGTGACGCGGCGTGCCCAAATCGGGATTGCCCATGCCCAAATCCACGATGTCCTCCCCGGCTCGCCTAGCCGCCATCTTGAACTCGTTGACCTGGGCGAAGACATAGGGCGGCAGCCGGTTCATCCGCTGAAATTCAAATAGATCCGTGGGCATGACCAAATCCTTAAGTTTTTTATTCCCAGCCAAACCAAAAAAAAACCGTTCCCCAAAAGCCTCATCCCTTATTGACGCGGCTTCGATTAGAATTAATTACCCCGCGGGCTCGGCTAGGGAACGACGCCAAAATTGATGGCCCCTATGATAACAAGTAATTTTTTTTAGTCAAGTAATACATTTAATTCATTTAACATTTTATTATTATTTTTAATACTATTTTTTATATTTAATATATAAAACATAACTTATTTAATTAATCATTATATGAAAACTTAAATAAAATTCGCTTTTATCCCCGCCTCATCTAGACCGGCCTTAAAAAAAAAGCCCTGATTAATTGTCCCGCCCCAATTCCACGCCCTGGAAATAATAGGCGCAGTCTGGGGAACTTGGGGAATCTTCGGAACCTTTAAAGTCGCCCGCCAATAAAACCGAAGCGATGATCAGCCCTTCGCCCGTGATAGAGCCCTGAACTAAAGTCTTTATCGCCCCAATGTCCTCATTAAAGGTCAAATCTTCCCATATCCCCTTTTCGCCTTGGGCGGCGATGGCCAGACGGGCTTTAGGGCGACAAGCGGCCAGGTTAGGCGAGCCATTTTTTATCTTGACCGTCAAGAGGGCGTTTTCTCCCCTTAAAGCCTCCGGAACCAATATTTTTAACAAGACCCAGTCTTTATTAACGCGCCAGTCCCGGGCTCGGTCAACGCCTTGGATATCCACATAACCGTAGGCGCTCACCCAAGCCGGATCATTAACATATAAACGCCTAATTTCGCGTTTCCCTTGACTATTATTATATAATTTATCATAATTTCGATCAGAAATAATTATATATTTAGATTTTTTAGATAATATAATTGGAAAAAATTCATTGGCGTTAAAAAATAAATTCCGGTTCATTAAAGAAAATTTGTATTTCGAATTATTTTTAAAAAACTCGGCCGCGAAAAGCGTGTCCGCCAGATCCGTAAAATTGACCATAAAATGTGTCCCTGGCTCGGCGGTAAAGATAATTTTTCGTAAGACGCTCAAGAACGATTTAGCCGACATAGAGCCATAATAAACTTTAGGAACTTTAGTTAGATCTTTAAGATTGTCTAACCCGACCCCCAAAACCAAGGTTAAAAGGGCCACGGAACCAAAAACGAGGCCTCTAGCCAGAGCTCTCTGGCGGCGGCGGGAGAGCAGAACCACCAACAAGGCCAACAAGGCCATGGGGACAAAGGCCAGTGGCAACCCCATATAGGAAATAAATTTCCAGACATGGTAGCGATTGTCAAATATATAATATCCAAAAATATATATAACGATTGATATTATTAATAATGATATGAGACTCTTGATCGCCTTAATATCTATTTGTTTTGAGTTAAGTGGATCAGACTCATTATCTTCATTTTTTACTGACCTATTGACCAAATAGCCCAAGCCCACCAGGATAACGAAGAAAAGTAAATACCCGTATACCGGCGCCTGGTCGGTCAATTGGGTAAAAAACTGGGGTCTATAAATAGGTAAACCGGACAACAGCCAGGGGTTGACAAAAGAAATTCGCCAACCCGACGACCTTAGAGCCACCTCCAAGGTTCGCGCGTATAGATGCCAGGCCATAAAAGGGGCCAGAAGAAAGGAAAACAAAGTCGCCACTAGGACAGGTCGCGCTCCCTTTAAAGACCGCCCAACCCGTTTAGCCCAGGCTAAAATTTTTCCCGCGTCCGCCTCGCGTCCCTGGCGTCCCTGGCGAAAATAATAGACCACCACCCCGGCGAGGGCTAGAAAAAAGGCGTAAGCCGCGAAAGCCCCCTGATAAGACAGAAAAAGATAAAACACGGGGATAAAAAATTGGGCTAGTTCTTTTCTATCCGGCTGGCCGCGCCAAGCGAGGATTTCCGTTAAAGCGGCTAAATAGGCGACGGTGGCCACCAACTGGCCGACCAAACCCTTAAAAATTAAATAATTAAAAAACGACCCGCCAACCACCGATAAAGTAATGGCTAGACTTAGCCAAAATCCCAGGCCAAAAACCCGCCGCGTTAAGGCCTGGATAAAAAGAGCTGACCAAATAACCATCGCCACCAGGAAGCCGGAGATGGAAAAAAGGGCGGTTTCGCCTGAGGCCAAGGCCCATAAGGCCAGCATTATCAGCGACCCGATGGAGTCTCGCGTCATGACTAGAACGTTATAATTCCAATTATGGGCGACCGGATCCACTAGCCCTAGCCAATAATCGGCTAGCTGCGACCAATTAAGGTAATCGGTGCTACCATAAAGCCAGACCTCCATCTGGCCTGATTCCCAGATGGCCGAGTGAAAAAAAGAAAATATGAGGGCTAGAATAATCGCGGCCAACAAAGGTTGATGACTAACCAATAAATTTTTTACCGCGGCTACTTTGTCCTTTTTCCGCCAAAAGACCGGCCATCGCCAGAACAACAATTCTAAGAACAATAAAGCCGCCCCGGAATAGAGGACAATCAATAGATAATTTCGGTAGTTCTCCACCAAACCATACAGACACCAACCCATAAAAACGACCAAAGCCCCGCCCGTGAGCAGGGTCAATGGTTCCCCGAGCCGGGGGTTTTTCTCTAGTTTAGCCAACCATAAAACTAGTCGCCCCCAAAAGCTCAAAACCAGGGAAAAAACCAAAAATAGGGAAGTATTCGCGAAGACCGAATTTAAAACGCTTAACCAGTAATCGCCCATTAATCATTCACCAGAGCGGAATAAAATTGATCCGGGAGCCATAACTTTATAGTAATTGGGCGCCCAGTTAAACTAGCGTTAGTTTAACAAAAAACTCTATTTAAAACGCTCAAAATATTCCACCAAAAACCGATCCATATAATAATCCCAGCTGGGCGATCTTAAGCCAAACGTCTGAAAGAACTTCTGGTTGGACAGAACTGAGTTGGCCGGACGGGCGGCGGGATAGTCTTTAAGGCTTTTAACTGGCGTAATGTTTTCCGGCTTTAGCTTTAGATCCGGCTCCCATCGCTGGGCTTTTTCCACCAAATAACAAGCTAAGCCATGCCAACTGACCGAATTTGAGGCGGTTAAATGATAAAGCCCATAAGCTGGTTTCGCCCCAAACACGGCCTGGGCCGAGGCCAGGGCCAAAAACTCGGCGCTGGTTGGGGCCCCGATCTGGTTATCCACCACTTCCAAAGTCAGCTTAGTTTTCGCCAAAGACAAAATAGTTTTCGGGAAATTCCGCCCCAATGTCCCATAAAGCCAGCTTGTCCGAAAAATATAACAATGACCCCCAGTTTTTAGGATCGCCTCGTCCCCGGCCCATTTGGAGCGCCCATAGACGTTTAAGGGGTTGGGCGGATCTTCCTCGACGTAACTAGCCAGTTTTCGCCCATCAAACACGTAATCGGTGGAGTAATGGACGAAACTGGCTCCATTGGCCTTGGCCCAGGCGGCTAAAACCGCCGGGCTCTGGCCATTGATGGCCATGGCGAGTTTGGTTTCTTGTTCAGCGGCGTCTATGCGCGTGTAAGCGGCGGCGTTAAAGATAATATTAGGTTTTAGTTGATCCAAAAGCTGGGCCAAGCGCTCGGGCAATCGTAAATCCACCGTCGCCCGATCCCAGATGGTCAACTGGCCATACAAAGGTAGGATGGCCGCTAAACATCGCCCCAATTGGCCAAGACCGATTAAAAGAATCCTCATGTGGTTCCTATTTGGCGCCGGCTAGGTAAGGGGCGGGTTGATTAAACCTCGCGTCTTGGTCAGGGGTGGCCGGAAAACGAGCGGCTTGGTAATCGTTTAAGATGGCTTTGGCCACCTTCACGCCGTCGCTAATGGCCCGCACCACCAGCGATGGCCCATGGGCCGCGTCCCCAGCCGCGTACAAACCTTGACTCAACCGGCCCTGGGCGTCGGGTTTGATGGCCGAGGCGGTTAAATCGCTGGGCTCGGGCCCAGTGAACCCCATGGCCAAAAGCGCCAGATCCACGCTCTTAGCGAACTCGCCGCCGGGGAGGGGTTGGGGTTTAATTAGGCGACCATTATCCGTTAACCACTCCACTTCCACGGCTTTTAACCCCCCCACCCGGCCTGGGAAATGGGGATCCGGGGTAAATTCCAACGTATTAACGTTCCAACGTCGATAGCCGCCTTCCTCATGACTGGAAGAGGTTCTTAACGTCCGGGGCCACTGGGGCCACGGATTATCCGCGGATCTAGTCACGGGCGGTTTGGGCATAATCTCAAACTGGGACACTTCCACCGCCCCTTGCCGCCAGGCCGTCCCCACGCAATCGCTACCCGTGTCGCCACCGCCAATGACCACGACTTTCCGACCAAAAGCGTTTAGATCCGGCGGCAAGGACATCTCTTCGCCCCCGTTAACCCGGTTCTGGGCGGCCAGATAATCGGTGGCGAAATGAACCCCCAACAGATCCCGCCCAATGATGGCCAGATCTCTTTTTTGTCGAGCCCCCACGCACAAAACCAAAACCGCGTGTCGTTTCCACAATAGTCTTTCCGAGATGTCCCGCCCGGCCTCCACGCCACAATGGAAGCTCACGCCCTCGGCCATCATCAAATCTAGACGCCGGTCAATGACTTCTTTTTCCAGTTTAAAGTCGGGAATGCCGTAACGCAAAAAACCGCCCGGACGGGCGTCTTTTTCGTAAACAGTCACCTGGGCCCCAGCTCTGGCTAAAGTCTGAGCCACGGCCAGGCCCGACGGGCCACTACCCACCACCCCCACCGATAACTCCAGGGGGCGCGGCCGGGGATATTTTTTCACCAAGCCCAAAAAGAAGCCGCGCTCAATGACTTCCAGCTCCACCAAACGGGCCGGCACTGGGGCCTCGTTAAGGCCCTGGACACAGGATCCCTCGCACAAGGCCGGACAGATCCGGCCGGTAAACTCGGGAAACGGGCTGGTCTCCAAAAGACGACCCAGCGCGCTGGCCCAACGGCCACTTTTGGCGGCGAGGTTGATCTCCGGGATCAAGTTATATAAAGGACACCCCAAGGCGTGGCAAAAAGGAATCCCGCAGTCCTGGCAACGGGACAGTTCCTTTTGGATGGCCGCGTCCGTTAGGCGTAGCTCCACGGGTCTAAAATCGCGAAGCCTTTCGGTGATAGGTCTATATTCGCTCATGGCATGGTTCGCTTTAACTAAAGAATTGTCCGTTTAACAAAAAAAGATCCGCCTAAAAATTCCCTACCCGCGCCCCAGAGCCTAAATCCCGCGACCAGCCCAGAGAACCGACTAATCGACGAAGATTTAAAACCCTGACTAACCTTAGGCGGCCGGATCTGGGGCCAACGACCGCGCCCGACTATCGAGGTTGATCCCTTGCCGATACTCCATGGGAAAGACTTTGATGAACTTGGCCTTCTCCCGAGTCCAGTTATCCAGGATCCTCTTGGCCTTAAGACTAGCCGTGTAACGCAGATGGCGAGCGATGAGGACTTTTAATTCCTCCTCGTCTTTCTGATCCAACAGATCCAGATCCACCATCTCCAAATTGCAATGGTTATCAAACAGGCCGTCGTGGTCATAGACATAAGCTAGGCCGCCACTCATGCCGGCCGCGAAATTTACCCCCGTCTGACCCAGGACAGCCACCCGGCCACCAGTCATATACTCGCAACCATGATCCCCCACGCCCTCCACCACGGCTAAGGCGCCACTATTGCGCACGGCGAAACGTTCCCCGGCCAAGCCCGATAAATACAACTCCCCAGAAGTGGCCCCATACAGGGCCACGTTGCCCACAATGGCGTTCTGGGAGGGCTCAAACTCGGGATGGATGTCTTGGGGCGGCCGAATGATCAATTTTCCCCCCGATAACCCCTTGCCCACGTAGTCATTGGCCTCCCCTTCCAGATCCAAGGTTAAGCCACGCGCCACGAAAGCCCCAAATGATTGACCAGCGATCCCGCGCAGTTTTAAGACAATGGTGTCCTCAGGTAAACCGGCCGAAGCCCGGATCCGGGCGATCCGAGAAGAAATCTTCGCCCCCACCGCCCGATCGGTATTTTTGACTGGCGACTGAATAACCAAAGGCTCCCCGGTCTCAATGGCCGGCAAAACCTCGGCCAACAACCGATCATCCAAAGAGTCGGCCGGGGGTTTTTTGGCGTAGCCCTCAAAAGATAACCCCGTGGCGGCTGGTTTATAGAGAACCTGGGAAAAATCCAATCCCCGGTCTTTAAAAAAGACCGTGTCCGAACGCGGGGCGAGCCGATCGACTTGGCCAATCATCTCGCGCATAGTTCGAAAACCTAAGCTAGCCATGATCTCGCGTAACTCACGGGCCACGAAAGTAAAAAAGTTAATCACATGCTCGGGTTTTCCGGTAAAGCGGGCCCGCATCTTGGGATCTTGCGTGGCCACCCCCACCGGGCAAGCGTTGGTGTGGCACTTGCGCATCATTAAGCAGCCCATGGACACCAAGACCGCCGTGGCGAAGCCAAACTCATCGGCCCCCAATAAGGCCGCCACGGCCACGTCGCGCCCGGTTTTCAATTGACCATCGACCTGGAGCCTAATCCGGGTTCTTAAGTTGTTTAGCGCCAAAGTTTGTTGGGTTTCGGCTAACCCGATTTCCCAGGGGGAGCCCGCGTAACTAATGGAGGAAAGAGGCGCCGCCCCGGTTCCGCCATCAAAACCAGAGATTAAGATGGACTCGGCCAAGGCCTTGGCCACCCCGGCCGCGATGGTGCCCACCCCGACCACGCTCACCAGTTTAACCGAAACCGTGGCCTGATCGGCGGCTTGATGGAGATCATAGATGAGCTGGGCGATATCCTCAATGGAGTAAATATCGTGGTGCGGCGGGGGGGAGATGAGGGTCACGCCCGGGGTGGAATGCCGCACCCGAGCGATCTCGGAATCCACTTTATGGCCCGGCAACTGACCGCCTTCCCCAGGTTTCGCCCCTTGGGCGATCTTAATTTGTAATTCCTGGGCGTGGGCCAAGTACTCGGCGGTCACGCCAAACCGGCCACTGGCCACTTGCTTGACCGCGGAGATCGTCGAGCCACCATCGGGCCGACTTTTATAGCGCTCTGGATCTTCCCCGCCTTCCCCGGAATTGCTTCTGGCCCCGAGCTTGTTCATGGCTAAGGCCATGGTGGTATGGGCCTCGCGCGACAAAGAGCCAAACGACATGGCCCCGGTGGCGAAACGCTTGATGATCGACGCCTCGGGCTCGACCTCTTCTAAAGGTATGGGTTGACCTTGGATCCGAAAATCCAGTTGCCCTCTTAAGGTAAAAGCCTGGTTAGACTGCTGGTTAATGAGGGCGGCGTATTTTTTATATAGATTATAATCGCCACTTCTCACGGCTTCTTGGAGCGTCACCACGCTATCGGGCGTCCACAGGTGCGGCCGGCCCTCATGGCGATAGCGATAAGACCCGCCCACCAGCAGCGGTTCCTCGGGGCCTGTGGGATCCGGCTTTAAGCGCGCGTTAGCTAAGCGCAATCTTTCCACGGCCCCCTTTTCCAGATGGCCCAGGGTCACCCCGCCCACCCGGGAAGGGATGCCGGGAAAATACTTGTCCATCAGATCTTGGCCCAACCCCACGGCCTCAAAAATCTGGGCCCCTCGATAACCCCTTAAGGTCGAGATACCCATCTTGCTCATGATTTTCAGCAAACCCTTTCTTAAGGCGCTCACGTAGTTTTCCACGGCCGTGGTCGGGGATAATTCCGTGGGCAAGGCCTTTTTGCGGGCTAAATCGGCCACGGTCTCGTAAGCTAGATAAGGATTAATGGCCGAGGCCCCTAAACTTAAGAGCATGGCCATGTGGGAAACCTCTAAAGCGTCCCCCGTTTCCACCACCAACCCAATGGAGACGCGTCGGCCAATCAACATTAACTTGCGGTTAACCGCGGCGACGGCTAAAAGCGAGGGAATGGGAATAAGGGCCTCGCCGCCTTCTTCCTTGGCCCGTCTAGCCAAACGGTCGGAGATGACGATGATATGCGTCCCGGCCCGGGCCGCGTTGGCCGCCTCTTCCTCCAAGCGAGCCAGAGCCTGGGCTAAGGCCTCGCCGGGTTTTCTTTCTTGAGTGGGCGGGGAAAAGACGGCCGAAAGACCCGCGCTATTAAAATCATCATAACGCAGATCCTCTAAGCGGCGTAAATCGTCATTGGATAAAAAAGGATGGGTCAGTTTAATGAGCCGGGCCTGGTGGGGTTCTTCGCTTAAGATATTGGGGTTGTAACCAATAAAGGTCATCACCGACATCACCAACTCTTCGCGGATGGGATCAATGGGCGGGTTGGTGATCTGGGCGAACTGTTGTCGGAAAAAAGAAAATAACGACTGGGGTTTTTGATCCAAAACGGCCAAGGGAATGTCCGCCCCCATGGAGCCATTGGGCTCGGCCCCGTTCTGAGCCATGGGGGCGAGGATCAGCTCCGTGTCATCGCGGGTGTAACCAAAAAGGGTTTGACGATAGGCCAAATCCTCCACCACCCGAGTAAAATCCGGCGGCAAGGAGAAAAACCCCGGGATGTCCACGCGGTTTTCCGAGACCCAGCGGCGATAGGGTTTCCGCCTGGCCAGCAAACTTTTCACTTCCGTGTTTTTTAAAAGACGCCCGGATCCGGCCTCGGCCAGAATCATCTGGCCCGGCCGAAGCGAGCCTTTCTCAATCACGTGGCCATTATCCAACGTTAAAGCCCCAGATTCGCTAGCGAAAATCAAAAGCCCATCGTCGGTCAAACTATAACGAGCCGGCCTTAACCCATTGCGATCCAAGGCCGCGGCCACCTTACGGCCATCCGACACCACCACGGCGGCCGGTCCATCCCAGGGTTCCATGAGCCCGGCGTGGTACTCAAAAAAGCCTCTTAGATTCGTGCTCATGGGGTATTTCTGACCCCAGGCCTGGGGGAGAAGCATGGTTAAAGCGTGCTCCAGCGATCGTCCCCCGCGGGTCAAAAACTCCATAGTGTTATCTAAACTAGCCGAATCAGAGCTATCCGGCTCAATGATGGGCAGAATCTTTTTGATATCTTCCCCAAATAGAGGGGAAGAAAAACTGGGCTCGCGGGCGGCTAACCAGGCTCGATTGCCCCGAATGGTGTTGATCTCCCCGTTGTGGGCCAAACCTCGGAAAGGCTGGGCCAGACGCCAGGAAGGGAAAGTGTTGGTGCTGTATCTTTGGTGGATGACGGCTAAAGGCGACTGAAAGAGCGGATTTTTCAGATCCGGGTAAAAGGCCTCCAGTTGATGGCCATACAACATGCCCTTGTAAACCACGGTTCGGCTGGAAAGGCTGACCACGTAAAATTCATCCGCGGTAAAGCCGGCGGTCTGGGCCCGATTGTCCAGACATTTACGTAGTATATACAACTGCCGCTCATAAGTCTCAAAATCTTGGCCCTCCCGACTGGGGGAAGCCACGACGAACTGCCAGATGGCCGGACAAGTCGCCCGGGCCATTGGGCCCAGAGCCTGGGGATTAGTAGGGGCCTGACGCCACCCCAAAAGCCGCCAGCCCAAGGCCTCAGCCTGATTTTCCACCAACTCGCGAGCGCGATTGGCCGCGTCGACCGAACTGGGTAAAAAAATCTGGCCTAGACCGTAAGAGCCCAATGGGGGGAGACCCTCGCCAAAATAATGACGCAGAAAACGATCCGGGGTAGTCAAAAGGATCCCCGCCCCATCCCCGGTGTGGGCGTCCGCCCCCGCCGCGCCGCGATGGGTCATATTGACCACCAGCTTTAAAGCCAAAACCACCACCTCGTGGTTGGCTTGACCATCGAGACGGCAAACGCAGCCGACCCCGCAGCTATCCCGCTCATAGGCGGGATCGTAAAGACCGATTTTCCGTGGATAAGGCATATGGCACCAGGGCCCCGGCCAGAATTTTAATTATCGCGGGGCTTAAAGACGTTTTGACCGCGCCCAGCGAAAGGCCGCGCGGCCAGGGAAAAAAGCGGGAAAGTGGAACCGAGCCCCGCTTTCCCGTTTTCTTAATTATAGACTATTATAGCCCGACTACTGCCATAATAGCTCCCCATATTTGGGGAGCGGCCAGAGGTTATCGTCAACGATCAATTCCAGAGCGTCGACCTCAGCCCGAATCTTGGTTAACAACGGCAACAGAATGTCCCGAGCCCCCTCGGCCCGCTTCAGTAAACCTTCCGTCGCGTCCAGCTCCACGTGTTTTTTGTCCAACTCTTCCAATAGACTGGTTAAGAGGGCCACGTGAGTATAGGCCTTCTGATAGAAATGTTCCTCCGGCTTAATGGCCGCGGAGGGTCGAGGTAGCTCAGCCACGGCTTTGACCAAATCGGCCGCTTTCTTTAACGTGGTTAAAGCCACGGGGAGAATCGAGGACCAACCCAGGGTCTGGGTCAACTTCGTTTCCACGTGCACCACCCGGATGTAGTTCTCCAAGAGCACTTCTTGGCGGGCCTCTAGTTCCCGCTCGGAAAGAACCCCGTGCCGGGTGAAAACGTCTCTCACCTCCGGATCGGTGTAGTGAGACAGAGCCGCCACGCTGTCTTTAAGGTTCCAAAGACCGCGTTTTTGGGCTTCCACTTCCCATTCTGGGGCGTAGTTATTGCCATTAAAGACGACCGGCAGATGGCGCTCAAAAAACTTCGGCAACACCAAATGGGCCGCTTTTTGGGGATCGGTTTGACCGGATTTTTCCAGGGCGTCGCAGATATCTTCCAGAGCGCAGGCCACGGCCGCGTTCAGGGCGATGTTGGGCAGGGCGATGGATTGGGAAGAACCCACGGCCCGAAACTCAAACTTGTTGCCGGTGAAGGCGAAGGGACTGGTGCGGTTACGGTCGGTGATGTCGCGCGACAAGGGAGCCAAAGCCGAAACCCCAGGGGCCATGGCCTCGCCGCGCCAAGTTTCGGCGTCGGCCTTATTGTTAACGAAAGCCATGACCACGTCGGTTAATTGATCCCCTAAAAAGACCGACAAGATGGCCGGGGGGGCCTCGTTGGCGCCTAACCGAAAATCGTTGCCGGCGCCGGTGACCCCGATCCGCAGTGGGATGGAATAGATGTGCACCGCCCGTAACACGGCCGCCAAAAAGACCATGAACTGGCTGTTGGCCCAGGGCGTGGGGCCAGGCTCAAACAGGTTATGACCTTCGGAATCGGCCAATGACCAGTTGTTGTGCTTACCAGAGCCGTTGACCCCGGCGAAGGGTTTTTCGTGGAGAAGACAGGCCAAGCCAAACTCGGCGGCCGTCTCGCGAAGAATCTTTAACACCAACATGTTGTGATCCACGGCCACGTTGATGTTCTCGTACAAAGGCGCCAACTCAAACTGAGCCGGGGCCACCTCATTGTGACGGGTGCGGGCGGGGATACCCAAAGCCCACAGTCGATTTTCCACTTCCGTCATAAAAGAGAGGATTTTGGGGGAAATGGCCCCAAAATAATGGTCTTCCAGCTCTTGACCCTTCGGCGCCGGGGCTCCAAAGACCGTTCGGCCGGCCATAATCAAATCTGGCCGTAAATTGTAGAGCCGCCGATCCACCAGAAAATACTCCTGCTCGGGGCCCACGTTAGCCCGCACGCGGGTGACGCGATCGTTACCAAAAAACTTTAACACCCGCAGGGCTTGCTTGGAAACGGCTTCTTGGGATCTTAACAGCGGGGTCTTCGCGTCCAAGGCCTCGCCGGTGTGGGAGAGGAAGAGGGAAGGCACGTATAGGGTCAAACGCTCCCCAGACTTTAACAAAAAGGCGGGGCTAGTGGGATCCCAAGCCGTGTAACCCCGGGCCTCAAAAGTGGAGCGAATCCCGCCGGAAGGAAAAGAAGAAGCGTCCGGCTCGCCTTTAATGAGCATCTTGCCGGAAAACTCGTTGATGATGTCGCCATTGGAGGTGGGCGTGAGGAAGGCGTCATGTTTTTCCGCCGTCACCCCGGTTAACGGTTGGAACCAATGGGTATAGTGGGTCGCGCCCCGCTCAATGGCCCAATCTTTCATGGCGCTAGCGATGACATCGGCGTCAGACGGGCTGATGGGGGCGTCGTTGTCAAAAGTGGATAGCAGCCGCTCAAAGACCGACTTGGGCAGCCGCTCCCGCATAAGCTTAAGGTTAAATAGATCCCGACCGAACAACTCGGCTGGCGGCGGGCTGGAGAAAACGGGGAGGACAGGGGGCTTGGCGGCCAAATGGGCGCGTATGGCCCGGCGAGGGCTGTCTGACATCGCGTGAAAACTCCTTGGGAAAAAAATGGTTACCTTTGGCTCTCATTGCAACAAATATGCGCGAAATCGATTTGGGCCTTTATTTACATATAAATTTAATGATTTCCATATGTTAGCTTTCCACAGCTCGATGGACCGCCCAATATTTTGCCACATAAATGTCGGTTTTGTTAAGACAAATCCCCCTTTCCCGTGGCTTCGCTCGTCCAGAGATAGGCGCCCCAATGGGGCTTTGGTCGAGATTTTCGGGTCAAAAAATAAAAAAACCATTTTTAACTACATGTTTCCATGAGTTTCCATGATTAGATTATTTAAAATCTATTCCATGACTTACTATAAAATCTGACTATAATTACGTTAAAATCACGCTAGACTAGGGAAAAATTAACAAATAATTCATCGGAAATAATAATTGATCGACAATAATAATTGATAGTCAAAAAAATTGATCGACAAAAATAAATTAATCGAGAAAAAAAGACGCGATAAAAAGACCGGTTTAGTGAAAAAAGAAAAAAAAAGGGAAAGCCCCCGGCCTCAGGAGCCGGAGGCTAAGAAAATAGCCCCCTATTATAGTTAACCAACGGGGGCTAAACTAGCCAAACTGGGAATCAATAGATTCCGGGCAGTCCCCGACTCCTTAAAGCCGCGTCAAAAGTTCCCAGGTGGTAGAAAGCGTGGGAATGGAGCTTAATCACGGAATAGACGTTACCCCACTCCACGCCAATGGCCTGGAAGATGTTCTCATTGCGCTGGTTTTGGTTGGCCTCGGTCAGGGAATTGACAAAAGCCACGGTCTGAGGTTTTTGGGCGGCCCAAAGTTTGGCCACCTCGGCCTTGGAGACAGCCGTGAGCTTGTTTTTAAATAAGGCCGCGTCATCGGTGGCCCCGGCGGGATTGACCAGATTCGGCCCAGGCAAGACCCGGTCATTAATCCACAAAACGTGCCAAAAATATTGGCTAATGGGCCAGTTGGCGAACGTCTCCGCCCACAGATCCTCGGGGCAAGCCTTTAGGAACTGGTCAAGAACCCCAAAGTAGTCGTCGACTATCTTCAGAAGGCTGTCGGTTATGGCTAAAGCCATCATTATACCTCATTAAGGCCTAAATCGGCCGGAAAGGACAAAATTGATAAATCAGGCGCGGGTCGTCTGACCGTGGTTGGGCCATAGTTCCAGTCGCCTAATTGGTCTTTGATAGTGACAGCTTAATTGATTTGATGTCAATTGACAAATACGCTCGCGAAGGGATAATCGTCGCCGCCTCGCCGCCTAGGCTTGGCCGTTTTGACCTAGCCGCCCCCCTAATGCTCGATAAAGCCGGAACGGGCCTAATTTTTGGATCCACCGGCTTAAGGGATTAATTATGGCGGTAGGCGGGCTAGGGCTTCTAATGGACAATAGCCAACAGACCAGGTGGGCGACGGAGGTGGGCTAGCTAAGGTCAACCAAGACGCCCCAAAAGACGTCGGGAGAGGGTCGGATTACAGACGTTACCAGAGCCTTCTTCGCCGCGCCCAGGGTCAAATAATTTTGCCCCCTTGATTCAGAAAATTTTTGGCGCTTTTGGTCTCAAAGCCTGGATCCAACCATGCTCGGGCCGTTACCGGATCAAGACGTTACAGCGACGCTAGATTTAATTTATTAAGGCCTATTTATTTGAGATTTCCAGTTTTAGACCGAATAATCACTATAATTATGAAATATTTATTTCAGTAAAAAATTAAAAATCTGAACTTTAAACTTAAGTCAGTCTATGAACACTTAATAAGCAAGATTAAGGCCTTCGCCAAAAGTCCCAACCTATGTTTTAACAGTTTTCATATACTAAAACTATTTAGTAAAGCAATTTCAGTATTTTTAAACTATAAAAACTCTAATTAAAAGTAACATTACTAAAAAATGATTATAATAAAAGGCTATACTAAAAAGAACATTACTAAAAAAGAATTATAATAAAAAAATATACTAAATAAATTATACTAAAAAGAAATTAACTTTTTTATATTAAACAAACGTTTTTATTATTGACATAAGTTTACATAAATATTATAACATAGTCTATTAGATCCGATTTTCCGCAGGAGGGGGTAAAAAATAATTATTTTTTTTGTTGAACAAAGTTTTAAATTTATATTTACTTAAACATTTGTTAACATTTTTTATAATCTATATATTTAATTTTAA
>JAISYP010000123.1 GCA_031269825.1 Deltaproteobacteria bacterium
ACCACCTTGGACTCGACAATGACCTTGGAAGATTTGCCCGTGACCGTGTCCACCTTCTCGACCATGGTTTTGCCCTCTTCCATATCCTCAAAAGAGACAAAACCCGACACTTCCGTCAATATCGGCTGGGTAAACGGATCCCACTCCACGAATTCCCCCGCCTCTCTCAAGACTAACTCAAAATCCTGACCCAGGCGTTTGGCCTCTTCCGGGAGCTTTAACTCGTACTCCGACAAAAGTCTATCCGAGGAGTTTAACGTTTCCAGAATCTGGGGCCATAAACGGGCCAGATCCCGTAACTCGGGGATATTCTTGGCCTCTTCCGTTAACCCGCCACCCAGGCCCAAGTAATTATTGGCCTCGGCCCAGTTTTTGAGTCTTTCCACCAAAGGCCGAATATCGCGGAATAACCCCTCCAAGCGCCCCTTGTTCCCGCCAAAATCCGGTAGACGGCTGACTTGACGATCCAACTCCTGGATATAGGCCTCGATCCCAGCCAACGTCAAATCCTCCACCGGGGTCATGGTTAAAACGGCCCGTTTGGGTTTGGGTTTCAGCTTTAAGTGGGCCCCGTAGATCAGGTCGTGTTTTTCTCGGGGCAGGTTATTCTCATCGCGAATGATCAATTCCCCTTTTCGGCTCATGACCACCAGCTCGTTATTAATGGTCTTCACCAACCGCACGTCCGAGGAAAACTCCAACAGACCCTTTAGATCCGTCGAGATGACGTTCTTCTCGGCCCGCCTAGAGGCCGTGCCACCAATATGGAACGTCCGCATGGTTAACTGGGTGCCCGGCTCCCCGATGGACTGGGCGGCGATGATCCCAATGGTTTCCCCGATTTCCACCAGTTTCCCATGGGCGAGATCCCGGCCATAGCACTTGGCGCAGACCCCTTTCCGGGCCCGGCAGGTTAAGACCGACCGGATGAGGATGCGGGTGAGCCCCGATTTTTCAATGGCCTCGGCCTCTTCCTCGCCAATCTCTTCCCCGGCCTCCACTAAGATCTCGTTATCCACTGGCGAGTAAATATCAAACAGAGCCGTCCGACCCAGGATCCGCTCCGTTAAAGTCTGCCGGATTTCCCCGGCGTCTCTTAAGGCCTCAATCTCAATCCCGTCCAAAGTCCCGCAGTCTTTTTCCAAAATGATGCTATCCTGGGCCACGTCGACTAAGCGGCGGGTTAAATACCCAGAGTTGGCCGTTTTTAAGGCCGTGTCCGCCAAGCCCTTCCGCGCGCCGTGGGTGGAGACGAAATACTGTAAAACCGTCAGTCCCTCCCGGAAGTTGGCCGTGATGGGCTGCTCAATGATCTCCCCGGTGGGTTTGGCCATTAACCCGCGCATCCCGGCTAACTGGCGCATCTGATCCTTGGAACCCCTGGCCCCACTATCGGCCATCATAAAAATGGGGTTAAAACCTGGGGCTCCCTGTTTTTCCGGGGGTTGCCCATCTAGCTTGGTGGTCTGGATATCCTTCATCATCCGCTCGGCCACCTCGTTAGAGGCGCGCGTCCAGATATCGACCACTTTGTTGTACTTTTCCCCCTCCGTGATGAGCCCTTCCTTGTACTGGCCATCGACCACCGTGATCTCGCCTTGGGCCGTCTCGATGATCTGGTTTTTGCTCTCCGGAATGATCATGTTGGAGATACACAGCGAGATCCCGGCCCGGGTGGCGAACTGGTAACCCAGATCTTTGAGGTGATCCGTTAAAATCACCGTATCCTTAGTGCCGCAGACCCGATAACATTTGGCGATGAGATTACGGAGCTCGTTTTTATTCATCACCTTGTTGATTTCGCTAAAGGCGATCTGGGGCGGGATAATCTCGGACATGAGAACCCGCCCGCAGGTGGTGGTTTCGCGTTGGCCGTGGATCCGGGTGGTGAGGCGGGCTTGGAGTTCCAACGCCCCGGCGTCAAAGGCCATGCGAACTTCCTCAGGCGAGGAAAAGACCCGTCCCTCCCCCTTGGCCCCCGGTTTTTCCTTGGTCATGTAGTACAACCCTAAGACAATGTCCTGGCTGGGCACGATGACCGGCTCCCCATTGGCTGGGGAAAGGATGTTGTTGGTGCTCATCATGAGCACGCGGGCCTCGATCTGGCTTTCAATGGATAACGGCACGTGGACAGCCATCTGATCCCCATCAAAGTCGGCGTTAAAGGCCGCGCACACCAGGGGATGGAGCTGGATGGCTTTGCCCTCAATCAAGATCGGCTCAAAAGCCTGGATGCCCAAACGGTGAAGAGTGGGCGCTCGGTTAAGGAGGATTGGGTACTCTCGCACCACCTCCGACAACGTGTCCCAAACTTCGCTCGTCTCCCGCTCCACCATTTTCTTGGCCGCCTTAATGGTGGTGGTTAGGCCCTTTTTCTCCAGCTGGTGGTAGATGAAGGGCTTAAAAAGCTCTAAAGCCATCTTCTTGGGTAACCCACACTGATGGAGACGCAGATCCGGGCCAATGACGATCACCGAGCGACCCGAGTAGTCCACCCGTTTGCCCAATAGGTTTTGGCGAAAACGGCCTTGCTTGCCTTTGAGCATGTCCGATAAAGACTTTAAAGGCCGCTTATTGGGGCCCGTGATGGTTTTCCCCCGCCGGCCATTGTCAAACAGCACGTCCACCGCTTCCTGGAGCATGCGCTTTTCGTTGCGGATGATGATCTCGGGGGCGCCTAGTTCCATTAAGCGCTTTAACCGGTTATTTCGGTTAATCACCCGCCGGTAAAGATCATTAAGATCGGAGGTGGCGAACCGACCCCCCTCTAAAGGCACCAAAGGCCGTAAATCCGGGGGGAGCACCGGGATCACTTCCAGGATCATCCAGCTGGGATCGTTACCACTATCCCGGAAAGATTCCACAATCCGGAGCCTTTTAACCAGCTTCTTCCGTTTGGCTTCCGAGGTGGTGGTGGAGAGCTCATCGCGCAGTTGGAAGCTTAAGGCTTGGATATCCAGGTTTTGGATCATCCGTTTAACCGCTTCCGCCCCAATCCCCCACTCAAAACTGTCTTTGCCCCACTGCTCGCTCGCCTGCTTAAAAGACTCCTCGGTCAAAACCTGGCCCACGGCTAAAGTGGTGCGTTTGGGATCCAGAACCAGGTAAGACTCAAAGTACAGGACTTTTTCCATGTCCTTTAAGGTGATATCCAACAGATTGCCCATCTTGGACGGCAAACTCTTCAAAAACCAGATGTGGGCCACCGGGGAGGCGAGCTCAATGTGCCCCATCCGTTCCCGCCGCACCTTGGCCTGGATGACCTCCACCCCGCACTTTTCGCAGACCACCCCCCGATGTTTCATGCGCTTGTATTTGCCGCAATTACACTCGTAATCCTTGGTGGGCCCAAAGATCTTGGCGCAGAAAAGACCGTCGCGCTCCGGTTTAAAGGTGCGATAGTTAATCGTCTCCGGCTTTTTGACCTCGCCATGACTCCAGTCGCGAATCCGATCTGGGCTGGCCAAGGAGATCCGCACCTGGTTGAAGCTAATGGGATCTTTGGATTTCTGAAAGAAACTCTGGATGTCTTCCATTTATTCCTCCGCGCCGCCCCCGCCTGGGGGCGGGCTATAAAAACCAAGCCAAGCCGGGCGGCTCCCGCCCGGCTCTAGGACATCCGTTAAGCCACCTTGGATTTGACGGCGGCCTGGGACTCGTCGATATCCTCGGAGCGCGCCTCATCCTCAATCAGCTCCACGTCCAACCCTAAGGACTGTAGCTCCTTGACCAAGACGTTAAAGCTCTCCGGCAACCCCGCCTCCAAGATGTTGTCGCCTTTGACGATCTTTTCGTACATCCGGGTGCGACCGTTCACGTCATCGCTTTTGACGGTCAAAAACTCCTGCAGGCTATAGGCCGCCCCATAAGCCTCCATGGCCCAGACCTCCATCTCGCCCAAACGCTGCCCCCCAAACTGAGCTTTGCCGCCCAAAGGTTGTTGGGTGACCAACGAGTAGGGGCCAATGGAGCGGGCGTGAATCTTGTCATCGACCAGATGGTGGAGTTTAAGCATGTACATGATCCCCACGGTCACCTCGTTCTCAAACCGCTCCCCCGTGCGGCCGTCGCGCAAGACCGTTTGGCCGATCTCCGGCAAACCAGCTTTCCGCAGAATATCCCGAATCTCCGCCTCGTCGGCCCCATCGAAGACCGGGGTAGCCATATGGAGACCTCGGCGCGAGCGTTCGGCGATGATCATCAAATCCTCATCGCTTAAATCCGCGCAGAAGCGGTTAAAATCCCGCTCGCCTAAGATATCCCGGAAAAAGTGCCGAACGCGCTTGTGGTTAAAGTTATCGATTAAGCGGCCAATCTCTTGCCCCAAAGATTTACTGGCCCAGCCCAGATGGGTTTCCATGATCTGACCGACGTTCATACGACTGGGCACGCCCAAGGGATTTAAGACCAGATCCACCGGGCTCCCATCGGCGAAGAAAGGCATATCCTCCTCTGGCAAGATCCGCGAGACCACGCCCTTGTTGCCATGACGGCCGGCCATCTTGTCGCCCACGGCTAGTTTCCGTTTCATGGCCACGTAAACCTTGACCATCTTAATCACGCCCGGGGGCAACTCATCGCCCTTCTGCACCTTAGCCACCTTCCGCTCAAAGATGAGCCGGATGGTCTCCAACTGCTCTTGGAAGTGGCCAACTAACCCATCCACCTCGGCCCGGATGGCCCCGGTTTTATCCTCGACCAGTTCCACCCCCTGCCAAGCCCCGGGGGAAATCTTCCCCACCATGGCCCGGGTAATGACCTCGCGCTTCTTTAAAACCATCGGCTCCCGACGGCGATCGGTGACGTTGGCGTTTAAGGTATGGCCTTCCAAGAGCTCGGTTAAACGCCCTTGGGTGTTTTTGGTGATGATCTGGATCTCGTCCTCTTGATCCTTCATCAGGCGACGGATCTCGTCCGCCTCGATCTGCTCGGAACGGGAGTCTTTGGGCGTCCCTTTCCGATAGAAGACCCGGGCGTCAATGACTGTCCCTTCCACCCCCGGTGGGACGCGGAGGGAGGTGTCTTTGACGTCTTGGGCTTTATCGCCAAAGATGGCCCGCAGTAACTTTTCCTCCGGCGTGGGCTGGGTCTCGCCTTTGGGGGTGATCCGGCCGACTAAGATGTTGCCGGTTTTGACATCCGCCCCAATCCGGACAATGCCGGAGCTATCCAGATTGGCTAACGACTCTTCCCCTAGATTGGGAATGTCCCGGGTAATCTCCTCGGGCCCTAACTTGGTGTCCCGAGCCACGGTGTCGTAAACCTCGATGTGCACCGAGGTGAAGATATCCTCTTTGACTAACCTTTCCGAGACCAGGATGGAGTCCTCAAAATTGTAGCCCCCCCAACTCATGAAGGCCACCATGACGTTGCGCCCCAAAGCCAGCTCCCCCATCTCGGTGGCGGGCCCATCGGCGATGACTTGGCCTTTCTTGACCACGTCCCCAGGCCGCACAATGGGTCTTTGGTTAAAGCAGGTGGAGTGGTTAGAGCGCTGGAACTTATTTAACTTATAGATCTTAATCCATTCCCCGGCCTCGGCGGCCTCGGGGGAAGTGTAACGCATGACGATCCGGGCCGCGTCGGCGTCTTCCACCACCCCATCGTGTTTGGCCAGGATCGTTACCCCGGAATCCCGGGCCACCACCGACTCAATGCCCGTTCCCACCAAGGGCGCGTCCGTCCTTAACAACGGCACGGCCTGCCGCTGCATGTTGGAGCCCATTAAAGCCCGGTTGGCGTCGTCATGCTCCAAAAAGGGCACTAAACTGGCCGCCACCGACACCAGCTGGTTGGGGGAGACATCCATTAATTTAACTTGCTCGGCCGGCACCAAGACGAACTCGCCGTTAATGTGACAAGGCACCAGCTCATCCGAGAGCTCCCCCGCCTGGCCCAGGCGGACGTTAGCCTGGGCGATGGGTAGATCGGCCTCTTCCATGGCTGAAAGGTAATTAACGTCTTTCGTGGCCACGGAGCTTTCCACTTTGCGGTAAGGCGTCTCAATGAACCCGTACTCATTGACCCGGGCGTAAGTGGACAGAGACACAATCAAACCAATATTGGGCCCTTCCGGCGTCTCGATGGGACAGATGCGGCCGTAGTGGGTGGGGTGGACGTCGCGCACCTCAAACCCGGCCCGATCCCGAGTTAACCCCCCCGGCCCCAAGGCGGACAAACGGCGTTTATGGGTGATCTCGGACAAGGGGTTATTCTGATCCATGAACTGGCTCAACTGGCTCGTCCCAAAAAACTCCTTGACCACGGCGGAAACGGGTTTGGAGTTGATCAGATCGTGGGGCATCATGGCGTCGACGTCCTGCAGACTCATCCGCTCCTTGATGGCCCGCTCCATGCGGACTAACCCCACCCGATACTGGTTTTCCAACAGTTCCCCCACCGCTCGCACCCGGCGGTTCCCCAGATGGTCAATGTCGTCGACCGGGCCATCGGTGTCCTTTAGCCGGGCCAGCTCCTTGACCGCGGCCAGGATATCCCCCCGGGAAAGGGTGGGGGCGGCGTTATCGGGGTTATCGGGGTCAACCGGATCCAGCGCCCCGAGCCTTTGGTTTAGTTTTAACCGACCCACCGGCGACAGGTCATAATGCTCGGGGTTAAAAAACAGGTTATGGAAATAAGCCTGGGCCACCTCCAGGGTGGGGGGGGTGGAGGGGCGATTCTTCCGGTAAAGATCCAAGATGGCCTCTTCCTGGGTCTCTAGGCGATCTAAAGCCAAGGTGTCCCGGAAAGAGGAGCTGACGTTGATCTTATCTATAAAGAGGAGCGGCAGTTCCGTAATCCCGTGCGAGACCAGGTGGTGGTAAATATCCTCGGTGAACTCCTCGTTTAAGGCCAACAACACTTCCCCAGTCTCGGGATCGTAGACGTCTTGGGCCGAGTAGCGACCGAAAAAGTCGTTGATGTTGGCGGCGATCTCGTTGATCCCGGCTTCCTCTAGCTTGCGGGCGTTGATTTTGTTGATCTTTTTGCCCCGCCGGATGATGGGATGGCCAGTGCGCGGATCCAAGACATCCTCGTAGGCTTTATGGCCAATCAAAAGGTTCGGGCTCAACTGCCTCGTCACCAGCCCGGCCTTAAAGCGCAACATCTCTTTATCGTAGAAGCGATCCAACAGCTCCTGGGAACTGTAACCTAAGGCCTTTAACAGGATCGTCACCGGAAACTTGCGGCGCCGATCGATGCGGGCGTTAATGATGTCCTTCGGATCCAGCTCCAGATCCAGCCACGACCCCCGCATGGGAATGATCCGGGCCGAGTAGAGGATCTTGCCCGAGGAATGGGTTTTGCCCCGGTCGTGATCAAAAAAGATGCCGGGGGAGCGATGTAACTGGGAGACAATGACCCTTTCCGAGCCATTGACCACAAAAGTGCCCTGCTCGGTCATGAGCGGCAAGGTGCCAAAATAGATCTCTTGCTGCTTGATGTCGCGGATACTCTTGGCCCCGGATTCCTTGTCCAGGTCATAGATCTCCAGAGCCACCGAGATCTTTAGCGGCGCCTCGAAGGTCATGCCCTTGGCCATGCACTCGTCGACGTCGTACTTAACCTCGTCAAAAGAGTATTTGAGAAACTTCAGGTTCGCGAGACCGGAAAAGTCCGCGATGGGGAAAACGCTTTTGAAAACCGCTTGTAACCCAAAATCCTCCCGTTGGTCAGGCGGGACATCCTTCTGTAGGAAGCGCTCATAGGAACAACGCTGCATTTCGATGAGGTTGGGCATTTCGGTGACCTGCTCGGTCTTGCCGAAACTCTTTCGAACGCGCGGGTGGGGAACGGAAGACATTGTCTCTCCTTAGCGCTGGCCCAAAAAAGGCCAGGATCCAGAAGCGGCCTGAAAATAACACGCGAATACGCCCAAAGCCTTAAGGAAAACTCGCCCCAAGGCCACGAGCGCCGACAAACATAGTCGAGTCGGGCGAAAAATTATTATTCGCGTCTTAAAACTTAGAAACAATATTTTGAATCGGCGGTTTTATAGAGGTTAAACCCTGGAGGCGAGACCACCTGGCCGGCCAAGGCGGGGAGACAGACGCGCCCAAACCCGCGCGAACCTTCTGCGCGAAAGGCTCGATATTAAGGGATTGGCGCGCCAAAGGAAAAAACCCTTGACTAATGGGAACTCCCAATTAACGATTAAGGCGCCTGGGACTAAACGCCTATTAAAGATTAAGGCGCTCGGGACTAAACGCCTATTATTTATTAACCCAAAAAACTTCTCCGCCCATTAAAGAATGTAGGGTCTAACGCCATCAGTCAGCTCGGCTAATATGACCAGTCAGTTAGACTGGGATTTTTACCCCATCCCAGCGCGCGCCGTCACCAGGTAAAGATAGGGGCGTTTAGCCTATTAGAAAAACTATTAACCAGGCGCCTTGAAACATTAGGTTAGAACGGTTAGAACGGTTAGAAGCCCTTTGGTTAGGAAATCCTGGGTTAAAGCCCTTAGATTACGCGCCTTAGGTTAAAAACCTTTGGTTAGGAAATCTTGGGTGAAAGCCCTTAGGTTATGAGCCATTATTTTGGGTAATTTTTCAGCCCTGGTTTTATTGGCCTTTTTTAGATTTAAATCCTAAAGTTTATTAAGGCTTTTTCGCGCCTCTTTTCATGGGGGGTTTCAAACCCAGTCTTTTAAGACTTTTGGGGCTTCAAGCTCTGGCCTTGATAGACCTATTTTAGGTTCTTTTCAGGTATTTAAGCCCTGGTTTTTTAAGGCTTTTTGAGGGTCTTTTGAGAGCCTATTTTTTTGGTTTTTAAGTCCTGATTTTTTAAGGCTTTTTAGGGGCCTTTTTTAATGGGACTTTATTCCCTGTTTTTTTTAGACCTTTTTGGTTAAGACCCTTATTGTTTTCACCGGAGAAAGAGTTTAGCCCGCCCTGGATATTTAACGGTCTATATTATAAAATTAGCATCGTATATCCCAAAGCCCGCGCCCAAATCTCATTCCCTGATTATATTTTCAATTTTATTTTTAACCGACCTCAACTAAGTAACTAAATCCTAAAATTATGTCTTACATAGCTATTAGATTAGTTCCTCTAGCTTAATTTTAACACAAAGTATTTTATAAATCAAGTTATTTAAAAAACAAACGTTTCTTTAAATAGCTTTATTTTATAACCTGATAATTTAGCTCCAATTTTATTCCGCTTTAAACAGTTTTACTTAGCGTTGTTCAGTTTTTATCAAGGTCGATCAATTTTAACCAGTTTTAACCAGCTATCACCGGCTTTAATTTGGTTTAATCAGTATTAATCAGTTTTAATAGCGTTAGCCAGGTTTTAGTAGTATTTTTAAATTAGGTCAGTTGAGGTCAGGGCTCCCCTCTTGGTCAAAAGGGAGCCCTAACCAGTTATTACTTGATCTCGGCCTTAGCCCCAGCCGCCTCAAGCTGCTTTTTGAACTTCTCGGCGTCTTCCTTGGACACGCCCTCGCGGACGTTCTGGGGAGCTCCCTCCACCAGATCCTTGGCCTCTTTCAGACCCAGGGAAGTGATGGCCCGGACTTCCTTAATGACGTTGATCTTCTGATCGCCAATGGCGGTCAGAACGACCGTGAACTCGGTCTGCTCCTCAACAGGGGCCGGCGCCTCAACTGGGCCAGCCGCCGCCACCGCCACCGGGGCCGCCGCCGAGACTCCGAAGACCTCTTCCAATTCATGGATCAGCTCGCTCAGCTCGATCACCGAAAGGTTCTTGATGAACTCAATAACATCCGCCTTGGACACGCTCATGTGAAAAATCCTCCAACCAGGCGCCTAAGGTTTTTATCCAGCCTTGTCATGGCCCCAGTCAAACTAATGACCCCGCTCAACTAAGGTCAATGGGCGGGAGACAAAATATTTTGGCGTAAATCCCTAAATAGCCAAAAACACCAAAAAAACAGCCTCTTGTAAAGAAAGATCAAGCCGCTTCTCGGGTTTGCTTGATGGCCACTAGGGCGTACAGAAGCTTCTGGGGCACGGCCGCCAGAACCCGGACAAAAGACGTAGGCACGGCCTGCATCGTCCCCAACAAACTGGACAAAAGAGCCGGTCGGCTAGGTAGCTTGGCCAAAGCCTGAATCTGGCCCGGGCTCAAAGCCTTGGCTCCTAATACCCCGCCTTTAATGACCAACTTTTCGTTGTCTTTGGCGAAGTCGAACAGAGCCTTGGCCAAAACCGCGGGATCAGCCTGGGTGTAACCCAGGGCGTTGTTGCCTTCCAACAAACCTTCCAGTTGTTGGACAGAGTTATCCTTGGACGCCAATTTGACCAAAGTGTTCTTGGCCACCCGGAACTCGGCTCCGGCCTGCCTGGTCTTGCGGCGCAAAGACATCAGGGTTTCCATGGACAACCCCTTAAAGTCAGCCAAAAAGACCGCTTGGGCGTCCTGGAAAATCTGTTTCAGCTCCGCGACCACAGCTTCTTTTTTCTGTCGCTCCATCTGGTTTTCCTCCTTTCTTGGGCGATTTTAGGCGGCGGCGTACGGCCGCCTCATTCGGCCCAAGGTGGGTGGAAATAATCCACGGCCTCGGCCGGCGGCTTAAAAAAGCTCTTCTTAGGCCCAGAAAGGCCCAACCGGCTGTCTCAGGTCCGAAATGTCCGACTTCAAAGCCCAAAAAACCACGCCCACGTCCTTAATTTTTAAAAAAGAACGCGTGAAGGTTTTAAGTCTTAGGCTCTGAACAAAATTAGCCAAAATATTTTTTAGTCCCAAAACTTAGTTAAACCGGTTCTGGCCTAAAAGGCCAGAACCGGTTCTCTTCTTAGGTGGAACCATGGCCACATGGCTTCCTGGAGAAGATCAGTAATATTTATTTCCGACTGAAATATTTACTTTCCAACTGGGTCAAAAATCAGGTAAATCACGATCAATTTAATCATGAATAGCTGTTTGATCATGAATAACTAGTTTATAAACAACCAGATTATTAACAACTAGTCACTGAACGTTTGTCTAGAGGCGACCGGCTGACGAGCGACGGTCTATTGATCGACCAACTGAGCGACCAACGAGTTTTAAAAAAGGGACTTTTAAAAACGCGACTTTTCAAACGACTCGCTAATCAACCACCTCAGGGAACTCCTCGCCAGTCCACCCCAGAAATCTAACGAACAGGAAAAGCTTTAATTAAGAGCTTTAACTCAGAGCCGTAATTAACTAATTAAGGTAAGCCTTTAGATCCTTAACCACCAAAGGATCAACCTTCACGCCCGGGCCCATCGTGGAGGACATGGCGATCGTCTTAATGTAGGCCCCTTTGGAGGCGGAGGGTTTTAAACGGATCAAAGCGTCCATCAAGGCGGCGACGTTAATCAACAGTTGTTGGGCCGTAAAATTAAGCCGACCAACTGGGGCGTGGACAATACCGTTCTTCTCCACCCGAAACTCGATCTTGCCAGCTTTAAGATCTTTGACCGCGGCGGCTAGATCAAAGGTGACCGTGCCGAGCTTAGCGTTGGGCATCAAACCCCGTGGCCCCAAGATCTTGCCCAAGCGACCAACCACGCCCATCAAATCCGGCGTGGCCACGGCTTTATCAAAATCCAAAAAACCACCCTGGATCCGCTCCGCCAAATCCTCGGCTCCCACCACGTCAGCCCCAGCGTCCAAAGCCTCTTTTTCTTTGTCACCCTTGGCGAAAACCGCGACCCGAACCGCGCGACCAGTTCCCGAAGGTAGCGACACCGTGCCACGCACCATCTGATCCGCGTGTCGGGGATCCACGCCCAAACGAACAGCGATCTCTAAGGTTTCCGTGAACTTGGTTTTGGCGATCTCCTTGATGAGGTCAACGGCCTCTTCAAAGGTGTGCTTTTTGAGGCGATCAACCTTAGCTAAGGCCTCTTTATACCTTTTCCCTAATTTCATCCCAGCTCCAACGGGTATTAATAAAAAACTAAGAGCTCCCCGATAACGCCCTTTGGCGATGGCTCGCCGAAAATAGTTCGCCGAATTCGCTAAAAAAATAGCGAATTGTTAAAGAAAAATCAGTTAGTTAATAAAAAATGACCTAGTTCTTTAAAGCCAGTTATTTAAAACACCTGATTAAAAACAACTTACGTTATTTAAACCCAACTGGTTTAGTAAAAACTTATAATCGCCCAAAGGCAAAAACCAACCGCTTAACCTAAAATTGATTTCCTTGGCCAACTGGTTCATTTTGACAAAATCAATAAAACCTAAACCAAAACACGAACTCAAATCAATCTTAAGAAAAAACGATAAGTCCTCAACGATAAGTCCTCATAGATTATTATGAAAAACCAGAGCGCCAATGAAGGCCAAAAAGAAAAAGAGCCTTTTTTAACCTAAAACCTTCTGGCTCCCCCAAGTATTGTCAATCAACCCAAGCCCAGACAATTAAGTCTTATAAGTGAGTCGGTCATGAGTTGGTTCTGGATCTCAGGGGATTAACCAAAAAACTTCCGGGTTAAGCCAAAATCTCTAAGCCCATGCTCCGAGCCGTGCCAGCGATAATCTTCTTGGCCGCCTCTAAATCATTGGCGTTAAGATCTTCCATCTTTTTCTTGGCGATCTCTTCTAGGAGCTCTTGAGACAATTGCCCCACTTTAGAGCGACCAGCGGTGGATGAGCCTTTGGGCAGATTGGCCGCTTCCTTTAATAAAACCGAGGCTGGTGGCGTCTTGGTGATAAAAGTGAAGGTGCGGTCGGAATAAACGGTAATGACCACCGGGATAATCGTTCCCGTCTGGCTTTGGGTTCTGGCGTTATAAGCCTTAACAAACTCGCCAATATTCAAACCGTACTGACCCAAGGCTGGGCCAACTGGTGGCCCTGGCAAAGCTTTGCCAGCGGGTAATTGTAACTTAACCTGGGCCGTAACTTTCTTAGCCATGCGGAAACTCCCTAACAAAATCCTTAAAAACTATAAAACCGGGCGACCTGACCCAATGTGTAAGCTCCGGAAAATTCCCTAAAAACCGCAACCCAGTGACATTGAGCCAGATCCCCAAGACCAACTGGACTCCCTTCAGAGCCTGTTACTTCCCCAAAGATCGCCAGTTACCCTCCAAGTGAGGGCCGCCGAAGAAACCCCCAACCCGGCCCGCCCCCTGGCCTTGGGACGGAAGCTCTTACTATAGCGCTAATAAAATTACAAATCCAGGATAAAAGACCTTTTAACCCGGTTTAAGCAAATATTTTTTCCCGATCCAGTAATTCGCTTGACCGATAATCAGATCGCTAACTATAACCCAAAACCAAATCAATAGCTAGTCAATTTATTAGATCCACACTAGCCCTATAATCTATAGCCCCATAACTATATAGGATAGGATCTTGATGGGGCCCTTAACTCGGACTTGGGTATAAATCTTGAACAGGCCGTTAAGGGAGCTAACCCGGAAAACAAGTCTATTAAAGATCAATAACTGGATAAAGATCAAACCAGAAAAAAAATCCAAAAAAAAATCAATCGATTAGCTAGCTTTGTCCACTTGGATAAAATCCAACTCCACTGGGGTAGGACGGCCAAATATACTGATTAGAACCCGCAGTTTCCCCTTGTCCTCGTTAACCTCTTCCACCACGCCCGTGAAATTGGTGAAGGGACCTTCGACCACCTTGATCTCGTCGCCTTCGTCAAAATGGAACTTGGGCTTGGGCTTTTTGGCGCCTTCCTCCATTTGGGTCAGAACATGCGTGGCCTCTTCATCGCTGATGGGCTCTGGCTGGTTCTTGTCGCCCAGGAAACCGGTGACCTTAGGGGTTTCTTTGACCAGGTGCCAAGTCTGCTCGGTCAGCTCCATCCTCACCAGAAGATAACCAGGAAAGAGTTTTCTAGTGGCTGTCCGCCGACCACCAGCTTTGGACTTGGACGCCTCCAGCACGTTTTCCATGGGCAAGACCACTTCCGTGATCTGATCCTCCAAATGGTGCTTTTTGATCGTATCCTCCAGAGCCTGCTTGACCCGATTCTCAAAGCCGGAAAAGGTGTGAACGACATACCATCTAAGAGCCACGGTTAATCATTTCTCCTTTATTTGAGAGCCAGGGCCAAAGGCGAGCCTGGGATTAGCGAAGCTGATCTCAGGCCGAAGGATCCAATTTATTGTCAAGTTTATTATCCAGGTTTATTAACCCGTTTATTAACAAGTTTATTAACATGTTTATTAACATGTTTATTATCAAGGCCTAAAAAAATCACCGCTGTTTATTAAGGCCTAAAAAGTTACCGATGAAGGATTAAATTAGGATTAAACTAGAATTAGGCTTAAATTACTAAAAATTAGTCTTTAAAGTTGTAAAACCACAATTAATCCTACCATCCCCACCAAAAAGCCGTCCCCACCTACGCGTCAAAAGGCTCTAACCAACCAACAGCCGCAAAACCCAAGACAGAAAACCATCCACCAACCCCAGATAAGCCGCGGAAATAGCCACCAAAACCAAAAGGACGCCCGTGGATTTTAACGTCTCATCGCGGGTAGGCCAAGTGACCCGGGTCAACTCCTTTTTGGCTTCCTTAAAAAAAGTCAAAATCCGAGTTAAGCTATTGGGCGGTTTGACCTCAGCTTCTTCCCTTTTGGATTTCAGACGGGGTATGGCCGGGGCGACGGGTTTATCCAGCTTGTCAGCCGCGTCCTCGACCGTTATCTCAACGATATCGGCCTTGCTTTTACGGTGTTTGGTCATGAAGCGCGAACTCCTCCGGTAAAACTCGACCGCGGCTCCAAAGACCAGAGGTCAAGAAATCAGGCGACTTTGGTGGCCTTAAGACTAAGATAACATTAACAACCGCTGTTTTCAATAAAATAAAGTAGCGGCTGACCAGAAAACGCGGTCTTTAGGCGCTAATTTGTGGCAGGCCAGGAGGGAATCGAACCCCCAACCCCCGGTTTTGGAGACCGGTGCTCTACCAATTGAACTACTGGCCTAGGCTCGCTGGGCTTTTCCAGCCTTACTTGACCTCGCGGTGGAGAGTGTGGCGACGATCGAAAGGACAATATTTCTTGGTCTCCACGCGGGAAGGGTGCTTCCTTTTGTTCTTGGTGGTGGAGTAATTCTTGTTCTTGCACTCGGTGCATTGGAGTTGGATAATTTCACGGGCCATCGGAAAACCTCTCCCTAAAAGTCAGTTCGGTTACAAGCCTTAAAGGATAAACAAACAATTAACTAATAGTTCGGAGCCGGACATTCCCCCAACCCCCACCACAAAAAAACCCTAACCAACCCTCGCCTTAAAAAAACCGCTTATTAAGGGGCTAAAAACCCCCACGGCCTCTAAAGCCTATATTATCATTTAGCCTACTATTATCATTTTTCATTAAAGAAGGGATTAACCCCAATCCCCAGCGCGCTCAAGACCAAATCCCCAATTCCCTCGGCGTTGGCCATATTATAATACTATTATAACTATTATTATATGGAGCCCACAATTATTATATGGAGCCCACAATCGGACTTGAACCGATGACCTCGTCCTTACCAAGGACGTGCTCTACCAACTGAGCTATGTGGGCGACCGCCCTTGTAGCGGGCTGTTATTAACGCCTGTTGGAGCGGGAAACGGGGCTCGAACCCGCGACATTCAGCTTGGAAGGCTGACGCTCTAGCCAACTGAGCTATTCCCGCTCAATATATTTAATGGTGGAGGGGAGAGGGTTCGAACCTCTGTAGACATATGTCGGCAGATTTACAGTCTGCTCCCTTTAACCACTCGGGCACCCCTCCATCATAGCGGCCCAGCTCTTCCTTGGCCGTTTTGAGAAGCTATGAATTGTAACTGTTCTAGTATGGCCTGTCAAGACCTTTGTCAAAATATTTTTAAGCTGTATAGAAAAATTATTACCAAAAAAATCAAGGGGTTAAGGTGATTATATGGCTCAGGAGCCCAATTTTTTAGTTTTTTTAGGGGATGAGGCGAAAAATTTTTCTCTGATTTTAAATTTCCTCCCCCTTCTCAGAACCGATACTTTTTTACTTAAATTATAGTTAAAGTTATTAATTTAGTTATTAAATCTTTAAAAAACTAATTAATACTAAAAATCATCCCCTATTAACGCGAAGAGCGTCATCGCCCTGGTCAGAGAAAAATTCGTCCGTCCGTCGCCAAAAAAACGCTTGGACAAATTGCCTCGCTTGGCTTTTAAAGAAAACCAGTTTTTCCCTAAACCTAACCACTTTTTCCCTGACGCCCATAAACGATGGTTTGACGAAAACCCCTGTCTCCCATAATTTATAAAAAAGAGTACTAATATCAAAGAGTTAAAATTTTATTTTCCGCTATTAGGTCTTCTCGCCAGGCTATCATAAAGGACAGGCTATCATACATTGAGCGCCCGGGCGTTCCGGAGAGCTTCATTGGCTCCGAAACCCACGGGTTGACTTTAAGAACGCCTGACCAAAGAACCAGACTCCCACGACGACCACGCCTTTCGACCTTAAGGCCAGAAAAACGTCAATTAACCGTTGTCTTTAAACGCTCAGCTCGCCGTGGCAGGTCATAGATTAAGAAGTGGTTAAATAGCCCTTATCCATTCTTTCGTGGATCTTTAGCGGATCGCGTTAACCATGTCCCCAGCTCGCTCCACCCACCCCAGACTGGCTCTAGCCCAAGCTCGGTCTTTTTTTTAATTAAAATCAGGGTTTTGTGTTAATATATCCCTTTTCTGAAATGATGAAACGACTTTCCTTTTTTATCTGGTTATACCACAAACCATGAACGCAACACTGGAATTACCCGAGCATTTAAAATCCCCTCCGCCGCGAGCCTGGGTTTTGGGCCTGATCTTTATCTTAGCCCTCTCTTTTAGTCTAATAAACCTGGCCTACTACACCTATTTGGCCACCCGCTGGCCATCAGGGCCATGGGGAGCCATCATCTTTTTGGATCTAGCTCTGTTGGCCATGGGTTTAGGTGGTTTATGGTGGGGTGACACGGTCAAAGGCGAAAGCGCGGCGGTTTGTCCCCTTTTGGGCTTAACCTTAGTGGCTGGAGCCATCTTCTTCCTTCTGGCGCCTCTTTTTTTGGCCTCTTTACCTTTGGAACGGTGGCCTAATCAAGGCTGGCTGGGTTATTTTGGCCACCAAATTTGGTTGGCGCTGTTAATCTTGATCCCCGGGTTTTTCCTCTGGGGAGCGGCCGCTCCCTTTTTAACCGCGTTGGCCTTTCCCCAGGATAAGGGGTTGGCCACTGGCGTGTTTTCCTTGTGTGGGTTAACCCTGTTGGCCTTGGCTCTGGGGGCTTTAGGCTCTTGTTGGTGGCCAGCCCAACCATCTATTTGGTTGGAGCGCTTGATCGGATTGCCCAGTCTGCCTATATTAATAGTTGGGCTATGGTTGTGGTTCAAAACTCCGGTCGAGGATCGTCAAGAACTGCCTTTGTGGCCAAACGCCTCCTTAGGTTTATGGTCTGGGGATCGGAGCTATGGTTTAGATATTCTCTGTAGTCCCCGTCGCGCCAAAACCTTGACCCCAGCTCTCTTTTTGGGCGCTTTAGCCGCGACCTTAGCCGCGACCACTTGGCTTTACTTAAGTTTATCCGCGGATCAAATGGCTTTATGGCCCCTTTGGCCTTTGTTACTGATCGCTTTAATCGTGGGAGCCCTCTTGTTGGGGCCTCTATTAGCCGCCTTAACCGCTCCCATGACCGCGTTGGCCATAGACCTTTTGTTTTTAACCTTGATCATCGCCTTTTGGCCAAGACCACCGGCCACCAACGTCCTGTCTTGGCTGGGATTGGGAGCGACCCTAGTGACTTTGGGGGCTCTTTGGCCTTTAGCGGCCAGGGTTAGCCTAATTCGCTATGGTTATATACCCTCTGGCTTAGGTCATATTAACTTCTGGCTCATGGGGGGTCTATTAACTGGGTTGACTTTAGCCACCGCCTTATTGGGTCACTCCACTAATCTGGCCAACCTAGTCTATCGATTGGCTTTTATTGGCTCGACTTTGGCCTTAGCCATTTCCTGGAGCTGGCTTTGGGGGCTCATCGCTTCGGTGGTTTTGATAACTTGGCATTTTTTGTCCTGGTCTTGACCCGGAAATTTTTAGTCCGTATCAATCTGTGTTTTGTTTATGTATAAAGAGGAGATATAATTGGCTTAAACTACAAAATAAGTTAAATAAATACTAGATAAATATTAAAACCATTAATTAATTGTTAATAGACATTGTCTAGAATTAAATATAAGATAAATTTTATATTCATAGACTGAATACAGATGTCAAATTTAATTTAAATATAAAATAATAACTTAATAATCATAAAAATAAGCCTTAAACACGTGATAAAACAGATATTAATATAACCTAAGGCTAGCCAACAACTATTGTTCACATAATTAGTAACTACTTAATATATTGAACAACCCAAGAATTCGACAAATCAACGGGGTTGACGATCCGTGACTAGGCGAACTAACGGATTGGATAACCCATGGCTCGATGAAACCCCCGGAATTGACCAAAACGCGAGCGACGCGTTAACATATGATGGATGGTTCTTTTTTTTGTTGTTAAAGTTACATTCTTTATCCTGTTTTTGGGCTATTATTTCTTTTTGATGGATTTTTTTGATTCTTGATTGCTTTAGTTTTATTTCTTCTTTTGGCTATTTATCCTATCGGTTATTTTATTTACTTAGTTTTTATCACCAAGTTACTTGGTTGTCACATATACTCAAGCGGAATTACATTTTTTGGCCTTTTCGCTGGAGTGGAGAGCGCAATTTATGAAAAAAACAGCCGGTTCGGCTTTAGACCCTGAAATGGAGGCCCCTTTTGAGGTGGGCCTTGAGCGTTTGACTAAGCTGGTCGCCTCTCTGGAAAGCCAGGAACTTAACCTGGATGACGCCATCAAGGCCTTTGAGGACGGGGTGATCTTAAGCCAAAAGCTAGCGGAAAAATTAAACGCCGCCGAAGCTCGCTTGGAAATCCTGACCAAAGGCGCGGATGGGGCGCCCGAGGTCAAACCCCTGATTTTAGAGGATGGCCCAACCATTATCAGTCGATCCATTGAAGAATAATGAGTCAGAGCCAGTTAGAACAATGGCGGCGAGCCCGGATCCGCCTGATCACCGAAAAACTGGAAGATCTCCTGAGCAAACTGGAAATCAACCAACCGCCAGACATCGTTAACCTATTAAAGGCCATGCGCTATAGTTTGGTGTCTGGCGGCAAGCGGCTAAGGCCCCTTCTGGCCTTAGCCGCCGCTGACGCCATAGGCTCCAAAGAAACCGCCATTCTCCCTGGAGCCTTGGCCGTGGAGATGATCCACGCCTATTCTTTGATCCATGACGATCTGCCGGCCTTGGATAATGACCAGCGCCGACGGGGCGTCGCCACCTGTCACGTTGTCTATGGGGAGGCCACCGCCATCTTAGCCGGGGACGCTCTCCAAAGTTTGGCTTTTGAAACCTTGGCCGCTTTAGCTATTAAACCGCGCTGGGCTGAACGAGCGGGGACGGCGATTTATCTCTTAGCCCAGGCTATTGGGCCATTGGGCATGGCGGGTGGACAAGCGGAAGATCTTTCTTTTGAGAAAAAGCGCCCCTCCTTGGAAGAGAGCCTAGCCATGGAAAGAAGAAAAACCGGCGAACTCATGGCCGCCTCCCTAGGGGTGGGCGCGGCCTTAGCTGGGGCGGATCAAAAAACCTTAAAGATCTTTCGACGCATGGGTTTATTGGCGGGCGAGGCTTACCAAATAATTGACGATCTTTTAAATCAAACGGGCGATCCTCAACTGCTGGGGAAAGCCGTGGGATCGGACGCCCAAAGGGGCAAAGTCACCACCCCCACTCTGATAGGTCAACCCCAAGCCCGAGCTTCGGCGGATCGACTAATGGAAGAGGCCATAAAGCTGGCCACCCTGTTCGCCTCCAAAAAACTGCCCTGGCTCTTAAATTCCATGAACAACCGAGCCAATTAGACCAAGAAAAACGTAGCCCATGTCCAAATTCTCCTTTAAGCCCCCAATACCGACCCATCTTCTGGACGCCATCAACTCCCCAGAAGATATCCGCCATCTGGATCTTAACCATTTGATTGGCCTAGCTCAGGAAATTCGCGAGGAAATCATCCGGGTCGTCTCGGTCAATGGCGGACACCTGGCCTCCTCGCTAGGAGCGGTGGATCTGATTGTCGCCCTGCATTACGTCTTTAACGCCCCGAAAGATAAGATCATTTTTGACGTGGGCCATCAAGCCTACGCGCATAAACTTTTAACGGGCCGGTTTAAAGAATTTGGCGGCTTAAGGTTAGCGGGGGGGTTGTCAGGCTTTCTTCGACGCGAAGAAAGCCCTTACGACGTCTTTAACACTGGCCACTCTTCCACTTCCATTTCCGCGGCCATGGGATTCGCGACCGTTCGAGATCTTCTGGGCGAAAACCATAAAGTGGTGGCGGTCATTGGGGATGGAGCCTTAACCGGGGGCATGGCTATGGAGGCCATAAACCACGCGGGCGGTCTGCAAAAGGATCTTTTATTGGTTTTAAACGATAATCGAATGTCCATAAGCCCGAATGTCGGAGCTATTAGCCAATACCTTTCCCTGAAGATGACTTCTCCAGAATTATTAAGTTTAAGAGAAGCCGTGAAGAGAACTTTAGAAAAGGTTCTACCCCAAAGAGGTAGAAGGGTCATTAGGCGTTTTCAACTGGCCGAGGAAGCCATGAAAGGGTTTCTGGTTTCCCCCAACTCTGTCCTGGCTTGCTGGGGTTTTAAATACATCGGCCCCATTGATGGCCATGATCTGGAAAAACTGATTAAAGCCCTTAACCAGGTCAAAAACCTCAACCGCCCGGTTCTCCTCCATGTCATGACCACCAAGGGCAAGGGTTATCCCCCAGCGGAAGAAAACCCCCTCGCCTTCCATGGTTTAGGTCGACCCAAAAGAAAACCACCTAAACCGCCGGATCCGCGAGAGTTGTTAGCCTCAACTCAACCCCTGAGCCCACCGAAAACTTACACGGAAGTCTTTGGGCGTTTTTTACTAAAAAACGCCCAAAAAGAACCGCGTTTAATAGCTATCACCGCGGCCATGAGTCAAGGGACAGGTTTGGACGAGTTTTTTCGGCTTTATCCTCACCGGGCTTTTGACGTGGGGATCGCGGAACAACACGCGATAACTTTCGCGGCGGGGCTAGCCATTGGTGGCCAAAAACCGATCGTGGCCATTTACTCCACTTTTCTCCAAAGAGCCTTTGACCAACTTTTCCATGACGTGGCTCTCCAAAATCTACCCGTGATCGTGGCCGTGGATCGGGCCGGGTTAGTGGGCGAGGATGGCCCCACTCACCATGGCGGCTTGGATCTGTCCTTTCTAAGGTTGTTACCTAATTTTACGGTTATGGCCCCGAAAGACGAACATGAGATGGAGGCGATGTTTGAATTGGCCCTTAAAATCAATGGTCCCGTCGCCATTAGATATCCCAGGGGCCCCGTTAGTGGTCGTCCCCTAGAAAGCTCTCCTCAACCATTAGTAGTAGGCCAAGGGGAAATCTTAAAGGCCGGGGCGGATCTAACTATTATGGCCATTGGCCAAACGGTCTGGCCAGCGTTTGAGGCGGCCAACCTTTTAGAAAAAAAAGGCTTAAACGCGGAGACTTTAAACCTTCGGTTTATAAAACCTCTGGATCGGGAGCTGATCATCCGGTCAGCCGAAGCCACTGGCCATGTCTTAACCGTTGAAGAAAACAGCGTGACGGGTGGACTGTTTGGCGCCGTCGCCGAAATTCTGGTTAGTCGCCCCATAGGCTCCCCCACGGTGGTGGTCAAAGCTATGGGACTAACCGATGAGCCAGTGGAACACGCCCCTCAAATTCAACAAAGAACCCGTCTTGGCTTGGATAGTGAAGGTTTAGCTCAGGCGGCGATGAGTTTGTTTCGGCCGTGACTTGGGCGTTTAGGAGTTAGATAATATTTAGTATGTTTTATGATTATGAATGATAATAGGGACAATAATACAAATAATATAAATAACATGATATAACAAAAAAAACAATAAAAACAACCAACAAACAACAAACAACAAGATAAATAGTTAATAAAAAGTTAATTATTAATTTTATTTAATAAATTATTTATTTTTATATAGACAATTTTAACTATTTAACATCAAACTAAATCTTCGAGCGATCACGCTTCCCGTGAAATCCCATTAATTTTAGAGATTTTAGCCATTTTTCTTTTAAACCTTCAATTTTCATGGAGGACATTGGCGTCATGACTCCCCAAAACCCCAATAATATAGCTGATTCCAGTGACTCAATGGAGCATCCGCTTACGCCATCAAATTCTGTTCTAGACGCGCCAGACAACCCCGACCAGCGTCCAGACAACTTTAACGAATCAGCCACCAAGCCAACATTATTAAAGCAAGATTTGAGCCAATTTTGTCAATTGGAGAAAATACCGGAAAGTCCTCTAGATGACTCAGCTAATTTAGCCCTTAAACTCGAAAACGCTTCTGACTCCCCTGACGTTCTGGGCGCGCGAGAAAACCCCGACCAGCAACCAGACAATTTTAGGGAATCAGCCACCAAGCCAACATTCTTAAAGCAAGATTTAAGCCAATTTGGAAAATTAGATCAAATTACGGAAAGTTATCTAGATGACTTAGCCAATTCAGCTCTTAAACCCAACGATGGCTCTATCACCTCAATAGTTCTGGGCGCGCCAGAAAACCCCGACCAGCAACCAGACAATTTTAGCGAATCAACCACCAAGCCAGAGACATTAACGCAAGATTTGGGCCAATTGGAGGAATTGGAACAAATACCGGAAAGTCATCTAGATGACTTAGCTAATTTTACCCTTAAACCCGACAATGATTCTAACGCCTCAGAAGTTCTCGGCGCGTTAGAAAACCTCGACCAGCGTCCAGACAACTTTAACGAATCTGCCACCAACCCAGCATCATTACAGCAAAATTTGGGCCAACATTGTCAAATGGAGCAAATACCGGAAAGTCATCTAGATGACTTAGTAAATTTATCCCTTAAACTCGAAAACGCTTCTGACGCTCCTGACATTCTGGGCGAGCCAATAAACCTCGACCAGCGTCCAGACAACTTTAAAAAATCAGCCACCAATCCCGCATTGTCACAGCAAAATTTAGGCCAATTTGATAAATTGGAGCAAATAATGGAAAGTCATCTAGATGATTTAGCTAATTTAGCCCTTAAACCCGACAATGACTCAAACGCCTCAAAAGTTCTGGGCGCGATAGAAAACCTCGACCAGCGTCCAGACAACTTTAGCGAATCAACCACCAGACCCGCACCTTCAAAGCAAAATTTGAGCCAATTTGGTAAATTGGAACAAATACCGGAAAGTCATCTAGATGACTTAGCTAATTTTACCCTTAAACTCGAAAACGCTTCTGACTCCCTCGACGTTCTGGGCGCGCCAAAAAACCTCGACCATCATCCAGACAACATTAGCGAATCAGCTATCAATCCGGCCACTACAAAGCAAGATTTAGGCCAATTTTTCCAATTAGAACAAATTCAGGAAAGTCATCTAGATGATTTAGTTAATTTCACCCCTAAACCCGACACAAATTCTGACGCCACTGACGTTTATAACCCCGCTGATAATTTGGGCTCGCTTGACGATGGAACTATTAAATCCTCGCCCCAGGAGCCAAAAGAGTCAAACCAACGTGTCAAATTCCTCAAAGCCTGGATACAAGCCTCTCGCGCTCCCTTTTTTATCGCCACCATCTTTCCCTTGGCCCTAGGGTTTACGGCGGCCTACAAATATACTGGGGAAGCCAAAATTGGTCTTTTCCTTTTGATCCTTTTGGCCTCATTTTTAGTGCATCTAGCCACTAACCTCGCCAATGACTACTTTGACTATTCCTTGGGTGTTGACACCCCAGACACCATCGGCGGATCTCGAGTCATCCAAGAAGGACAAATATCGCCAAAACAAATCAAATTAGCTATTTTATTTTGTTATACTGTGTCATTTCTATTAGCGATTGTAATTATTGGAAAAAATGTCAGTCTTTGGATTATGGTGGTAGTGGCGGCTTGGTCGAGTTTTTTCTATGTGGCCCCGCCCATTAAATATGGTCATAGAGCTTTAGGGGAGCTGTCCGTTTTTATCAACATGGGACTTTTCATGACCATAGGAACCCAAGCCGCCTTGACCGGCTCATTTATCCGAGAGGTAGGGGCCTTAGCTTTACCCATTTCCTTCATGGTGGCGGGAATTCTCTACTTTCAAAGTATTCCCGAAATTGAGACTGACGCTTTAGCTAAAAAAACCACTTTAGCTGGTCTTTTGGGTAAAGAAGGTTCTTATTTAGTATACCTGTTATGGTGGCCTTTAATTTGGCTGTTGATGATAACCCTTTATCTGGGAAAACTGGTGGAATGGCCCGCGTTGCTGGGTTTATTAAGTTTCCCCCTTCACGTGGCCGCTTGTCGTCGGTTTAAAACGGTCAATAATTGGTTGGAGCTGGATCGTTACGGACATCTAATTCGTAAGCTTTATGTGGTTAACGCCACCGCCTTGGTCATTGGCTTGGCGATCAGATAAGAAAAAGAAATCATGGAAAGACTAGGGGACAGTCGGATTATAGACTTTTACCCGCTTAACTACTTGAATTTAATTATTTTTTATTTTAAGCCTATTTTTAAGTTACGCTTTAATAATTATAAAATTTAATAAATTAAGTTTAAAATCAGCCGAATCATATATATGATCAATGGTTAGTTAGTTTTTTAGTTTTTTTAATTTATATTTATTTTTAATATATTTAGTTTCTTAATTATTTTATTAATTTTATCTTCTTATATTGTAATATACTTTTTTCTTGCTGTTATCAGTCATTTAGTCGCTATCAAAACTGGCTATCATTCTTTGAGGTCATTTATTGTATGAATGGCTCCAACAAACTGTCAGGAGCGAAGGCGCGTTCTTAAAGCCTATAGGATTAATGATTTTAAACTATCTAACTCCGTGAGTTTAATCAATTTTATTTCACGCCTGCTTTTAGCTATTGAAGAAAAATTAAACAATTCAATAACTTTCATTTAGAACACGACAAAATCCTATGGAAAGCCTGATGGTCTCACGAAAAATCCAAAATTCAATAACCCGAATTTATAAGTTATTGAAATTAATGCTCTTTTACTTGGCGATTACCCTTTAACTAGGGTTTTCACGAAGCCATCAAATTCTGAACCCTGACATAATTTTAATAAATCATACCATAAGCACCAAATTATTATGAATCAAACTAAATAAGTATTTAAAGTATTATATAAAACATTTTAAGCCATATAACTTTAAAATTAAATTTATTTATTTATTGGCAACTAAAATTGTTATAGAAATAAATATAGTTATAGTTCCAATAATTTTAACCATATTTAAACTTTCATGAAACATTATATTCGAAAAATCGTTGCTAACAAAAAACCCAGTCCCGCGAAAACAGGATAAGCGACAGAAACTGGAAGTTTGTCTAGAGCCTTGGCAAAAAGAATGACGTTAATTCCAAAAAAAATAACCCTAATAGAAACCATGAAGAAGTAATAATGGGCCAAAAACCAGGTTTCGCGACTAACCTAGAATGTTTTAAACACATATTACCTAAACAGGTATTTAGTCCAGCTCCGACTATAAATACCCAAGGCAACCATTTGGAAGCTTAAGACATCCACTTCAATAACCTCAAAATACCCTGTTTTAAGGCCTTTCGATGGGGACTCCCACCTTGTTCAACCGCCATATTACGGTCGTTACGGTGTTCAACAAACCAGTCGTAGGACTCTATAAACATCCTATCATTAGAATATTGAGGTTGCCAGCCAATATCCAGCAAATGTTGTATGTCAAAATATAGAGGTTTATGGTATGTCAGATAGTGCCACGGAGCAAGAGGAGACATAGAAAATTTATCTAAAATCTTTAATAAAGTGATACTTAGACCAATTGGTAGTGATTTAACACGGCTTGTAGTCCCAGCGTGAAGGATAACATTCTCCAACACTTCTCTTAAAGTTCCAAATTCGGCGGCCCCTACATTGTACACGCCAGGTCGACCCAACTTCAAAGCGAGCATATACGCGTCCATGAGATCTTGAGCGTGAACAAATTGGTATTTGTGGCGACCATCTCCAATAACATAAACATTCCGACTTTCACTGATCCACTCAAATAATATCTGAAAAATACCTAAACGACCTAAGCCTAGGATAGTTCGTGGGCGAACTAAAATCAAAGGCAATTTCGCCGTGTCACAAACAGCCTTAACGGCCAATTCCCCCTCCATCTTAGATTGACCATAGATTTCAATCGGGCTGTAAGGCGTTTCTTGAGTTATAGGATTCTGAGCGTCGCCAAATATTGAAGAGGTACACATGTAGACGAAATATCCGACGCCAGCCTTAACTGACTCCTCAGCCACAATACGGGAGCCATCAATATTGACTTGCCTAAAAATGTCCCCACTCTTGGAAATAGGCACTTTAGCCGCGACATGGTGAACTACTTCAACACTCTTCATGGCCTGGGCTACAGCGGTGGAGTCGCGAATGTCGGCTTCCACGTATTCCGCTTCCGTGGAGAGACTTTCATCACGCCAAAGATCCAACACTCGAACCCGTTCTCCAGCCTCCAAAAGTCTTTGGACGATGAGATTGCCTAAAAAACCACTTCCACCAGTAACTAAGTGTAACATAATTAAATATACCCATAACAAATCAACTTATTTGAATTGATCTAATTAATTGTCGCTAATTTTTGTAACAAGGTTAAAAATGATGGCTTCTCGAAAACCCTAGATTAAGGAAAATTATTAAATAAAAGAGTATTAATTTCAATAACTTATCAATTAGGATTCTTGAATTTTGGACTTTTCGCGAGACCATCAAAAATAAACCATTCATGCCACAGGGGTAATACCATCGCTAGTATCTTTTCACACAGAGCCAAGCGAATAAACCGCGGTTTCCCTCATCATTTCCAGCCCCTCCACCAACGCCTTCACCTCCAACATATCTATCCCTCAACCGCTTCAACTTAGTCAGTTACTTCTTAAGCGTTATTAGACTATCCGAATTATCCGAATTCCCTGAACCATTCACTCGGAGGTTACCTTGTTTTTATAAGCTTATCACGTTCAGAAGGCCGCTCCATCAACCAGGCTATACTTCGCCTCATTCCTTCTTCTAGATCAATTTTCGGATTATAACCTAATTCTTTTTCCGCTAAATCTATTGAACAAGCGATAGTCTTATTCATTTCAGAAAGGACATGTATTTTTTGATGATATAATCCAAACTTCTGAAGCCCCCAATCAACTAAACAAGCTAAATCTGACGCTATTGAAGGCAATCGCAACCTTTTATGGCGACATTTGATCCCAAAATCTCGCTCAAGAACCATTTCGACGGTATCAATAATTTCAACCATAGAGTACGGTCGACGATCGGCCAACCA
>JAISYP010000130.1 GCA_031269825.1 Deltaproteobacteria bacterium
AAACGACATAATAACTAGAAACTACCATGGCATAATACAGCATAGGGCCAAAGAGATTATCGACATAGGGATGGCCATCTACGGCCATGGAGAGCAAGTTAAGGTGACTTTTGGGCCAAAATGGACGATAGACATGTGACGCGAAAAAGAACCAATAGTCGACCTCTGAATCGGCCCTAGATAATCAATCGGTTAATCACTTGGATAATCACTCGGATAATCGGCGGTTTATGGTGATTTTTTTGTCTCGCGGGCGGTCGTTTAAAAATTTGATCTGACTAATTTTATCTCCCTAACGCGCGCGAAAATATCGTCAAAATAGGTTCCCAGTCTGTCGTTGAACTTCTCACGGAGCCTTGACGTTAAGAAGTTTAGTGAGTTCAAATCCCTATCCACTACCGTCGAGCCGTCACGAAGCTCATCCTGACCTTGGCTCAGTTCTTTGTCAAAGGTTTCGCATTATCGCATTTCTTCATTGGTATGGTTACATTCCATTCCAACCACGACAGATTTATTTTTTATATCAAATATTGTATCCGTTCAGGGCCTCCTCCTTCTTTTAGGGTTTGAGGCTAGTGACAGGCGCCCATGACTCTTTCCGAGATAGCCTTCTGACCATCAACCAAACGGTTTCGTGGGTGAGTAGAACTTCTCGCTCTCCTCATCCGTTCCCTCAAAATATTGGGGAGGGTTTTCGCGAAGCCATCAAAATTAATCCCTTAGAGACTTAATTAAGCCTAATAAAAATAACTTACTATTAATAAAAATATTTGATTTTAATGATGATTAAAGATTTATTATAAGTTTTATCAAATGTTATTAATTATTTAAAAAATAAAAATAAAAAAAAGAATACTATAGTAGTTATTATAAATAATAAAATATTTCTTAATTATATAATAATAGTAGCTAACAGATAGAAACTATCCTAGAAAATTAAAATAGCCAATAGACCGCGAAAATTGGGGATTGCCGCTCAATAACTGTAAAGCTTATAAGCCGGAATAGAGCGTTAACGCTCGATCCTGGCCATTAAAGCGATTAAATTGACGCCCCTAGGTTATGGCTAGCCATTTTCGCTAGGCTCTATCAGCGCGTTATTGAATTTCATCCGCCTCAACCACCATCTAGTTATTTATTGTCCGCGGCGCCCGGCGGACGAAGTCGCTACCGCTGGGCGGCCGAATCCAGCCAAGATTTTCGCCTGGTTTCCAGTCAAGAGGCCCAAAATTAACCAAAACCCGGACGCCGCCTTTACTAACCTCCACGCCGTTTTAAAGCGTCTTCCCGACGGAGCGCGGAATGTCGCCCTCGCGACCCTGGCTTCTTATACTGGTCAAGCCAGCCGGCCAGCCGACGAAGGCGCTGTATTTACCCTCAAACCAAGTCATGGGAATAACCAGGTGAGGCGTGAGGGTTAATTGTTGATTAGCGGCTTGATATTTAGGCTCCGGCTTTGACTGAAAAGCGTGAGTTAACCAGCTCCCCAGCGCGTTGATTTTTTAGCGTCTTGTCGTCGCCAAAGACCTTCTCGGTTTAACGTTATAACCACATTTTGAGTCACTCGCCACCAGGGGGACATCTCTTCAGAGAAGGCTGAGATAACGTAGACTTCAAGGCCGTTCTCCATTAACTGGTTATAGAGTTCGATCATAGCGGTAAAATTTTCGGCGGGTTAACTCTTCGGTCTTAACCTCATAACAAAAAAAGCCAGGAAAGTCATTATCTTCCTTAGCCTATTTACCTCAGACTATAGCGCTGACATAGCTCCTCGGCCAGTTGGACTTCGCCAAAGTCCGCCTCCGCTTTTAATATATTTATCACGTTTTAATGACTATCAGCCCAAAAAAGGAGAGGCTTTTAAGGTGATGAGCCTGGGTTAAAATTTATATTGGCGCGTTGGCGTCGCGGTTTCATTTCTTAATATGAGCCAGTGTCACCTCAGATTTATGAGTTTAAATGAGCATTGATAGTTGGCTAACTTACTCTTTAAACTAAAAAACTTTAAACAACATATAATATTTAGTAAATCGCGGAAAATTCAGACTAAATTATGATTTCCCCTAAGAGCGAAGAGCTGATATCCCCGTTATTAAGACGCGTCTATAATCTATTGGGCTGGCCTAAATTGGCTCGAGGCGCCGTGGGGAAAAAGCGTGGCCAGCGACCTCAAGCCAAAAGGGTTAAGAAGCGGCGGGCGCTGGGGAAGCCTTTTTACTACCAGCTTTTAGTTTAGCTTTAAGGGCCGCGACTTCTTTCCGGCTAAGGTCAGTTACTTCAATGACTTCATCAATGGGATAGCCTCGGCGCAACAACCGCTTGGCGATTTTAACACTAGTTTCCCATTGGTATTTGCTTATCAGAGCCTCAGGATACGCCCGCTGAAACTCGTCGCTCGTCATAATAAGCATAAGGTATTTATCCTCGATTTTTTTGGCGAAGGCCGACTTTCCGTAAACAACGAATATACTCCAGATGAAACGGTAAATGTAAGCGTATCGGTCGTGATCCAAATTCAATTCCCGCGCCCGATCAAAGACTTCCTTGTAGCCGCGTTCACGCGCCTCCTCAGTCGCGTCACCATACTTGAAAAGCAGAACCCAAGCCAGCAAAATCAAGGAAAAAGGACGCGGATCCTTCCTAAGTTCATCTAAAGATAAACTTAGGACTGTAAGTATAGGAAAATAAAAATGACTTCCCCACTTGTCATGAGCTTCTAAGAAAACACCTCGCTCAGGCGAGCATTTGGCGTCAAGTGGAGATTTCGGGTCGCCAGTGTGAATGGCGACAAACTCTAACTCTTCGTCAGTGGAAGCGGCGCGAAGGCGAATCCAAGTCTCAAACAGTCTCTTATTGACTTTTTTATACGACGCGTGCTGTTGTTCTACCACAAATCGGGTAAATCGATTTCGCTTCAAAGGGGCCAAAATCATGACATCCGAGATCCTCATTTTCACATTAGTGATAAAGTCGGATAGGTGAAGCTCCGCGCCGCTAAATTTTATTGTCACGCCCTTGGACTTATCCAGAAGTTTGGCGTATTTTGGAAAAAAATAGCTAATAAAATTCAACGCCCCGGAGTACAAAACCCCCTTCCAAGCGACGTCAAAATTATTTTTTGGCCTTTCTAAAGTAAGAACGACGCGGAAGCCAGGCTCGACCTTCGCGCCTACATCGATTTCGGAGCGAATTAAGTAATAATAATAATATCATTAGTCATATTTTTGACTCAATAACCGTCCATCTGGCTGAAGTTTTCCCCATAGATCTTTCCCAGCGACGGCTAGATAGCGCGCGCCTCTCCAATCGAACATGAAAAGCCTCGGCCGGCTGAATTCTCGCTCCAGAACCGTCGAAATTTTTCTCCGCGCTCTCAAGAAAAATCACAGGGAACTTTCTAACTTGGTTGACCCATCTTGAACCGAAAAATATTTAGACCAGCCCAAACTCAGGCTACGGCCGCTTTAGCCAGGTTTCGCCTGAAAACCGTCATAGAGCCTTACTTTCTGTCGGCCATGATATTTGCCGTTGGTTCGGCAATTCGAGGGTGATCCTGTTGTTTCCAATATGGACAGCTTTGAGCGGGTAGTCAAAGTCCTGAACAAGCGATTCGATCTGGATCTAGCTGATGAGCGTAGCGACCCCAGGGAAACTCTTACAGTTACGGAGCCCAAAAATAGATTTCGAGTTCTTCTCTCTAGACCCCTAATGACCCAGACGCGAGTTTTACGGGCACAAGGGGATCGGCTATCATGTCCAAGTCATGGAAAATTATACCACTGGCGAAGAGTCCGAGGACATAAGTATGGGGCTCACATTTATAACGCGCGTAAAGCTGGACAGAGCCCATCAGCGTGACTCCCACGCCCCACGCCCACGCCTTGGCGTTGGCTAATGATGACGTGACTTCAAAATCACTCGCCCCAGAAGTAATCACCGCGGACACTGCTTACGGTAGTAATGTAAATCACCAATACGCGGCGAGCGTTTGTCTCGTGGGCGGTCGCTTATGAATAATATTAAATTAACCCGAGGCGCGTAAAATTATTGGCCTGATTTTCGCTTAGCGCGCGTTAAGAATTAATTATGGGATAAGTAACTGGCGGAGTCTGAACCGCGCGTTTAACGCGATTTATAATAATTTTCCTCGACTACTGAAATATCTTCCGCTATAACGAAAAAAAACACATCAAATAACCATCTACGCGCTTTTTACTAACGGCTCCTTACTGGCGACCTTCATTTTTCCTTGAATAAATATCTTGAATAAAAATATTATCTTGAATAAAAATGTTATCTTGAATAAATTAAAGCGGATTTTTTAGCGGCCGCGCTTTTCAAACCCGTGACCAGGGGGACGGGCTCCATTAACCAATAGATGGGGAAAAACTTCCGCCGCGTCGCCAATGGCGACGATTCGGCCATCATTAAGTAGCGCGAAGGAATCGGCCAGATCCACGAACATTTCCAGATCGTGGCCAACGACCACTTGGGTAATTCCCGCTTTCTTATTATTTTCCAAAATCGTTCTAATGGCCAAAATAGCGGGATAATCTAAACCCGCGAAGGGCTCATCCAGCAACAGTAGACTTGGTTGAGTCGCCAAAGTAGAAGCCAGGGTGAGTTTCCTTTTTTGACCATGGGAAAGGGCGTGGATCGGCCGCTTAAGTAGATCCGTTAGACCAAAGGAGTCCGCCAAAGCCAGCGCTCGCTCTTGTTTTTCCCTATCCTTGGGATCAACGCCTAACAATAAATCTTCCTCGACGTTGGAGCCCAAAATATAGATATCAGGATTTTGGGGAACTAAAGCGACTTTACCTTTAAATTTCGCCCCATTTTTCGCTAAATCTTGCTCAAGAACGACTAAATCACCTGAAGTTGGCTGAAAAAGACCAGCCAAAAGACTTAAAAAGGTAGATTTACCACTGCCATTAACTCCGACCAAACCGATAATTTCCCCTTTTTTAAACGTAAAGCGGAGGTTTTTTAAAGTATCTTGGTCGTTCCCAGGATGGCGATAACAAACGTTAAAACCATGGGCGATCATAGTCTTAAAAGCTTATTTATCGCTAAAAAGCGATAGATGGAGACAGCGGCCAGACATTTTAAAAGCCCGCCCGGTAAAAAAGGAACCACGCCCACGAGCAAAGCTTTAACAAAGGATATCTTTAAGACTAAACAAAGCTGGATCGAGCCCAGAGCCAAAGTAATGGCGGTAGCCACCAAACAAAACCCCATCACGCTCAAGAAACTTCTAACCGGTTCTTTTTTAGCTAAACCACAGAACATCGCCGCGGGGACGAATCCCAATAGAAACCCCCCCGTGGGCCCAAAAAAAACGGCTAACCCAGCTCTACCACCCGCGAATACGGGCAAACCTAATATACCGGCCAACAGGTATAATAACATGGCCCAAGCGGCGGCGCGGGAACCTAAGATTAAGCCCGCCAAAAGAACGAACATCGTCTGCAGGGTAATGGGCGCGGGACTGAACGGATTAATGGGAATGGCCAGGAGCCCCCCCACCCCCGTCAAAGCCGCCATCAGGGCGATCCAGACCAAGCGGTGTAATCTAATTAAAGATGGTGGCGCGTTTTGAAGAGAGCCCGCGCGGTTTATAGCGTCAGCCATGGAGACTACCTTTTTTTGATTATCTCATAAGAAAAAATTAAATCCGCGTTTATTAACCAATAAAAATACTCAGGCGACTATAGCTCCAGGTAGCTTGGGTTGGTCATCAATATACTGTAAAACATTTTTTAGATCTAGTCACATTTAAAAATTACCACAGCGCATATAGTAGTTCCAAAATTGATTCCAGCGATTTTTTGAAAGGACGAGTGAA
>JAISYP010000131.1 GCA_031269825.1 Deltaproteobacteria bacterium
TCTACGATTTTATTGAGAACCGATCGCAAAAATGAAAAAATTTCGAAACCGTTACTACTGGAAGCATGGTAATGTCATTTTTCCCTATTTTTTTGGAGGGTTTCTGCATATTTATCATAAGATCATTATAGTTGAGAACGAACTAATTAAGGAAATTAAAGCAAATTTGGCGCCTCAACCAAAAGCCTCACGACCAAAAAACCTCGCCGGCTGAGCGCCGCGACGGTCTAGTCACGCTCCAGCCGATTCGAACCGATGACCGCCGGGACTCTTGAAAGAGCTTAACCAGCGATTCTCCCGCCGCGCGCTTTCGACCTATATTGTTCCGGCGGGTCAAAGGTTTTTAAGTCTTTTCCCTGGCCTCATCGCCCATTAGCTAGCCCCCTGGCCCAGTTATCCTTTAGCCAGATCAGGCGAATGTTCAAATGGTTAAAAGAACAAATGATCAAATGGCCAAATGAACATAATTATGAAATACTCTAGGCTAGGCGCTCCCCTGGCCTAGATATCGCCTAAATTTCCCCATGAGTTTCCTAAAGACCCACTCCAATAATCGCGCCCAGACCATTCTTTTGACCGCCCCCCACCCTAACCAGCGCTTTGATCTACCTTCCGCGCCTTTTTTAGATCTTTCTCTATAAATTACCTTTTTTTTAATTATTTATTCTCTAATTAACTTTTTATAACTTCAACCACCAAAAATGATCTTGCCAAAACCAGAAAATAGCGCTAAATTCCCGCTAAAAGCCGAGTCGGTCAGCTCGGTTTAGATATCGCCCAAAAGTCTAAAACTGACCCTTATTTCGTGGCCAGGCCGGGTCTAAACGCGCGCGACGTTTTTGCGCCCTACCTTTTTAGCCATATAAAGGCTCGCCCAAGATTTTTATGAAACGCTACCACGTCATAACTTTCGGCTGTCAGATGAACTTTTACGACTCCGAGCGTCTGATGGGGTTGTTGGCCGAGCGCGGTTGGCTCCCAGCCGAGACCATGGAGACGGCGGATTTCATTTTCCTGAACGCCTGCTCCATCCGGGCAAAGGCGGCCCAAAGGGTGATTACCCGCTTACTGGAGCTAAAACCGTTTAAAAAAAAACGGCCCGAACTACTTATTGGGGTGGGGGGTTGTTTGGCCGAGCAGGAAGGGGCAAACTTCCTCCAAAAAGTTCCCTTTTTAAGTTTAGTGGCCGGCCCTAGACGTTTGCTGGAGATTCCCGAACTTTTGGCTACTTTGGATCCACAGGGGCCAGCCCAAATCCTCGTGGGAAACGGGGCGCCTCAACCAACTAGACCCATCTTAGCCCCAGATCGTTCCGTTTTAAGCTCTAGTATCACCATCATGGAAGGTTGTGACAATTTCTGCGCTTATTGCGTGGTGCCTTATTTAAGGGGACGAGAAACTAGTCGCCCGCCCCAGGATATCTTACAAGAAGCGGCGAGCCTCATCGCCCAAGGCTGTCGAGAGATCACCTTATTAGGTCAAAACGTCAACTCTTACGCCCCGGCCGGGGCGTCTTTGGGGGATCGGGAACCAGCTTTCGTGACGCTGCTGAAAAAACTAGCTAGTTTCCCCGACTTGTGGCGACTAAGGTTCACCACCTCCCATCCCAAGGATTTTTCGGCGCGGCTGATTGAGCTATTTGGCTCTCTACCAGTTTTAGCCCCCCGACTCCATCTGCCGCTCCAATCGGGCTCGGACAAAGTCTTAAAGGCCATGGGTCGCCATTATGATCTCCAACAATATTTCTCATTGGTTGACCAACTCCGCCGCGCTCAGCCGGGTTTATCTTTGTCCACCGATATCATTGTGGGATTTCCCGGGGAAACGGAAGAAGATCATCAGCTAACCATCGAGGCTTTAGAGAAAATTCGTTTTGACGCCATCTTCTCCTTTAAATATAGCGACCGGCCACAAACTCGGGCCATCAATCTACCCGATAAACTTTCCGAAGAAGAAAAAGGGCGCCGTTTAACCCAAATCCAACAAATCCAACGGGCCATCACCCTAGACATTAACCAAGCCCTCGTTGGCCAAACCGTGTCGGTTCTGGTCACTGGCCCGGGTCGTCGGCCTGGTCAGATGTCTGGCCGGGATGGAACCTTAAAAATCGTCAATTTCCCCGGCCCACCAGAGCTTTATGGCCAAATGGTCTCCACGCGCGTCACCGAGGCCTACCACGCCAGTCTATTGGGCCAGCTCGCCCAAACCCCGGAAACGGAGGCCAAATCCGCGTGATCGAACGTTATAGTCGGCCTGAAATGGCCCAAATCTGGACTCTGGAAAACCAATACGCTTCTTGGTTAAAGGTGGAACTAGCCGTGGTGGCCGCCCAGGCCGAGTTAGGGTTAATTCCCCAGGCCGAGGCCCAACAAATCCAAGAAAAGGCTCGTTTTGACGTGGAGCGGATCGCGGAAATCGAAAAAACCGTTCACCACGACGTCATCGCCTTTGTCACCGCGGTGGAGGAAAACGTGGGTTTAGCCGCCCGGTTTCTTCACTATGGTTTAACTAGCTCCGACGTCTTGGACACCTCTTTGGCTTTAAGGTTATTGGCGGCGGGCCGAATTATCCTGGCGGACGTTTTAGCTTTAAAACAGGCTTTAAAACAAAGAGCCCTCGAATTTCGGGATACCCCCATCATCGGGCGCAGTCATGGTATCCACGCCGAGCCCACCACGTTTGGCTTAAAACTAGCCTCTTTTTACGCCGAGTTCGACCGTCAGGAGAATCGGCTCCTATTGGCTTTAGAGGAACTCCGGTTTGGCCAGATCTCCGGGCCCGTGGGTAACTATAGCGCTCGCTCTTTGTCGCCCCAGTTGGAAGAAAAGGCCCTGGCTAAACTTGGTCTAAAACCGGCCCCCGTCTCTAGCCAGATCATCGCCCGGGATAGCCACGCCTATTTTTTCCAAACCTTGGCCCTTTTAGCCACCTCGGCCGAAAAACTGGCCGTGGAGATCCGCCTCTTGGCCCGCAGCGAAGTGGCGGAAGTGGAAGAGCCCTTCGGACGTGGTCAAAAAGGCTCCTCGGCCATGCCACACAAAAAAAACCCGATCCTCGCCGAAAACATCGCCGGTCTCGCCCGGGTCGTTAGAAGCCAGGCCCAAGTGGCCTTAGACAACGTGGTTTTATGGCATGAGCGCGACATCAGCCACTCCTCGGCCGAAAGAATCATCGCCCCCGAGGCCACGGGGCTAACCGATTTTCTGCTGCGCCGCCTCACCAGCCTAGTCGCGGGCTTAGTGGTCAAAAAAGAGGTCATGGCCAAAAATCTCACTCTCACCCAGGGCCTTTATAACTCCCAAGAGGTCTTGCTGGCTCTCTGCCAAAAAGGTCTCAGCCGAACGCGAGCTTACGCCCTGGTTCAAAAACAAGCCTTACGCTCGGCCGAGGGGGCGGGGGATTTTTTGGCCTTACTCTTAGCCGACCCAGGGGTTCGAGAGCATTTGTCGGCCGAGGAACTGACCGCCATTTTTGAGCCCAATAGATTTTTCCGCTGGACAGAGACTATTTTTGAGCGTCTTTTTTCGGTTTAAGCCGGAGGATTTTTGGCTTAATTTTGGCTTAAGCCTAATAAACTTTACGCCTAACGTTGGCTAGGCCTTTGGTTGGCTATCTTAAGACGCGGCGGACGCGCTAAACCAAGCGCTAACCACCCCCAAGCCAAGGAGTTTTGTATGGAACGCTCTCCTTGTTGGCTTTCCCGGAGGCCTGGGCGCTGGCCCGGGCGAGTTTGTTGACCCAGATCGCCCCTCCCCCTCGCCACGTGGCCATTATCATGGATGGCAACGGCCGTTGGGCCGAGGCTCGTGGGTTGCCGCGCTCCGAGGGGCACGCCGCGGGAGCCGAGCCGGTGCGGACGGTTTTAAAAGCCGCCCATCGTCTGGGAATTCGTTATTTAACCCTCTACGCCTTTTCCACGGAAAACTGGGCCCGCTCCACGGAAGAGGTGGGCAACATTTTCACCTTGCTGGGCCAATATATTGACTCGGAAACGGCCGAGCTCTTGGCTTCGGGAGTGCGCTTAATGGCCGTGGGCGACCTTAGGTCGCTCCCGGCCCAGACGCGCCAAGCTTTAGACCAGGCCGAGCGACTCACCGCCCATAACCAAGATCTGACCTTATCTTTGGCCTTATCTTATGGCAGTCGGGCGGAACTAACCCAGGCGGTTCGGGAATTGGCCACGAAAACCCAAACCGGGAGCCTGGATCCCTTGGCCATTAACGAGGACATTTTCGGTCAAAGCCTTTGGACGGGGCGTCTGCCCGATGTGGATCTGTTGATCCGTTCGGGCGGGGACAAACGGGTGTCCAATTTTATGTTATGGCACTTAGCTTACGCGGAACTATACTTTACTGACACCCTATGGCCGGATTTTAGCGAGGCCGACTTTCTGAGCGCTATCGCGGATTTTCAGGGCCGGCAAAGACGTTATGGTCGAGCCTAAGGCGACCCAGGCCTAAGACCATACCGCGGACTAGATTAACCTCGATCTGGCCCTATGCCTAAACAACCAAGATATTAGCCTGGCGGAAAATAGAAAGCCCGCCCGGCGACCAGAACTATAAGGAGATCCGTTAATGAAACAACCCGTGGAAACCCTCAACGCCCCCAAGGCCATCGGCCCCTATAGCCAGGCTATTGTGGCGGGCCAGACCATCTATGTTTCCGGCCAATTACCCATCAACCCGACCGATGGAATTATTCCCTCCGAAACCGTCGACCAAGCTTGTCAGGCCCTGCGCAATATCCAGGCCATCTTGGAAGCCGCTGGATCTAGTCTTGACGACGTGGTGAGGGTGGGTATTTTCTTAACGGATCTGGAAGATTTCACCGTTGTCAACGAAATCTACCAGTCCTTTTTCAGCCCCCCCTATCCCGCTCGCAGCACGGTGGAGGTCATGGCTCTCCCCAAGGCGGCCAAACTGGAAATCGAGGCCATCGCCGTTAAGTAGGAGTCGCCATTTTGACCATTTGGCCCGACCCCTCGCCCCTAGCTGGAGCGAGGGATGACCAAGGCGAGCTAGCCTTTAATGGGTCTAGACTTCTGGCCACCAGCCAGCTGGTCAGCTGGCCCTTGACCGAGAAACTTTTGGTCTGGCCCTTAAGTTTTGGCCGCGAGCGTGAGGTCTTGGAGCTAGGGGGGTTAACCGAGTCTATCCAAACCCTCGGTCTAATCCATCCCTTATGGGGAACCTTGGACAAAGACGACCAAATGGTCATCATCTCCGGGGGGTTAAGGCTTAAGGCCTTAAAGAGATTAGGTCGCCACGACACGCCCATTCGACTATTCGCCGGCTCCAAAGCCCAACTGTGGGCTTTGGCCCTGGCTGATAACCTTAATCGGCGACCTAACGCGGCGGAGAAAGCCCGCCTTTGGCGGGCTTTAGTCACGGATCTAGGCGATAACGCCCAAAATCTAGCCGCCCGGCTCGATATCCCCCCTAACCCTAAAATCCAAAACCAATATTTCTTGGCCGCCCAATTACCCGACAATATCCTTTTGGCTTTGGCCCAGGACAAACTCGATCTAGCCTCCGCCACCCGTTTAGCCGAATTAGGCCCAGAAGGGGAAGAACTGTGGGCTCTTATGGAAGCCCATCGCCCGAGTCTCCAAAATCGCCGTCTGTGGTTGGAATGGTTAGAGGATCTAGCTCGGAGAGAAAATAAACCGCTGGTCACCATTGTCCGGGAACTTCAAAATTGGCCCGCCAACTCTACCCTAGCCTGGGGCGAAAGGTTAAGACAAAAACGTTTTCCGAAACTAGCTCAATTGGAAGAGCGAAGGCGAAAACTGTTAAAAACCCTGCCCTTGCCCCCGGCTTGCTCCTTAAAACTTGATCCCACTTTTGAGGATGTGAACGCGGAAATCCGTTTAAGTTTTGGGTCGCCAGCGGAGTTGGCCGCGCGAGCGGGGGCGTTGGCCCAATTGGCGGCTGAGGAAAAGTTAAAGGAGCTGTGGGAACTAGCCTGGCCAGAATAGAACCAAAAACCTAAATTCTTCATGACCAAATAAGGACAGTCGCGTCTATAAAAATGTATCGCGACTGGATAATTGTATCTAATTATATGTCATTATGCTTTTTAAATACCGTTTTTAGAGAAAAAGCTACAATTCCATCTGATCGAAATCCGATCGGGATCCGATCATGTTCAAGAGAGCTGGGGGTTGGGGAAAAATTTCCTGTCAGAAGCCCAAAAAAATTTTTGTCCCGAAAAACTCCTGTTTTTTAAAACAGGGGGTTTTCGCGAAGCCATCAGTTTTTAACTCTTTTAAGATTAATCAATTTTATCTTAGTATTTATCGAAATACGCTCAATTATTTCAGATTTTATTCCTTCTTATTCGCTTAAAATATTTATCTCTTGCCTTTTACTCTAATAGATAATTAATTACTTGATATTTAACATATGTATGTGCTTCTCGAGAGTTAAAAGCGCGCTCACAGCTAACAAACTCCATGTCAAATAATAAAAATTATTTTCCCGTTATTTTTTTATAAATATATCGTATACAATTAAATAATTTGTTAAATATATTTTCTAATTTAAGCATACTAACAACTATATAAATATTTTGTATGACTTGTTTGCTTCTAGGTTTTGGTTCTAAAATACTTGTATTTAAATTAGGTAATTCAGCGTCAGAAGCAAGAGCTAGACTGAATTTTGAAAATATATTACGATCATTAATTTTAATGGTATTATCATCAACTATTTCATAACCAGAAAATGTCGCTAAATTTTTATCAAGATAAATTAGTGACGCATATATAATATCTTGAAAATAAATATTAACATTTTTAAAATATTTTGATACTAAATTATTAAACTCATCTTGATATAATTCTTTAACATGAAATTTATGATGTACAAGCGCATTATCGTTTTTAATTGGAGTAGACATTATAAGAATTCCATCTTTATGTAATATACGTTTAATGTCTAACAACATTTCGTCTTGTTCAACTATATGTTCAAGTGTTTCAAAAGATATTATTACATCAACACTATCATTATCTAAAGGAATATTTACGCAATTACCGGTTAAAAATGTAATATTTTCTTTATTATATCTCTTTTTAGCGTGTTCAATCGCCTGAGGGTCAATATCAATGCCATAAACATGTTTAGCGGTCTTGGATAAGATATCGCTGCCATATCCTTCGCCCGAAGCGATATCAACAACAACTTTACCCTCAACAATTTGGCTAGCCACCAAATATCTATGTTGATGTTCTAACTGAACGTTTCCACGCGTCTCAGGCGTAAAGCGTTCCCCTGTAAAAGGTATTTTTAACTTATTGTTAGTATTATCCGCTGTCATATAGTAATACCTACGCTTATTAATTTGAATAAAGATTTATTGTTTTTAAACTATTTAAATATATAATAAATCAATATTATTATATAAAGCGCTTTTAATAATTTATGTAAAACAACCATTTTTTATAATATTTACATAATAAAATAATCGTTCAAAATAGAATAATATTGTTGATTTTATGTGTAATATTATTATTGAGATAACTGTTTTCACTTTCATAATAAAAAAATAAAAAAGAGTAATGAGAAAATTTTTAGCGGGTGTTATTAGAGAGAGAGAGAGAGAGAGAGAGAGAGAGAGAGCAAGATCCATGCCAAGTCTGAATTACAGCTAATTAAGCGATTATCAGTATAATTAAATAAACTTAAATCCATAATATAACTCGTGGCTATTGTCTAAACAGGAAAACCTATCTAAATCAATAATTATACGCTAGGTGAAGATTAAACCTTATACAGCGGATACCGCCCACTACGCGGGCGAAAAAGCTTATTGAGTATCCTCGCAAAAATGAGACAGAAAGTCAAACTTTTTTTATTTCTCCTCCGCTTCTGGCTAATTTTTAGGGAATCATTCGCCTCACTACTTTGAATGAGCTAGCCAATGTATCCGTTCATGGAGCGTGAATTTTAGAGAAATTAGCCTCCCCTCAGAGTCCGAGTCTTTTTTCGGCGGGAGGTTAGCCAAAACCCGCCCAAGAGTCCAGCCCACCAAACATTCCGCCAGGTTGTTAATCAATTGTTCCACAATTTCAGTTTTTTACCCATCCCAGACGCCGAAGTCGGGACATAGAGCTATCTCGAGTCTATCCTACAAGGCGTCATGATTGGCGCTTGTAGGTAAGCGCCACCCTTAAGCTAAGCTTAAACCACTTTTTGCCGTCAGTCAAATTTTCCCCGTGGAAGCCCAATCTGACGCGGCTGACGCTTCCGCTTCGCTTTCGCTTCAGATATCCTTTCCGGAATTTGAAGCGATGATTAAAACTGGATGGCTATCTTTTGACGCCGCCATGGAGGCGTTAGGCTCTGTGTCGGCGGGCTCCAGACCTTTTTTAGCTTGTTCTGGATCCTAACAGGGGTCGACAGTTGGTCATCGCTAGAAGTCGTCACCCTAATCTTAGACAGCTTTGGGTCTCTTTCTTGTTGACACGCGCTCGCCTTAACTCCATTGGAATTAGGTTGTAGGCTTGGTTCCCCAGAGCTTTGATCTGGACGTATTTCCTTGACTCCAACAGCCTTAGGTTGGACTTACTTATGTCCCGTTATTGGGTAAAAAAGTTAGGGAACGCGTGTGTGGCGGCCCAATATCCGATGAGGAAACCATGAGTCACATCCTGGCCCTCTTATTTGATGGCTTGATCACGCCCAAAAAAGGAGAAGTAAAACTCCAACCACCAAACTATCAATTGGATAACCGCCCAAAACCAAGAAAGCGACTTCTGGCCGAGGTGGCTATCTCTCGGAGTATGGCTAACGCCTGGCCAGATTTTTAACCCAAATTCCCCCTGACGTGGGTTTTGAGTTATCCGAGCTAAATCCTGGAAAATTTGGTAATATCTAACCTAATTTATAGCCAAGCCTTTTGTTATGGCCTTTTGGTTGACGCCACCCTCAGCCTAACCACTATAATCCCCAGGAACCGCTCATTTGACCCAGTGGCCCCATAACCATCTCCCCCCAGCGCCTAAGGTCTGCCTACCCCCTAAAAGATTCCTGGTGGAGCCAGAATTTTTAGACCATGGTTATTGTCCCGACTACCCGGTCACGGTGATGGAACCAATCACGGCCGCGGACTACCCGAGCCTATTAGCTGGGGATCTAGTGGTGACGCGCCACCGGGGCTCATTTCTGCGACCTTGCCCAGCCACGCCCTTATATAATTGTTGTGGACTAAACATCATCCACATTGGCCAAGGTTGTCATCTGGGCTGCCGCTATTGTGTCTTGGCCGCTTACCTAGGCTCCGAGGCCGTGATCCGCTTTGGTAACCTTAACCAGGCTCTGATCGAGTTAGCCGGGATCTTAAAGACTATTGAAGAGGCGGAGTCCGATCGGCTCCCCACGGCTTGGCCAGCGGAGCGATCCTACCGTTTCTGTACCGGAGAGTTCACGGATTCTCTCATTTATGACCAACAATTCGGCGTCTCCCAGCGGTTGATCCAGCTTTTTCGCGATCAAACCAAAAGTTGCCTGGAATTAAAGACTAAAACGGCCGACCTCGAGCGTCTGATGGAACTAGATCATGGCGGACGGACAGTGTTAAGTTTTTCCGTCAACGCCCCGGCCATAGCCGAAAGCCTGGAACCCTTGGCGGCCCCTTTAATAAGTCGGTTAGCCGCGGCCGGGCGGGCGGCTTCTTTTGGTTACCCCATCGGGCTCCATTTTGACCCCATTGTCCATCATCAGGGTTGGCGAGCCGGTTATGGGGCGACCATTGACCTCATTGACCAATTCGTCCCTTGGGATCGGATCGCCTGGATCTCCCTAGGCTGCTTTCGCTATCTAGCCCCCTTAAAAAACGCTCTCTTAACGGCCAATCCCTCGGAGCTATTTAACGAGGAATTCACCCGCGGACACGACGGAAAACTACGTTACCCCAGGCCCCTAAGACAACTTCTTTACCAAGGTCTCTTGGAACGCCTCAGACCCCATCTGGATCCCCGAACCACGGTTTACCTATGTATGGAAAGCTCTCGGATGTGGCTCGATCTTTTTGGGTTTGACCCCACCACCCTTAATCTGACCAACCGCTTCCGGGAGCCATTTCTCACCCAGGCCTGGGAGCCAATTTCCTAATAAATTCGCGTTTATTCCTTAAGCGCCCAATCTTAGACTCCTTAAGCGCCTAATTTCAGATTCCTACATTAAAATAAACTAGCTAACTTGGGCGGGTATTTTATTTTTATCACCCATCTCACGCCCGCCACGGTTTCTTCCGACGCCTTTAGCCAACAATTTCTCGCGCTTACCAAGCCCATTTCTGGGAAAATTATACCTATTGTTATATAGACATATTATATATAGAACTATATATTAGACTTAGTATATTATATTTATTATATATATAGGTAGCCCCCCCGACGTCCTAAAAGCGGGCCAGAGTCAGACGTCTTATTTCTCTCCCCTCGATCTCTCCCCTCGATCCTTGGATCGACCAAAATTGATCGACCAAAATCTGGCCAAAACCTCAATTTCCCCTTTTCTCGACTGTCCAACCCCCAATTTTTTTTTATTTTGACAAAATTTTTTTTCGCTTGACCTGGGTCAATCTGTCAAATAACCCCCATACATTATTACTTAACATTTTGAAATAATTAAGTAAAACCTCTAAATCACGTGGATAAAAAAAATTTTGCTATCGCTATTGTAATTGAGTTTCAATTGTGATAACCTTCTTCTATCAATTTAGTCCGCTCCCCGAGCCCAATCTGGCTCTAATTTTTGGGGGTACTCTTTCAGGAGAAAAATCATGGCCAATGTGTTGATAGTTTACGGTTCCACCACCGGGAACACCGAATGGGTGGCCAATCAATTGTCCACTCAAATCAAGGACGCCGGTCACGCGGTCGACACTTCCAACGTCACCAAGGTCAAAGCCGATGGTCTCTGCTCTGGCCGGGATCTTGTCCTCTTCGGTTGCTCCACTTGGGGACAAGACGAAATTGAGCTCCAAGACGACTTCATCCCTCTATTCCAATCCTTTGATCATATTGGGGCCTCTGGCGTTAAAACTGGCGTCTTTGGTTGTGGGGACAATGATTACACCCACTTCTGCGGGGCGGTGGACGCTATTTCCGGTAAATTAAGCGAACTCGGGGCCAAAGTGGTCAGTTCGGGCCTAAAAATTAATGGCGATCCTGGCGACTCCGCTGACGCCATCAAGACCTGGGGCTCCTCGGTTCTAGCCGCTCTTTAGACCGATAACCTTCTCGGACGCGACCAGGCGATCTAATTTGGAGGTTATCTCCACCAAGGGAAAAACCATGGAAACTGAATCCGCTCTAATAAAGATGTTCAACAATGTCTGGCCCCACCTCGGGGAGCGGGAACGTCGCCTGATCGCGGCCAGCGAAGCCCGGCGCATTGGTCGCTGTGGCGTGTCAATGGTTAGTCGAGCGTGTGGGCTGTCTCGCGTGACCATCACCAAAGGATTAAGGGAACTGGACGAGGCTCCCATAGAATCTGGGAAAACTCGTCGACCTGGGGCCGGACGGCCCCGGGTTGAGCGATTGGATCCAGGGTTATGGTCCACCCTCAATGAAACCATGCGCGCGACCACGAAAACCGAAAACGAGCCCGCTCTATTGTGGACAAACAAGAGCACGCGCCAAATAGCTCGCGATCTGACCCTTAACCGTCACCCCATCAGTCACGAGAAGGTGGCCCAAATCCTTCGCAAACAAGGCTTCCGCCTCCAAGGCACCCGCCAAGCCGAGGAAAACGGTGGTTCCCAACACCGGCAAGAGCAATTCCGGCGCGTCAACCAACTGGTTGAGGGTTTAGTGGCTGAAGGATGTCCGGTTCTGTTTGTGGAAACGCGAAAAAAAGATAACGCCTGGTTGTGTCAGGAGCGCGACAAAGGCGAATGCGCCCGCGGCGCCGAAGCCCAAGCCCCAGACTGGCCAGATCAACTGCTGGCTGGGGAATACCCAGCTGGGGTGTTTGACGTAAAACTAGCCCGAGACTGCGTCAACGTGGAAACGGCCTACAACGACATCGCTTTGGTGGTGGATTCCATTTTAGGTTGGTGGGAGCTCGATGGCCAAAAGATCTTCCCCATGGCCACCCACGTCGCCGTGATCACCGAGATATCTGGAGCCAAGACCTTGGCCTATTGGCTTAAGGAACTCAAACGCCTAGCCGCTTACACTGGTTTAACGGTGGATTTTTCGCGTTTCCCCCCCGGCACCTCCAAATGGAATATGCCGGCCAGGCGCCTGTTCTCCTTCACCGCCTCCCATTGGCAAGGCTCCCCGGTTAGAGATTATGAGACCGTGACCCGGCTCATTGGCTACCATGGCGAAATCCGCACCATGGCCCTGGGGCTACGCCTGGATCACAGCCGATATCAGTCCCCAACCCCAGAAAACTTTGATCAAGCCCAAAACGCTTTCGACACTTTCTGGAACTTCACTCTGGAACCAGAGTTTGACCAAAACGCCCAAGAAGAAGAAAGTTTGGCCGCGGCTATTTAGCCGCGGGCCTAACCGCGGGGAGCTTGCCCGCCCCAAGTTCCCCGCGTATTATAAAACTTAATGTTTATTGATCTTTTAAGGTTATATTTATGCAATTAACTATATTTTTTAAGTGTTTATATGACTATATAAACTTTAATATATTTTAACATTTAAATATATTAAAAATAAGGATTGTTTTTATTACTTTTTTACTCTTTTATTATAACTAATTTATTTATTATTTAGTTATATAAATAAATATCCAACGCGATTAATCGTTTTCTTAGCGACCAGTTGGATTTTCCCGCCATCATCAACCTCACTCACCAATGTCTTATCTCATATCCGCCGAAATCCTCACTGGAGTTAGCCTCCTTAAGCCGCCCCCAAGGCGGCTTTTTTCTTACCTCTTTTATTCTTGTCGCTAACCTCTAGAGTTTCTGGCGCCTAACCACAGAGCTTATCGGGCGAAAAGCGGGACGTTTGGTCTAAATATGGCCTAAAACTTTGTCCCAGCGGCTCCGCTAAGATATCTCGTTCGCGCTTCCTCAATAAAGAGCCCTTTGATCCGTCGCCTGGGATTAAACGCGCCAAGCCCCCCTGGTCACGTTCTCTTGGAGGTCTCCCAGGTCGCTACCACTCGCCATTGACGCGCGCGCCACCATCATTGCCCCGACCAAGCCTGGGAGAGTTTGTTTCATTGTAGTTGTTATAACGCCTAATTACGGATTAATTTGATCAATTTTATCTTAAAAGAGGCGATTTTCCCCATTTTTATGGTGGGTTGGCGTTCGGGGCTTTCATTTCAAGATCCGCGCGATGTTCAGGTAAAACCATCGCGGCCCACGCGCTCGCGACATTCGACGAACCCAACGGTTCCCCATACGAGTTCGGCCGCTATTCCTTTTACCGGCTACTCATTGTTACCAGGGCCAGACCCGCCCAAGAAGGTAAACGCTCAGCGGTCTTGAAAGCCCCCAGGTCTGGCCCTATTCGCGCCAAGTGTAGAGCCGCCCCAGTCACGGCGAGGCCTGGAATAGTTTGGAGCGGATCAAATTCCTTTTGGTAGGGTTTGAGCGTAGAGAGAAGGTGTCGATCCAACTCGGCTATTATAGTTTCTAAACGCCGGATATCATCCAAGGCGATCATTAGCGTCACGCGACGTTTTTCCGACAAATCACCTTCCAAAGCCATCTTTAGCTCATCAGGACAGGCCTTAAATCGCTGGCCCGCCAATCTTATAGCGTCCTCAACTGGGCCACCTTCAAGGAGGCGGACAATCAATTGTCGAGCTGTTGTTCCGTTCAAATCGGTTACCACAGATCCTAGCCGATCTTTAACAGCCACCTCTGCCAGACGCGCTAATTTTGTCTAAAAAGGTTAATTATCATTAAATTATGTCATTTTAATTGTATCTAAAAAGATATAAATCAGTCTTATAACTCTTAAACTCTGATTTTACCATTGAAAAGAACTATTAAAGTACTCTAATTCTTTAATCGGGTATTATTACAGACCTTGGATCGGATTCATATTATTTTGGCTATCTATTAATTTAAAAAACAACATATGTTCATCTAATTTTGACGTTAATTACACCTTGTTATCACTAATAGATCTTAACATTAATTGTCCTGCTAGAAGTCTGTCAGGTTTTAAACAAAATTTATTGAATTTTATAATTATTCCAAAGCTCCAAAAAAGGTATCAAATAAAAAAATATTAAAATCAATGAGTTAGGCAGACAAAAAAACTATAAAACGACAGGCTCCTAGTCAAAAACCGATTGTCGCTTGATAGGCCAGCCCAGATAAAAAGTTCCCGTCAAACTCCCAGGTTTGGTCGCGATGACCATGTTTCTAACTAACTAAGCAAACCAAACAGGCGCCCTTAAAAGCCTCCTGTATCAACCTAGTTCCAGTAATTATTACCCGCTTATAATTTTAATGTCTTCCCAGACTTCGCCCTCCTCCATACATTGGGTGACTTCATCCTCGCTTAGACTCATTATACCGCTGATTTTCCTAATGGAGAAACTCTTGTTGTATAGCCTGATGACGCAAGCCCTTAATTTTCTTCGCCAAAATATAAATTCAGCTTCCTTGGCCACAAGCTCCGCGTCTTTGGCCTTACGCTTCGCTATATTGGCCTTAATCGCCGCTTCCTTGGCCTTACTCTCCTCTTCCTTGGCCTCAATCGCCGCGGCCTGAGCTTTATTAAGCGCGGTGAGAGTGGCAATTTCCGCCTGAGCCTTGGAAATTTTTTCACTAGAAAGATAGTCCAGATTGTCTTCCTGATCCATAAGCTTGAACTCCTCTTCAAAAAGGCCGACGCGTCTGAAAGTCGGCGATGGCGACCAACATGGTCGCGAAGATACTTCGATCATTATAAATTTTTGATAATTGAACTCCTAAAGTCAGATAGTCAGTATCAAATTCTTTTTTCGGGATAGAGATATGTCCAAAAGGAGCCAGGTTAAGTAACGCTAGATCTTCAAGGCGACAGGGCCTCGGTGGCTTGTTTGTCTGGATCTTCTAATTTTTCCTTGATCGGGTCAACCAGCTTCTTCCCGTCAATCATTTTCCCCAGGGATATCTGGATGAACTGAATCTTTATAGCGCCTGAAACGGTAAAAGGGGTTGGTCATCAATATACTGTAGAACATTTTTTAGATCTAGTCACATTTAAAAATTACCACAGCGCATATAGTAGTTCCAAAATTGATTCCAGCGATTTTTTGAAAGGACGAGTGA
>JAISYP010000015.1 GCA_031269825.1 Deltaproteobacteria bacterium
ATTTCTACTCGGCCGAATTTGGATGAAGACGGTTAGAAGAAGAAGTCAGAAGGCCCGAATGACATGGGAGAAATTCACCCCAATAATTAAACAATGGCTACCGGCGCCGGTCACTGCGCACCCCTGTCCTAGTCAAAGGTACACACGTCTGATTCAATTGAGGAGCCCTGTGCGGTAATTCCGCTCGCAGGGAGCTGTGCGGGGGGGGGCCCGAAAGGGCACTTCCTACCGCGACTAGCTTTTTAGTATACTTAAAATGACTTAATTTATGTTAATTATCCTTTTTAGACAAAATTAGTAGGCCTGCCAGGGGCGTCTGTAAAGATTGGTTAAGTCCTCCATGGTTCTGAAATTTCAAAAAATTTTTTATGAGGGTCATTTTTTTTTCAAGGGAGGGAAAAATTTTATCATAATTATTCTAAAATATTTTTTATAATAAATATATAAAGTTCAAATACGTTTAAAACAATTATAAAATAACTTTAAAATGATTTTTTTAATAGTGAATATATAATTAATTATTTTATAAAATTAATAATAAATATAAAACATGCATAATTATGCTATTAATGAGTCGTTTTAACAGGCTGAAACTTGGGGGAATCCTTTAGCGGTTCGGGATTTTTTATGTGAGAACCGCTATTTTTTTTATTTTTATTGTTGACAAGCCAACTCTATGCCGGTATGGTAGTCCAGAGTTTTTAAATATTTTTGACGGCTTCGCGAAATCCTAGTTTTAAGAGAAATCGTCAAGTGTCCGTGTATAAATTTCAGTAACTTACTTATTAATTAGGATTATTGAATTTTTGACTTTTCGGGAGTCCATCATTGATTGTCGATTCATCGCTTGGGGTTGGATTGGTTGTTTTTTATGGAATTGGCGTTTAAGCATGGCTAAAAGTGATATATTTATTCCCGACCACGCTCTAATTTTGACCGCCGCCTTGACTGGGGCGCCGGAAGAAGAGGAGTGCCGGTTAGGCTTTGTGAGGCCCCTGTTATCGACGGAGCAACAGGACGGATTATCCAGAAGTAGGCGAGCTGTGGATCGGGCCTTGCGGTTTTTGGTTCGCGCGTTATTACTGGAGGGCTTAAATTATTTCGCTTTGGACGGGCCCAAACTTCTAAGGAACCTGGCCTGGAACGACAAAGGTCAACCGAATCTAGGAAATTTAAAGGTTAGTTTTAGCCATAGTTTTCCCTATGGGTTTTGCGCCATCGCTAAAACGCCCGTTGGCGTGGACGTGGAGGGGTGGTCACGGGATTTGGATCCGGCTGATTTTGGGGTGGTGTTTGGGCCACGAGAAATGGAGGCGATCCAAGCGGTGGTCAACCCAAATTCTGAGTTGATCCGGCGGTTCACCATTAAAGAATCGATTTTAAAAGCTTTGGGCGGTGGTTTTTTACTTAACCCCTTTTTGGTTGATAGCTCAGAGCCCCGTAATTCTAAATGTTTAGGGGCGTTGGAGCTCAATCTTGGACATCTGGATTTGTCGCCAGATTTTTGGTTTACTTGGTCTATTTTATCTCGTTCTTCTTCTTTAAGTCCGTCTAATTCGTTCGTTCGGTTTATGGAGCCCTTTGATAGACAGTCTTTTAGGCGACAGATTAATATTTTTGAGTTTAATTGATTGAATCAGGCGTCATTATAGCCAAGTGTCAAAATTTAAGGTTTCTTTGTTTTCGTTGTGGTTTTATAGTTAAATTAATAATGGTAGTTTTTAACTTATTTAGTTAATATCATGTTTTTTTTGTTGATTGTTTCTACGTAATTATTTTTTTAGGCGTTATTGATTTTTTTTTGATACTCTTTCCGACTCAATGGCTTAACTATGACATTAACTTCACGAGAAAATTATCACCGGGGCCACGTCCGTTGGCTTCTGATTCTTGGGCTGGGCTTGTTGGTCTCGGGCGCGTTAGGCTTGGGTATAGTTCCCAGCTGGGCCCAATCAGTGCCACAGGTCGAGGTCTGGGCGGCGGTGGCTTCTGAATTTCCCCTTAAGTTTCGGTACCCGGCCGTGATTGAGGGCCGGACAAAAGTGGATGTCCACGCTGAGGCGGAGGGTCGGATCCAGAAACAGTTTTTCACGGAAGGTCAATGGGTTCAAGAGGGGCAAATCCTGTATGAAATAGACGCCAAAGCCACTGGATCCCTGATTCCTCGGGCCGAGGCCACGGTTAATCAGGCCCAGGCGCGACTGGATTTCGCGGAGTCCCAATTTAGGCGTCAGAGTTCGCTTTGGTCTAAAGGAGCCACCGCGCGTCAAGATTTCGACCAAGCCAAAAATGAGTTGGAATTGGCTAAATCGGGCTTGATCTCGGCTAAGGCCGCCCTGGATCAAGCCAAATCCGAAGTGGATCTGCGCGTGGCCCGCGCCCCGGTCAGCGGTTACGTCGGGGAGGCGAATAAAGCCCTGGGCGATCTGGTGTCGCCGAACCAACCTAATATGACGCTCACCACCGTGGAGGACATGACCACGGTGCGGGTCAACTTTTTTGTGCCCGAATCGCGGGTTAGCCAAGTTCGGGAATTGGAAAAACAGTTCCAGTTTCCTGATCAGATTCGCCTCATCCCCGCCACCTTGTATGTTAATGGCGAAAAATACGCGCGTCCGGGGAGTTTGGAGCGGGGTTCGGCGATGGTGGATCGCTACACCGGGGTCATGGCGGCTAGAGCCATTTTTCCTAACCCAGATTTGGAGCTTTTTAGTGGCCAGGTGGCCCGGATTGAGTTAACGACGCTAACTTTTGATAACGTCATCGTCGTTCCTCAAGCGGCGTTTGTGGGTAACAAAGGCCAAACTTTAGCCGTGCTAGGGGTTGGGGACGTGGTGGAATTTCGGCCAGTGGTGGCGGTAGGGCCATTTGATGGTTTTTTCTTGATAAAAAACAATAACGAAGGCTTAAAGGTGGGCGAAAAATTTATCGTTAATAACTTAAATAAAATTAGCCCCGGCTTAAAAGTTATTCCCCAGCTTGTCGAGCGCCCGAATTTGGAGCGGGCTGGTCAATGAAAACTTATCCCGCGTTGGCCCGTCCCTGGCTCGCCATCCTGATTCCCTTGATCATCTTGGTCTGTGGACTGGCTAGCCTGGTTAAATTACCCGTGGCTCAGTACCCTGAGTTGATCCCACCGTCGGTCACCATCACGGCCCTGTATCCTGGGGCCTCGCCTCAGACGCTGACGGATTTGGTGGCCGCGCCTTTGGAATCAGCCGTTAGCGGTCTGGCCGACGTTTGGCATGTCCTGGCCACTAGCTCGGCCAGTGGGGTGGTGACTTTAAAAGTCACTTTCCGTTTAGGCCTGGATCCCGAAGTGGCCTTAAACCGGGTTAACCAAAGAGTTCGAACGGCAAATCTGCCCGAGGAGACCACGCGACGCGGGGTCACGGTCAACGCTGGGGCGGGCGATCTTTTTCAGATTGTGACTTTATCTAGCCCAGATGGTCTTTTTGATAGCTTATATTTAAATGATTATATTAGTCAAAATTTGTTGGCTCCCTTGCGGCGGATTGAGGGATTAGCCTCGGCCGAGCTTTTGATACCCGAGGAAAGGGCCATTCGCGTTTGGTTTGACCCGGTTAAACTAGCGGCCGTGGAATTGTCGGTCTCGGATCTGATTACGGCCATTAGGCAATCCAACGCCCAGTTCGCGGCCGGCTCCTTTGGGTTAGAGCCCGCCCCGGACGGCCATGGTTTGACCTGGTTAACCGAGGCCACGGCCGCGGGTGGCCGGATTGAGGATTTCGCCGAAATTATCGTCAAAGTCGGCGATCGCGGTCAGATTCTGAGACTTGGGGAATTGGCCCAGATTGTGGATGGGGCGGCGGATTACAGCGTGCGGGCGCGTCTGAATGGCCAGCCCGTGGCTGGGGTCAGTTTGTCATTAACCACCGGGGCGAACGCTTTGGAGACGGCTAAATCGGTGCGGGCGGTTTTAGACTCGAGGAAGGATAATTTTCCGCCAGGGGTGGTCTACGACATTCCCAATGACGTCACTGTTTTCGTTAAACTATCCATTAAAGAAGTTATAACCACCCTCTTGGAAGCTTTGGTTTTGGTTGTTTTGGTTATTTTCCTTTTTTTGCGCAATATCAAAGCCACCATTATACCCGCCGTGGCGGTGCCGGTTTCCATTATTGGCACCCTGGCTGGTTTAAGTTTATTGGGTTTTTCCATCAATTTATTAACTTTGTTCGCCATGGTTTTGTCCATTGGCGTGGTGGTGGACGACGCCATCGTGGTTTTGGAGAACGCGGAAAGACTTCATCGCGAGGGACTTTCCCCCTGGCGAGCCACTAACCAGGCGATGGCCGAGGTGGCCACCCCGGCCATCGCCATTGTTTTGGTTTTGGCCGCGGTCTTTATTCCTGTCTCTTTTGTGGGGGGGTTAACGGGGGAGGCTTTTAAGCAATTTGGCCTGACCATCGCTTTGTCGGTGGCTATTTCGGGGTTAGTGGCTTTAACTTTAACCCCCGTTATGTGCGTGAAGTTTTTAGGCCAAGGTCATATAAAATTTTTGAAAGCTTTCGGCGATGTGGTTGACTGTTTGCTCTCCATTATCACGGAGTTTTATTTAAAGATCGCTCGTTTTTTTGTTAAAAGGACGATTTTAGCTCTTCTGGTATGGTTAATAACCTTAGGCGGCTTTTTATTTCTGATGAAAGTTCTGCCCGAAGGTTTAGCCCCCGATGAGGATCAAGGTTACGTCATCGCCATGACCCAGCTACCGCCAGGCTCGTCCATGCCCAGGACGGATAAAGCCTTAAGCCAATTGTCCGAGGAATTGGCGCGCGACGAGCGGGTGGATAAAGTTTTGTCCATCGCGGGGTTGGATCTTTTGGGCGGCACGGGCTCTAGAGGCGACACTGGGGTGGCTTTCGTGGTGATGAAGCCGTGGGAGGAGCGTAAAGGCCCACAAGCCAGTTCTTTCGCTCTGGCCGACAGCGTTTTTAGTCAAAATTTTCAGTTAACCGAAGGCTTCATGTTGGCCTTTAACCCGCCACCCATCGTGGGACTGGGCTCAGTGGGCGGCTTGGAGGGCTTTCTTTTGGCTCCTTTGGGAACCCAACCCGAGGAACTAGTCGAAAAAGGCCAGTTTTTAAGTCAAGCAGCCCAAGGGCATCCTATTTTGGCGCGTTTAGGTCTGGCTTTGTCTTTGGGCGCCCCTACTATTAAATTACATTTGGACGTGGATAAGGCGCAGTTGATGGGGGTTGTCCCGGGCGACGCTTTTCAGACTTTATTAGCTGGATTAAGTGGCTCTTACGTCAATGACTTCATTATTAAAGGTCGTCCGTACAAAGTCCTTCTCCAGGCCGCGGCCGAGTTTCGGCAAAGCCCGGATGGTTTGGATCTTCATTACGTGAAAAATCGGGCTGGGCAGATGACGCCTTTGGCCAACCTCATCCGGGAAGAAGTGACGGTGGGGCCTTACAGTCTGGATCGTTTTAACGGCCAACCCGCGGCTCGTTTAGCGGTTCGAGTGGCCGAAGGCCAGTCTAACCTAGCGGCCATGGGGGCCATTGAGGAATTGGTTAAGGCGAATTTACCGGGCTGGTCAGTGGGCTGGAGTGGATCGTCTTATCAGGAGAAGGTGGGTGGTGGGGTCAATTATTTAGCCTTGATTTTCGCTTTGATTTTAGTATACTTGATTTTGGCTATACAGTATGATAGTGCGCGTTTACCCATGGTGGCTCTCCTTTCCACGCCATTCGCTCTTTTAGGGGCGGGTTTTACCTCTTTGATTTTGAGAACGGCCAATGATCTTTACGCCCAGGTGACCTTGGTTACTTTAATCGGGCTATCGGTGAAAAACGCCATTCTTATCATCGAGTTCGCGCGGATGGAAATCCTTAAAGGCGTTCCAGTGGCCGAGGCCGCTCTTTTGGCCGCCGCTAAACGATTTCGGCCCATTATCATGACCTCGCTAGCTTTTATCCTGGGGTGTTTGCCCTTGGCCATGGCCAGTGGGGCGGGGGCGGCCAGTCGCCAAACTCTGGGCGCCGGGTTAGTCGGTGGCATGACCTTGGGGACGCTCTTGGCCCCGGCTTTGGCGCCGGGCTTACTGGTTTTGTTGATGAAAGGCTATAAACCGAAAAAAGCCGCCGAAGGAAATGAGGAAGGCGGAGAAGGAGAAAAAAGCGCGGCGGCCGAATTGACTGAAACGACCGAATCAACTAAATTGACCGAAGCGACCAAATAAATAGCTCGACCGAATCGATTGAATCGATTGAATCAACCGTCGACGCGCCTCTGAAGTGGACAAACGTGGATAAACAGGCGAATGCCCGCTTCCGCGGCCAACGTCGGCGCTGAGCAGGAAAAATTTGTTTCTCTTATCGTCGTAACCGCGCGGAAGCCAGCCGCGCGCCTATTGACGTTCTGGTCACCTGGAGTGGATCTAATTTTTGTCTTATTGGGAAGCATTGATCTGAACCGCGTTATGGAGATCTTTAACGCGACGGTTTAAAGTGTTCGTCAATTAAAGTTAATTTTTTAGTGACGACTTTTTTCGCGGGGCCTGGATTTTCTATGGGCCCGAATTGGCGGACAACTATGGCTTTTTTTTGCCATTTGTTTAGCGGCTTGGGGTGTCAATGGCTAGGCATGGGTCTGGCGCTACTGTTAGCGGACAAGATTTTCGCGCGGGAATTGGCGAAGATTGACAAGGTTTTCTCGGAATTAGCCGGCTGGTCGTTGATTGAGGCCTTAAAAAATGAACAGGATTTAACCAATTCCCAAATTTGGCATCCACTCGTGGTGTCCTTGCAGTTGGCCCTGTGGCGACGACTTAAGGACTATTTTCCCACGCCCGACGCGCTGGTGGGGCATAGTGGCGGGGAAGTGGTCGCGGCCGTGGTGGCGGGGGTTTTAACCATTGAGGAAGGCGCGCGACTGGTTCTCGCCCAAACTAAGCGGATGGCTCTGGCTCCTCGGGCGAAGATGGTTCATTTGCCGCTCCCCCAGGACGAGGCGCGAGTTTTAGCCGAGGAGTTGGGGCTAACCGTGGCCGTTTACAATGGGCCGCGCTCCCTGGTGGTCACTGGCCCAGACGATCGTCTGGCCGAGTTGGTTAAAAGAGCTCCCGCCGCCAAGATCCTTAATATTGATCGGCCTTTCCATACCCCCATAATGAAGCAAGGTCTGGACGATTTTATTCAGGAACTAGCCTGTTTAAACCCCAAACCGGCCAATATAACCTTTATTTCCTCTGTGGAAGGGCGAGTTTGGCCTGGCGAACGGATGGGCGCTGACTACTGGGCGCGGCATCTGGTTCAGCCCACGCGGTTTGATCTGGCCATAGGTTTGGCTTTGGAGCTAGGCGTGAACCGAGTTTTGGAGTTTTCGCCCCATCCGGTTCTTTTGGGGCCTTTAGCGGGCCTAAAAAAAGGACTTTTAGCCTGGCCCATGATGGTTAGGAACCAATCGGCGCCCCAACTGTGGGAGCGGGCTTTAAATGATTTGGCGGCTTCGGGCGCTTTGTCTGACTCGGCCTCTGAGTTGGCCGCTATTTTGGGCTCTTCAACCGAATCTGGCGCTAAGGATTTAGAGCGTCAGCTCGGTCAGGAGGCGTCGGAGCGAAAACTAGACCCCACCCCCATCACCCGTTCCCCAATAACGATCGAACTGGCTCGGGCTTCCCTTCAGCGCTTAGAGGAAAAATTAGAAAGCGCCATCATCACGGACGCGGCTAAGCTTTCGACCGATGATAATGTGGCTATTGAGCCCATGATCCCGTTTATGTCTTTGGGGCTGGGTTCTTCGGAATTGACGCTCCTGATGGCCGGCTTATGCTCTTTGACGGGGCTGGAGCTACCGATGGAATTGGTTTTTAGTTATCCCGACGCGCGCTCGTTGGCGCGAAAATTAGCTCTTTTGGTGAAAGGCGAGGCTAGCTCCAGCCGAGGGCGGGTTAATTCTAGCCAACCCGCCAAGTGGGAACCTTTGGCCGTGGTGGGGATGGCTTTACGGTTTCCTGGGCCAGTTAACACTCTGGATGAGTATTGGCGACTTTTAGCGCAAGGTCGCGACGCCATCACGCCCGTTCCGTCTAGCCGGTGGGACGTGGAACGTTATTATCATCCCGATCCCGCTGTCCCCGGGTATTCCAACGTTAAGGAAGCCGGTTTCATCGCTGATGATTTCCAGGGTTTTGACGCGGGCTTTTTTGGCGTCGCCGGCCGAGAAGCTCGCCAATTGGATCCCCAGCAACGAATACTGCTGGAATTGGTTCAGGAAGCTTTCGCCTACGGGGCCATTAACCCCGCCCGATGGTGGGATCGCGCGGTGGGCGTTTTTCTGGGCATGACGGGCGCCGACTACGCGCGCGCGAGTTACAATTCTTTTCAAAGACAGCGCATTGACGCCTATTCTTTAACTGGCAATTCGATTAGCGCGGCTTGCGGTCGGATTTCCTACTATTATGGGTTCCGGGGGCCTTGCTTTAGTTTAGACACCGCCTGCTCTTCGGGGTTGGTGGCTTTGTCGCGAGCTTGCCAAAGTTTAAGGCTGGGGGAAGTGGATCTGGCCGTGGTTGGGGCCACTACTTTGATGTTGGTTCCCGACATGCATATCTGCTTCACTAAATTAGGGGCCGTTAGCCCCAGTGGCCGGAGCCGAACTTTTGACGCCTCCGCCGATGGTTATGGGCGGGGCGAGGGCGGGGCGGTGGTTTTGGTTAAACGTCTCTCCGACGCGGAAGAGGCCGGGGATTTGATTTTTGGCGTCATCCGAGGCCACGCGGTTAATCAAGATGGCCGAAGCAATGGTTTGACCGCTCCGTCGGGATTGGCCCAGAAAGAATTGATCCTAGCGGCTCTGCTGGACGCGGGTTTAAGCCCTCAGGACATTGATTATGTAGAGGCCCATGGCACGGGGACGGTTTTGGGGGATTTGGTGGAACTATCGGCGTTGGCCGAGACCTTCGCCCACCGAACCACGCCTTTGTTTATTGGCTCGGTTAAAGCCAACATTGGGCACCTGGAGCCGGTCTCGGGTTTAGCGTCGCTAATAAAAGTTTTGCTATGCTTAAAGCATGGCCTGATCCCCGCCAACATTCACCTTAAAAACCCCAATAAGAGTTTTGATTGGTCAAAAAGCCGCCTGATGGCTCCCACGGAACTAACCACGTGGCCCGACCGTCAACCGCGCCGGGCGGGACTTTCGGCTTTTGGGTTTTCTGGGGTTAACGCCCACGCCGTGGTTGAGGAATATCGGCCAGCTTTACCCACGCCCAGTTCCGCCGCGAGCGTGTCTGGCTCTCCCGAGAAGCTAGATAAAATCGAGGTTAGAGATTGGCCTCTTGAGGAGGAGCCCATCTTTTTGCCTCTGTCGGCCAAGAGCTTAGAGGCTTTAGACGCCTTAAAAGCCAAGGTTTTGGATCGCCTTGATTCTGGGGAATCGGCCAAGGATTTGGCCCATAGTTTGGCCGTTGGCCAGGAAACTTTCCCCTGGCGTTTGGCCGTGGTGGCGAACTCCCGTCAATTGATCTCAGTTTTATCCAAGACGGAGCCCACCCAGGCTCGCCCGCAAACGATTGGGCTCATGTTCACCGGTCAAGGTTCGCGCTATCCCGGGATGGGGTTAACCTTAGCCAAGCTTTATCCGGTTTTTCAACAATCCCTAGAGCGTTCGGCGGGCGTCTTGCGACCCTTCGATTTGGATCTTTTCGCTCTTTTAGCCAGTCAGGATTCGCTGGATCCGGGCGCCACCGAGATTAGTCAACCTCTGATTTGTTCGGTGAGCTTGGCCCTCTGGGAATTGTGGAGCTCTTTGGGCTTAGAGTTTAAATGGTTTGTGGGCCATAGCGTGGGCGAGTTCGCGGCCTTGGTCGCGGCTGGCTCTTGGAGTTTGGAAAAAGCTTTAGCTTTAGTGGCCCGACGGGGGAGCTTGTTGGCCAAGGGGCCAGAAGGGGCCATGTTGGCGGTGGGTTGTTCGGCGGAAAAGGCCGAAAATATTCTGGCTACGGGACTCTATCCCGGCGTGGGGCTAGCGGCGAACAACGCGCCCCAATGGGTCACTTTATCTGGGCCCTCCGCGGTTTTAACGACGTTGGCCAATAACTTGGAGCCAAACGTTTCCAGCCAGTTTTTACGCGTGGCCAAAGCTTTCCATTCGCCCGCTTTAGTGGAGGCGGCCAACGCGTTTAACGAGTTAACCAAAAACCTTAACCTTAAAGCCGAGGGCTTTATTTCCACGTTAACGGGCCAGGAGCTAAAGTCTTTGCCGGCCAATTATTTTGGCGAGCAGATTACCAATCCCGTTCTTTTTTATCCAGCCGCCCGCCTTTTAGCCCAAAAAACCAGTTTGGCGTTAGAGGCTGGCCCAACGGCGACGTTGACGGGATTGGCCAGGGAGGCGGGCGCGCGAACCATCGCTTCCATGCGGGTTAGTCAAGCGAAGACCGGCGCCACGAACTTGGCGGAGTTGACGACCTTTTTCAAAGCCGCCGCCGATCTGTGGGTGGCTGGCGCGAATCTGGATTTGGCCGCTTTAGTTGAGCCAATGGGTGGGCGAAGGGTGAGTCTACCCCTTTATCCTTTCCAAAGGACGCGCTATTGGATGGACATCCATAACGAATTGGACGTGTCCGCTTTAGCGGCCTCCAACTCGGTCATTGGCCAGCGGTTGGTTAGCCCAGCTTTAGGGTCGACGGTGGCGTTTGAGACGGTTTTTGACCAAAACAATCCCACTTTTTTGCGTGAGCATGTCATCTTGGGTCTCCCCTTAAGTCCAGCGGCGGCTCATTTATCCATGGTCATCGCCGCGGCTCGGGCTCTGACGGGCTCGGCCAGTTGTTCGCTTACCAATGTCAGTTTCACGGAGCCTTTGACTTTGGGCGTGGAGGAAAAACGCCGGGTACAAGTGATCATCGAGGGCCCGAGCGCGCCTTCGTCAACCTCGAGCGACTCGACCGACTCGAGTGACTCGACCGATTCGGTCGAGTCGGAGCGTCCTTTTAAAGTTATTAGCTATGGCCCCGACGAGGTGTTTGTTACCCACGCCACGGGTTGGGTTAAATTTGGCGATCCCCCGCGGCCGCCAGCTAATTTGGGCGCGGTTGAGCCAAAAACTTCGACCATGACTCCCAACGCCTATTACGATGAAGTGGGTCAGGTCGGCTACGAACTGGGCGAAGGGTTTCGGCGGTGCTTAAGTATCAGCGTCGAGGGCGACCGTAACTACTCGCTTATTGACTCTAAACCGCGAATGGGGGAAGAGGGGCACGTTATCTATCCTGGGGTTTTGGACGCGGTTCTACAAGTGGGCATGCCAGCGGTTTTGCCGAAGGTTAGAGCGATCATGAGCCATGATAAGGGCCTGTTTGTGCCGCTTCATGTGGCTAGGTTCGACTATTTTGGCTCTTTGCCGAACTCGCTTTATTGCAGTTGTCAATCGCGTTTTATCACGGAATCAAATTCCATTGAGGGCATGTCGATTATAGCTTATGACGAAAGCGGAGAACCGGTTCTTTCGTTGAGAAATTTATTTTTGACTTTGACGAGTCAAAAAATACTTTACCGCGCCCAGGGCGCGGATCTGTTCCAGGTGGAGAGGTGGAAAACCTTACGATTGTCGCCGCTGGATTCGGCTAGCCAAGCCAGCCAAGCTAGTCAATCGCCCGCCACTGACACGTCCACGCGGGATCCAAATTCCGCGCCCGTTCCCAGCGCGGAGCGAGCCCATCCATCTAGCCAGGCCCAGATCATTTCTCTGGAAAGCCAGCCCTTAGCTGTTAATGGGCCAATCGACCCTAAGGTTAAAGATCTTATCCTCGTGGCCCCTAAGCGTTGGGATGGGGATTTAGTTAACCTTTATCCACGTGAGGAACGTCTTTGGTTAACGGCTTTGGACTGGACGCGAGCTTTTTTGACTCAAGGTCAGGGACGGCTATATATAGTCACCTTTGGTTCCCAAAGGGTTCTTCCCAGCGATAAGGTTAACTTACTTGGCTCTAGTTTGCGCGGATTGGCCGCGACCGTGGCCTTGGAACGCTCCGATCGCTTTGGCGGGCATTTGGATTTACCGGCTGATTACGCCGATTCCGTGGATCCCAAATGGTTGGCCAGCTTATTCCAACCGCCAACTTCCTACGTTATAGCTTTTCGGAATGGGTGGTATTTTCCATCCGTGGAAAGCTTAAAGCTGGATCGGGCTCAAGCTTCGGCTTTACAATCTAAAAAGCCCGCTCAAGAACAAGGTCGTGAGCCAGCTCAAAACCCAGATCGCCAGCCAGATCAACGCCCAGAACAACGCGATGATCGTCTGCAGGTCATCAGCGGTGGGGCCGGGGCTTTGGGTCGCGTTTTAGCGAAATATTTAGCCAGTTTTGGGCGGGTAGTCACTCTTTCGCGGCGGGGGTTAGGCGAGGCGAGGGAGCCTTTGGCCAAAGAGCTCGCCGATTTGGGCTCGGAGCTGATTGATTTGGCCGTGGATGTCACGGATTTGGCCCAGACCCAGAAAGCTTTCGCTCTCCTACGCGAACGCGGAACTATTAAAAGCGTGTGGCATTTAGCGGGGTCTTTAGCCGACTCGTCGCTGGAGAAAATGGAGCCCAAAAGTTTTCAAGCGGTTTTTAGCCCTAAAGCGGCGGGGGCTTTAAACCTTCATCTGGCCACTCAACCAGATTCCTTGGAAAAGTTTGTCGTCTTTTCCTCGGTCGCGGCGTTATTGGGCTCCACGGGCCAGGCTAACTACGTCTCAGCCAATTTGTTTTTAGAGTCCTTAATCCATTGGCGCCGGAGCCACGGTATGGTTGGAGCCGCTATTCAGTGGGCTCCCTGGGCGGGCGGGGGCATGGCTAGTTCCCAGGTGGTTTTGGATAATATGGCTCGGCAAGGTTTGTCGCCTATTGAGCCAGCTGAGGCTTTAGCGGCCTTGGAACTCGGTTTGGCGGGCGATAGCGAGGTGTTTGGGATCGCGCGGGTGGATTGGGCTAAATTGTGTCAGAGACCGGAAAGGCGCGCCGACGCGCGGTTGGCTTCAAAACGACCTCATCAGACTGGCGGGGAGTCCAAGGAGCAGGACAAGTTAGTTGGGGATCTGCGCCAGGCTTTGACTGGCGTGAACCAGGCTTTGATCATCGACGCTTTAAGGAATTTGGCGGCCGATATCTTAGGGTTGACTCCCCAATCCTTGGACGACGAGACTAATTTGGTGTCTTACGGTTTTGACTCGTTGATGGTTGTCAATTGGCGGCTTCTTTTGGAGAAAGCCTTAGGTCGACAGGTTCAAGTGTCGTCGGTTTATGAGCTAACGACGCTGGCTATCACAGCGGAGTGGTTGAGACTTATGGCGGCGGCCGACGAAGACCCCGACCAAGAGGAAGCTCTTTCTGAGTCAGCCGCCTCGAACGGTAAAGGCCAAGTGGCCGCGTCGAATATGGATCAACCAATACCATCGTCTGACGCCGATTTACCCGTTTCGGATCAACCGCGGTCGGAACCCTTGGACGCCCAGGAGGTTATGGACGAAATTGATCGTCTTTTGGAGGAGGAGGACGAATGAGCGAGGAAGAGCTAAAAAAGGCTCTGTCAAGGGCCCGAGAAATGATCGTTTCTCTCCAAAAAAAGCGGTCAGTGGCCATCATTGGGGCGGGTTGCTTGTTTCCGGCTGGGGAACGAGACGCGAATACCTTAGGGGATTTTTTTCAATCCTTGAAGGCGGAGACTTTAAGCGTTGGGCCCATGTCCGAGGAACGACTGAAGATTTGGCGATCTTCGGGCCAAGAGAAGTTTTTAACTAGCTCGAGTAGTCCCACTAGCTCGATGGATTTGTCCGCGGCTTATTTAAAACGCTTTCCTTTCTCTTACGAGTCGCGTCGTTTTAACTTCACCCAGGCCGAGATCCGCGTGATGGATCCCCATATTGGTTTGGCTTTGGAGGTGACCCAAGACGCCTTAGACAACGCCGGCCTAGATCCCCAAAATCTGGCTGGCTCGGGGGTGGGGGTTTATTTTGGCAAAAACGGGGTGGACTTTGGGCTAGACATCTTGTCTGGCCTGGATCAAGCTCTGGATGATCCCTATACTTTGATCGGCAATATGCCCAGTAGTTTATCCGGGCGTATTTCCTATCATTATAATTTTTTGGGGCCATCGATTTTCTTGGAAACGGCTTGCTCCACTGGGTTAGTGGCGGTGACTTTAGCTTGTCGGGCCATTGAGTCTGGGCAAGTGGATCTGGCCGTGGCTGGGGCGGTTAATCTTTTGGTTGGGCCAAGTTCTTCTCGGTGGCTAAATGGCCTCGGAGCCCTGTCCCCGGATGGCCGAACCCGAGCTTTTGGGGCTGGGGCCAATGGCTTTGGTCGGGGCGAGGGAGCGGGGGCCGTAATTTTAAAGGATCTCGAAAAAGCCCAGGCCGATGGGGATCGGATTTTAGCCGTCATTGAGGGAACGGCGTTAGGTTCCGATGGTCGGAGCGCGGGGTTTACCGCGCCTTCCCGTCTGGCTCAGGCGCGGGTGATCAGTTTGGCCTTAAAAGAGGCCAGATTAAGGCCAGGCCAAGTTGGCGCCGTGGAAGCCCACGGCACCGGCACTAATCTGGGCGATCCCATCGAGATTGAGGGTTTAGCCGAGGTTTATGGGGTTAATGATCGACCCGCCCCTTTAATCGTCGGTTCGGTTAAATCCAATATTGGCCATTTGGAGGCGGCCGCGGGGATGGCTTCTTTACTGAAAGCCGTCTGCGTGGTTCGCGAAGGGGTGATTCCTAAATCCTTGGCCACCGAGGAACTAAACCCTTTGATCGGTTGGACAAAAGGGATCGAGGTGGCCAGAAGCTCTCGCCCTTGGCCCAGTGGTTACGAACGCCGGGTGATGGGGGTTAGCTCTTTTGGGGTGAGTGGTTCTTTAGCTCATGTGTTAGTGGCGGAAGGGCCTAAATCGCCTAAATTAATGGAGAAGGAAAATAATTCGGCCATAGTGGTTAAAGATTTAGCCACGAAAAACGCCAGTCTCGCGTCGGATCTCGCCCCAACCCCGGTTAACGTGTATCTGTCGGCCATGGACGAGGCGGGATTGCGGTTACGGGCCAAGGATGTCGCCGCGGTTCTGGATCAAACGGAACTGGGCGTCTTGGCGCGCTCTTCGGGACAGATTGGGGCGGAGCCAACGCGATTGGTTATCACCAGCCGCGACCCTAGTCAAGTGGCTCAGGATCTGAACGCTTTTAGCCAGGGCCAAAATCCGCCTAGCGTCATTTTTGGCCAGGCTAAGACGATGAAGGCCGCGTTATATTTTGGGCAATGGTCGGATGAGATTAGCTTAGGTCAAGAGTTGTTGGCGACTTTTTCGGTTTTCCGGCGTTTTCATGAGCGTTTGACCCCCAACTCGGTCGACTGGAGTCGCTCTATTTTGGCCGATTCGTCTATAGAGCGGCTTTCGCCGGATCCAACTCTGAGCGCGTTGGATCAATACATCTATCAAGTGTCTTTGGCGAAATTATTAATCGAGCTTGGTTTAAAGCCAGTGGCGTTGGTGGGCCAAGGCCGCGGCGAAGTCGCGGCCGCGGCCTTGGCTGGGGTGATATCTTTGGAAACGGGTTGGGAAGTTATCCTAAAAATGACGGCTGACCCGGCGGATTACGCGCGGTTAGGACGGCGGATCCAAACCGCCCGGTTGGCGGCGCCTAAAATACCGTTCCTTTCCGCGGCCACGGGTGATTACTGGCGACCGGGGAAGGGGTGGTCGGAATTTGAGGGTCTTGAGCGATCCCCGCGAGCCCAGAGTCCCCAGTGGTCTAAACAGTCAAATCCCGTCGCTCAAGGCTGGGGAACCCTAAAAAGCTTAGGCGTGGAGAGGGTTCTGGAGTTAGGCCCAGCGACGTCGCTGGCCGATAGCTCTGGGGAGTTGACCTGGCTGTCTTTTGGCGAACGATTGGGCCCGGACAGAGGCGAAGAAATAGGCCAAGAGCTAACGCGATTTCTTACCACTATGGGCCGTCTTTGGGTTCTCGGAGCCCCTGGTCGACCCAACCCCCCTGGCCCGGTGGAGCCGGTTATGCCGCCGCGCCGAGCTAATCTGGAAGTGGTCACGCCAGTAGCGAGTTTAACGAAGCTGGTTTCGCCCGGGGAAGAAGAGCGAGCCAATAACGATCCCCCCCGCCAGCTGGAGCCGGCGGTGGCTAGTCAGGCTCCCTCGACCACTTTGACCGACGTGACCGCCGCGGTCGCTTCGACCGGCGTGACCGCCGCGGCCGCTTCGACCGACGTGACCGCCGCGACCGCTTCGACCGCTTCCGTGGTCGGGGTCGAGTCACCTTTGGCCCTAACTTTGGCCCAGCTCCAAGGCCAACATTTTTTAGCCCTGTGTAAAGCCCAGTTGGCGTTGGTCAAGGCTAATCCCAAAAAGTTTTTATAACTCCGTGGTTTTATTTGTTTTGGGCGTGGTGAGGCATTAATGATCCAAATTAGGTTTTTATTATATTTACTGAAAAGGTCGGGCCAAAAACGGAGGAATCTGATCCTCATGTCTTTGGGGGCGGGACTTATTCAGGGGTTGTTGTTGTACTCGATCAACATGTCCATTGGCGAGTTGTCCAAAGAATCCAGCGTGTCGCTTCGGACTTTCCTGATCTTCGCCATCTCCATGGTTTTGTTGTATTACTTCCTATCGCGGGCCATGGGGATGAGCTCAACCATTGGGCGCGATCTGGTGACGAACTTGGAAATTAAGGTGACGGAAAACCTTAGTCGAGTCAGTTACCAGGAGTTTACTCATTTAAGCCAACCGAAAATATACGAGGCCATCTCGGGCCCGAAGGACGTGATCAACGAAACTTCCATTTTACTACCGATTTTTATCAGTAGCGCGACGATGATTTTTTGTTCGCTCTTTTTCGCGATTTATGTCTCCGTAGTGGGCTTTGTGGCGCTATTATTGGTCATGGGCTTGGGCGGCTTTATTTTTTACCGCGCGGATCTTTGCTTTGTGAACGCCCTTTTTCGTTACCGTCGGGACGTGGAAAAGTTTCAAGGTTCCCTCAAATCCGTGGTGGCCGGATTTGTGGAACTGAAAATGAACGAGAAAAAGCTGGCCGGTCTGTTTGAGCGGGAGATCATCCCGTTACGGGATAAGGTGCGCAAAGGCCGGAGCCTAACCGATTTTTTTCGGGTTAAAAACACGGTCATGTACGGTCTTTTGGTTTATCTACCTGTGGCGACCTTGTTGTTTTTGTTGCCCCAAACGGGTTTGGTGAAATTTGAGGAAAGCGTTAAGATCGTGGCGATCACCTTATTTAGCGTTATCCCCTTGATTGGTTTATTGTCCTTCATGCCCATGGCCACCAGGGCTGGCCTGATCGTCTGGGGGTTAGCTGATTTTGAGAAATCCTTGGCCCAGAAAAAAGATGACGCGCTGGGGGAGCAGATCGTGGCTCCATCTTTTGAGTCTTTATCCATCCAAAAGGGCCGTTTTTCTTACCGTGGCAATGGGAACGCGCCTGACTTTACTTTAGTGGTGGATGATTTTCTTCTTAAAAAGGGCGAGTTGGTTATTTTGCGCGGCGGCAATGGTTGTGGTAAAAGCTCTTTTTTGAAAGTGGTGGCTGGGTTATTGAGTTTGGAAGAGGGGAGCGTGACTATTGATGGCCAGAATTTAATTGATCTTGGCGCTCGCGATTACCGCTCCTATTTTTCGGTTCTTTTCCCGGATTTTCACCTTTTTAATGGCGCTTACGGATTAGATGGAACCCTGGAAGAAGCGCGGGAAAAAATTGAGCTCATGGAATTAAGCCATAAAGTGTCGATTGACGAAAACGGTCAGTTTTCCACTTTAGAGCTTTCGAGCGGCCAAAGTAAACGTCTAGCGTTGGCCTGCGTTATTTTGGAGAAAAGGCCGATTCTTTTATTAGACGAGGTGGCGGCGGACTTTGACCACCAGTTCCGGGAAAAGTTTTACCGTCGGCTGTTGCCGGATCTAAAAAAAGAAGGACGGACGATTTTGGTCGTCTCCCATGACGAGCGCTATTTTGACGTGGCCGACCGGGTTTTAACCTTGGAATACGGTCAATTCGTTTAGGTAAGGTTAGCGATGGATAATCGGCCCATTTTGTTTCTTATCGGCCACGCGGGCGGGTTCGCCTTGTCTTACGCGGCCAATTTCAAAATCGCTTTCCCAAAGCCGTGCCCTTTTCAGTTGGAGCCATTGGAACTGCCTGGGCATGGCGGGCGTTTAAGCGAAAACCTGTTAATGAATCTTTTGGATATGGAAGCGGATCTGCGCTCCCAACTCCTCAAAAAAGCTCAAGGACGTGAGTACGCCATTTTTGGGCATAGCATGGGCGGCTTATTGGGGTATTTGTTGAGCGCTAACCTTAAAGAGCGTTACGATTCGGCTCCAGAATGGCTTTTCATATCCAGCTCCTCTATCCCGGGTCAATTTTCGATCGGTAATGATCTTTTGGCTTTGGGAGATCATGACTTTTGGCGGGCTTGTAACCGTCATTTTGGGAGCGTCAAAAAAGTCGAAGCCTTAATAAATGACGATTCCTTAAGGGAGCTTTTTGTCCCCATTTTAAGGGCCGATCTGGGGGCGATTCTTAACCACTCCCAGGCTCCCTGGCCCCGATTGACTTGTCCAGTTGGCGTTATTTACGCCGATGGCGATACGGTGACGGGGTTAGACATGGCCGCTTGGCAACGTTATTTTTCTCAACCTCTGGAATTGTTTAAGGTGTCCGGCGGCCATTTCCATCCTTTGGACTCGCCCGATCGGATCGCGGAGATCATAACCAGGCTTTATAACTCAGGCGCGCGGGAACGGACATGTCTAAAGTAATAAAACTATTTTATATTCTCCCTTTCCTGGTCTTGGCGGCGCTGGTTTTGGCCATTGTGGCGGGCGTTTTCGGTGGCCAACATCGGCGAGGGTTTGAGGATTTGTCTCGGGAACGTTTGAATGAGTTGTATAACTTTTTGATCACGGTTAATCCGTCTAACCTCAATCCCCAGCTCAAGACTATGGTCGAGGATCGGATCCGCTGTTACGCGGATGTGCCTTCAAATCGGTTGACTGGCCTTTGCAAGGACTCTTACGCCAATTCTTTAATAAAAATCGGGCGCCGGGGAATCGCCTCCGCCCCGAACTTGGGCGGCATGTTGCGCGAGATAAGTCTTTGTCCTATTGTTTATAGCGTCTGCCGGGGCCATGGAGACGGTGGCGACGATGACCAAGAAAGGTGCGTTTACGTGGAATCTCAGTGCCTAGACGGTCTTTTGGATTATTTTTGGCGAGGCGAGCCGTTAGACGTGTTTTGATTATGTCTGGCTTTAATTTATCGCTTTAGTTTGGAACTATTTGGACTTTTTTCCGCCAATTAGGAGGTTGTAGGTGATTTTGGATCCGATTTTTGAGACCATGCCTAAGGCTCAATTGACTAAGCTACAGGTAGCTCGTCTCCAAAACCTAGCGCGTTTATTGGATCAACGTTCCCCTTTTTACCGTCAAAAGTTTTTAAAAATCGGATTTGAGCCTCGGGATCTTCTCCGGTTAGCGGATTTGAGACTTTTGCCTTTCACCGAAAAAGAAGATTTGCGGGATCATTATCCCTTGGGCTTATCCACGGTTCCGCCAAATCAGTTTCTGCGTTTTCAGGCTTCTAGCGGGGTCACTGGCCAAATGACCGTGATCGGTTACACCAAAAGAGACCTGTACATCTGGGCCCAGTTGATGGCCCGCTCGTTGGCCACCGCCGGCGTGGGGCCGGACGATGTGGTTAACGTCGCTTTTGGTTACGGGCTTTTCACCGGCGGCTTAGGTTGTCATTATGGGGCTGAGGCGCTGGGGGCCGCGGTTTTGCCATGCTCCAGTGGGGCTAGTCAACGCCAGATTACCTTGATGCGGGATCTGAAGGCCACCGTCTTGTGTTGCACCCCGTCTTTCGCTCTTTATTTGGCGGAGCTGGCTAAATCCATGGGCTTGGATTTTCGGGACAAGTCAGTTTTCGCCCTGAAAACGGGTATTTTTGGCGCTGAGCCTTGGTCAGAGGATCTGCGCCAGAAAATTGAGTCAACCATGGGGATCACGGCTCTGGACATCTATGGCCTTTCCGAAATCATGGGGCCTGGGGTGGCCATGGAGTGTATGGAGCGGCGAGGGCTCCATATTTATGAGGATCATTTTTTCGCTGAGATCATTGATCCCGTGACTTTAAAAACCGTACGCCCCGGTCAACTAGGGGAGTTGGTTTTGACCACCTTGACCAAGGAAGGCGTGCCGTTACTTCGCTATCGCACCCATGACATCACCAGTTTCCAGACCGAACCCTGCTCTTGTGGCCGCACCTTTCGCCAGGTAACTCGATTCATGGGCCGCTCCGATGATATGGTTATTATCCGAGGCGTCAACCTATATCCGTCGCAAGTGGAGACTTTGATTCTCTCGATTGAGGGGTTGACCGCCAATTATCAGCTGGTGTTGGATCGAGTGGATAACCTAGACGCCTTGGATATTGTGGTGGAATTAAGTCCTGAGCGGGTTAGCTCTGAGTCGGAGGAACTGGCCAAAGCCTTGGCTCGCTTAACTAAGATTCACTTGGGCGTTAACGCTAAGGTGACGCTCGTTGAGCCTATGACTTTGCCTCGGAGCCAGGGCAAAGCTCAAAGATTGGTGGATAATCGAGCCGGGAAAATGTAGCGCCCCTCCCCAAGAGTTAAGATGGGCTATGATAGGCTAAGATGATGGGCTAAGCCCTTCAGGTTGGTTGGCCAACGGGTAGTTTAGCCCGTGGGAGACGGCTAGTTGGTAGGGTAGGTGGGTGATATTTGATCCAATAAAAGAGACTACATCGTCTGGATCGGCTCCAGCCTCTGGTGGGGGCTTTTTCGCTAGTCGCGTTAGTTTTTATGGTGATTTTTATGGCTAACACTTCAAAAAGATCGGGTTAGCTCCCTAGGATCTATGGATTTGGCCGGATCTAGTCCACAGGTCTGGCGCGGGAAAAACGATTTACGCGACTAGTATTCCTTGGGACTGACCGTGGAGCCTCAAAGCGCGTTGGTTGGCTACAGATTTCTTCTGGGGTTAGAGGAGTTCAAGTGGGTTGATTTTTTTTGGGCCCTTAAGATGAGATAATTTGGTTAAGTTTTGGCGCCCGACGTTTTTGACAATTCCGTTTGGTTTTGTTGATTTCGTGATTAATAGATTTAACATTTTTTGTATGGAACTTTTTTAGGGGAAACATGTTGAATAATTTAATTAAATATACGAATAAATATATTATTTTATCCCAATCTAAGTTGGCACGATTCTTGCTCTCTCTCTCTCTCTCTCTCTCTCTTAATAACGCGTAAAAAATTTGTTCAATTTCGCCAACTTTCTTGGCGTATCGAAATATTGTTTTCTAAAGTCCCGTCTTTAATCATTTTTTCCCAAGTTCAAAAATTGTCTCCTCCTTCGTTGGTCTGTTTTTTCCCAGACCGCGGGATAGGTTTGTCTCCTATCCCAGGTTAGGTGTCTAATAGGTTATGTATTCTATTATCTTTTATATAATAATTATTAATTTAAAAATTTTTTAACAATTATAGTGACTATAAAAAATAATAATAGCAATAATAGTATTACAACTGATATAAAATATGAATTATCATAATTTATCGATACATTAATAAATATAAATAATTTATTAATATTATTTAGTAATATTAAAATAATTATAATTATTCAATCAATAATAATTAATGTTAATTATAAAAACATATTGTGTTAATATTGGATTTTATTTATTAACGACTGCGTAAAACTGGAACGCGGGCTTGGATGCCCAGACCGTTCCCCGTGTGGCGCTGGACAGTGCCGTCCTGGCCAACCGCCAGAGCGACTGGAGCCTGTTTAACCTAGAAACTGGGGACGGCGACCTTATGTTCAAAAAATGAGCTTTGCCCTCTCTAGGAAAAGGCTTTAAGCGATATTACTGACGGTTTTACCCAGAAATACCGAGAAATCTCGGTCATAGCCTATGGAACAGAAAAATCATAGTTATCTTAAGAGATATCGAGATATTTATCGGTATTATCAGCTTATTTAAACAATAATTATTATTATATTATTATTAACTATAATGATGAATTATATATCAAGAATAATAAATAATTAAAAATTTTTTACTCATATATAATACTAAACAATTTTAGGAAATATATAAAAATAAATTTAATATTTAGTTTTAAATATTTTAGGTATAAATTATTAATATGTAATATTATATATTTAACTGTCGTTTTTGTTTTGGGTTTTAATATGAATTTTAACGCTATTATAACTAAATATCGCTCTGAATCTTTTTCAGAAAGAAATAAAGGGGCTCGCTTTGAAAAGTTGATGGTCAATTTTCTAAAGACCTACCAAGTCTATGATCAGAAATTTTCCAAGGTTTGGCTGTGGCGTGAGTGGCCTTTACATTGGGAGCTAAACCCTCAGGATATTGGCATTGACCTGGTGGCCGAAGCGGAGGATAGCCAACTTTGGGCCGTCCAATGTAAGTGCTTTAAGGAAGACGCCTATGTTGACAAGTCGGAAGTCGACAGTTTTTTGGGCGCCTCCGGCAAGCGTTTCAAGGATCAAGATGGCCAATGGCGGAAATTTTCCCATCGGCTGTGGATATCAACCACCAACAAATGGAGTTCGTTGGCGGAAAAGGAAATTCACAACCAGATTGTTCCTTTTAACAGGCTCAATTTAATAGATCTAGAATCCGCCGCGGTTGATTGGGGGAAGCTAGATCAAGGGGATTTTGGCTCTAAAGCCAGGCTACAACGGAAGAATCTGTTGGAACACCAACGAACCGCCCTAGATAAGTTCCACGAACACTTTAAAACTCAGGATCGGGGCCAGTTGATTATGGCCTGTGGCACGGGGAAGAGCCTTACATCGCTGAAGATCGCCGAAAAGGAAACCAATGGGCGTGGTTTAGTTCTTTTTTTCGCTCCCTCTATCGCTTTAATTAGTCAACTTTTGTTGGAATGGTCAAATAACGCCTCTAAACCTCTCTTTTCCATTTGTGTCTGCTCTGATCCGGATGTTTCCAGGGTAAAAAGGAAAAATGATCAAGATGAGCCGATGGAAAGCGAAGCGGATTTGGCGCTACCCGCGACCACTTCTGTGACCAATATCATAAAACAATTAAATTTCGCTCAAACCCACCATTCTAAACAACTACACGTCATATTTTCTACTTATCAGTCGATTGATAAAGTGGCGGAGGCTCTTAAAAAGGCTAAATTGACCGCGGATTTGATCGTCTGTGACGAGGCCCACCGGACAACCGGGGTTACCTTAATTGGCGAAGACGAAAGCCATTTTGTCAAAGTTCACGACAATAGCTTTATTAAGGCCAATAAGCGGTTGTATATGACCGCCACGCCTAGGATTTACGCGGAATCCTTAAAAAAAAGAGCCGAGGAATTTTTCGCGACTTTTTGTTCTATGGACGATGAGGCTCTGTTTGGGCCAGAAGTTTACCGACTCGGCTTCGGCGAGTCGGTGGATCGCGCGCTTCTTTCCGACTATAAAGTGTTAGTTTTAACTGTCAAACGCTCTGAAATAACTGATAAAATTCAGAAAGAGTTGACTGAAGGCCAGAAAGAGATTGACACTGACGACATAACAAAACTTTTTGGCTGTCTAAACGCGCTTTCCAAAAATATGGCCATGGAAGGCCAAGTTTTACGGCAAGTTGATCCAGGCCCTATGTTTAAAGCGGTCGCTTTCTGTCAAACTATCGCGAAATCAAAAAAGATCACTGAAGTTTTTAATCAGATTAAGAAAAAATATTGTCACGGTATGACGCCGAAAGAACTGGGCTCTTTGGTGAATGTGTCCGCCGATCATATTGATGGCTCCATGGGAGCCTCTCTTCGGGATAAAAAAATGTCCTGGCTTCGCGAGAAGTCCAGCGATGACCAGGAATGCCGGATTTTAACCAATGTCCGTTGCCTCAGTGAGGGAGTTGACGTTCCTTCGTTGGACGCGGTTCTTTTTCTTTCCGCCAAAAATTCCCAGATTGAAGTGGTTCAATCCGTGGGTCGGGTTATGAGAAAGGCCGAAGGGAAAAAGTTTGGCTACATCATAATCCCGGTAGTTGTCCCAACTTATGTGGAACCAGAAGACGCTTTAAACGATAACGAACGTTTTAAGGTTGTTTGGACAGTTCTTAACGCGCTTAAGGCTCATGATGACCGTTTTAACGCTCTAATTAATAAAATTCAGTTCAATAAAAGTATTCCCCTAGATGGAGGCTCGGTTCTAATTGGGGGGATAGCCCATGGAGAGTCTAGCGTTCTGAAAGGGCCAACTCCCGACGATCTACTCACTGTCCTTCAGCCATCCGAGCCAGAACTTTACCGGGCCATTTACGCTAGGCTAGTCAAGAAGGTCGGTTTCAAGCAGGATATGTTGCTTTGGGCCCACGATGTGGCTAAGATCGCCGACGGCTTTAAGACCCGCATAACCAAGGTGGTTAATCAAAAAGGCCCTCATAAGGAAGAATTCGATCGTTTCCATGAAGGGCTTAAAAAGACGCTCAATCCTTCGGTGGACGCCGCCGAGGCGATAGAAATGCTGGCCCAACATCTTATCACCAAGCCCGTCTTTGAGGCGTTGTTCGAAAACTACTCATTTGTTCAAAATAACCCTGTTTCTAAGTCTTTGGAGACTATGATCGAGGTATTGGAGGATCAAGGTCTGGAAAAAGACAAAATTACTCTCTCCAGGTTTTACCAGACTGTCAAGGAAGAAGTGACTGGAATCGATACCCCTGATGCCCGGCAAAGAATAATTGTTAAACTTTACGACAATTTTTTCAAAATCGCCACGCCTAAGGCGGTGGAAAAGCTAGGAATTGTCTATACTCCAGTTGAGATAGTTGATTTTATAAATCATTCAGTGGCTAAAGCGCTGAAAGAAGAATTTAATCTTGAATTTACTGATGAAAATGTCCATATAATGGATCCATTTACTGGCACAGGAACATTTATTACAAGATTGATTCAATCCGGTTTATTAGGACAAGGTGATGTATTAACTAAAAAATATTTTAACTGTCTGCACGCTAATGAGATTGTCCTATTAGCGTATTATATCGCTTCTATTAATATTGAAAGCACTTATTATAATGTTATTGGTGAAATAAAAGATTATCAACCTTTTAATGGCATATGTCTTGCTGATACTTTTCAACTTTATGAAAAAAAAGATAGTGATTTACTTAAAGATCAACGTCTTAAAAAGAATACTGAGCGAGTAAATAATCAAAAAAATACTAAAATTATGTTAATTATAGGCAATCCACCTTATTCTATTGGTCAAGGTGACACGAATAAAAACGCAAAAAATCAATCTTATCAAATTTTAGATGCACGTATTAGCTCTACTTACTCAGATTCATCATCCGCTACGAATAAAAATTCTCTTTATGACAGTTATATCAAGGCTTTTCGTTGGTCAATAGACCGTCTTGATGAAAATAATGGTGGAATTATTGGTTTTGTAACCAACGCTGGCTGGCTGGACGGCATGGCTATGGATGGAATGCGTAAAAGTTTGGTCAACGAATTTAGTTCAATTTATGTCTTTAACCTTAGAGGCAATTGTCGGACACAAGGCGAACAACGACGAAAAGAAAAGGATAATGTTTTTGGGCTTGGATCAAGAACCCCTGTCGCCATTACTATTTTGATTAAAAATCCCAAAGAAACTGGGCCAGCTAATATTTATTATCATGACATTGGTGATTACTTATCTAGATCTGACAAATTAGAGCTAATTACAAAGTTTAATGACATTTATAATCATGAAATGGCTTGGAAAAAAATTATTCCTAATGCAGTTGGTGATTGGCTTAATCAGCGGAGTGAATTATTTAGTGAGTTTATTATTATTGGCGATAAAGACAATAAAAATAATTTAAAAACAATATTTTATTATAATTATTCACACGGAGTAGGGACTTCACGTGATAGTTGGTGTTATAACTATTCTATTAAATGTCTTAAAAAAAATATAAATTATACAATAGATTTTTATAATACCCAACGTAATCATTTTCATAATCAAAATAAAATAAATAAAGTTGAAAATTTTATTAACCGTGATTCTACAAAGATAAGTTGGTCAAGATCTCTTATAAATTTCTTACAATCAAATCAAGCTGCTATATTTAATAGTAATAATGTAAATACTTCTTTATATAGACCTTTTAATAAACAATTTTTATATTATGACAAAATTTTTAACCATTATATTAGTAAAATACCTAAGCTTTTCCCTACCCCGATCCACGAAAATCTGTTGATTTGTGTTTCTGGTATAGGTGGAACTAAAGATAATACCACTTTAATTTCTAATTGTATTCCAGACTTAAATTGTTTGGATGCTGGTACCCAGTGCTTCCCTCGATATTACTTTGAGCCTGTGGACGAAAAACAAAACACCCTGTTTACCCAGGCCATTGGCGGTTATACCCGTCATGACGCTATAACTGACTACATTCTCAAAGAATGTCGCCATAAATACGGCCCGAAAGTCACAAAAGATCAAATTTTTTATTACGTCTACGGTCTTCTCCACTCCAAAGACTACAGGGAGGCTTTCGACTCTGACCTCAAAAAAATGCTGCCCCGGATACCCTTGGTCGATAAAGCTGAGGACTTCGACGCCTTCTTCAAGGCCGGGAAGGCTCTAGCCAAGCTCCACTTGAACTATGAGACCGTCACGCCCTATCCTAAAGTTAACATCTCGGGCTTAGAGAAGGGTAATTTTTTAGTGGACAAGATCCGTTTTGTGGACAAGAAGGACAAATCGGTTATCCAGTATAATTCCAACATCAGGATTACTGAGATACCCCTTGAGGCTTATGAGTACGTTGTCAATGGTCGATCGGCTATTGAATGGATCCTCGAAAGATATCAAGTCAAGGTAGATAAGGACAGCGGGATAAAAAACGATCCCAATGATTGGGCGAGGGAGCAAAAAGAGCCCCAATATATCTTAGATCTACTGTTGAGGGTTATAACGGTAAGCTTAGAGACGATGAAAATAGTTAATCAATTGCCAAAATTAGAGTTTTAATAGTTATAATAAATATTTAAAATATGATAAAGATATTATAAATATATTATATGATCTGTATTAGTGATAAAAATAAAATTAAATAATTTAATAGTATTTATTTGTCGTGAAACATTCAATCTGCCTCTACCACAGAAATGTCGCTAAAATTAGAATTTAGGACACAAACATCATCTGATTCAGTCTTGAGTATAATAAATAGGTATATATTTACTGTTGACTAGCCAATTTATAGGCTAAATAAGGCTAAATAATGGCTTGCTCTCTTCAAACGCGAGCCAAGCTATTTTTAGGCCGCCACTTTCGGCGCGGGCAGCGCTTTCTTTGGCCGTCCCCTTTTCGGCTTGGTCGCCCCATTATTAGCTTGTTCCGTTTCAGTAGAACCAAAAATTGAACCAAATTTGACAGATTAAGTTCATTTTTCATCTGAATTGGGAGTCAAATTGAACTTGTTTAATGATCTGTTCCAACGCGCCGCGTTCTTTTTGACCATAAGAGCCTCATAGTCAACAGCGCAATCCTTGTCAGGCACCCTTTTCTCAAGATCGCGAAGACGTCCCTTAAAATTTCGCGCGCGATAGCCACCATCGACTTTTCGCGCCCCCGACGCCTGATAAGGTCTTTAAACTTGGCTTGGAACGCGCGTTCAGTCCTGACCGCGGCCTGGGGCCGCCTCACCCAATATCCGACGAACCCAACGGTTACCCTGACGAGTTCGGCCGCTATACCTTTTCCCGGCTGACTCATTGTTACCAGGGCCAAGACCCGCCCAAGAAGCTAAACGCTCAGGAGTCTTGAAAGCCTCAAGGTCGGCCCTATTCGCACCAAGAGTAGAGCCGCCCCAATCAGGCCAAGGCCTGGAATAGTTTGGAGCGGATGAAGTCGCTTTTGGTAGGGTTGGAGCGTAATGAGAAGGGTTCGATCCAACTCGGCTATTGTAGCTTCTAAACGCCGGATATCATCCAAGGCGATCATTAACGTCACGCGGCGTTTTTCCGACCAATCGCCTTCCAGAGCTCGCCTTAAGCTCATCAGGACTGACCTTTAATCGCTTACCCGCCAATCTTATAACGTCCTCAACTGAGCCACCCGTAATGAGGCGCTCAATCAATTTGTCGGGTTGTTTTTCCGCGCGGATCGCTTACCACAGCTCCTAGCTTAATACCAGCCTCGCCAGGATTTTGCAGAGATTATCAATTCTCCAATAACTCCGCCGCCAGATCTGACTATATTTTTTTTAGACGCTCAAGGCCTTGTCTCGAATTAGATTGGAACGTCCAATATTGTGACGAGGCCGCCTGCTGATTCTAGCGTTACCGCGTCTTTCACAGCGATGAGAGCTCTGAGTGGGCTTCACCTAAGGAGAACATAATCGTTTTTATATTTTATAACCCCACATATCTTCAACCGCTAGACGTTGGCTAACGTCCCGAACGTACAGTCGCGTCAGATTATATTTGATGGCTTCGCGAAAACCCTAGTTTAAGAGAAATCGTCAAGTAAAAGAGTAATAATTTCAATAACTTATAAATCATTATTTTTGAATTTTAGACTTTTCGCGAGACTAACATATTTGGACTGCCAGATAATTTTTTCCCTTAGGCTTGGTGGAAATAATACCTATTTGACAAGTCCCAAAGAAATTTATAATATTGGGAACATAAGCTTGACTTGACCTTCTATAGCTGCCCCATTATTTTCAAATAAGTGGTGGTAGAGGAGTTCATGTGGGCTGATTTTTTCTGGGCGTTTCAGATGAGATAAATTGGTTAAGTTTTGGTAAGCGACTTTTTTGACAATTCCGTTTGGTTTTGTTAATTTCGCGATTAATAGATTTAATAGATTTAATATTTTTTGTATTAAACTTTTTTAGGGTAAACATGTTCTTTAATTTAATTAAATATACGAATAAATATATTGTTTTATGCCAATCTAAGTTGGCACGATTCTTGCTCTCTCTCTCTCTCTCTCTCTCTCTCTCTCTCTCTCTCTCTCTCTCTCTCTCTCTCTCTCTCTCTCTCTTTTAATAACGCGTAACAAATTTTTTAAATTTCGCCAATTTTCTTGGCCTATCGGAATATTACTTTCTAAAATCCCATCTTCCATCATTTTTTTCCAAGTACAAAAATTGTCTCCTCCTTCATTGGTCTATTTTTTCCTAGACCGTGGAATATGTTTGTCTCCTATTCCAGGTTAGGTATCTAATATATTATATAATCTAGTATCTTTTTATAGACTAATTATTAATTTATAAGTTTTTAGGTAACTGTAATGACTACAATAGAGAATAATAATGTCAATAATATTATTATAAATGATAAAGTAAATGAATTATCATCATCTATTGATACATTAACAATTGTAGATAAGACATTAAAATCATATAATATTGTTAATAATCATGTTAATGATTTATTTAATAAATCAATAACCACTAATGATTCTAATGAACGTAAAGAATTATTGGAAAAATCAGCAAAAATTTTATACGAAGCTTATATTTTAGAAGAACAGGGTGAAAATAAAAGTTCAACAGAGATAGGTCTGAAAATAATATCTATCTATCTAACTTTGGCTCTTGAATATAAACATAATTATGCTTATGATGGCTTAAAAATAATTCTTTTATTGCGTAAATCAAAATATAAAAATAAGATAACTAATTTAATTAATTATTATGATTCTATTTTTAATTTGTTAGCTGGCAATTATGAAATTTCAAATAATTTATTTTCTTCATTGGTTGATTTAAATATTCCATATTATTCATTTAATAATTATAATAATGATCAATATAAATCTATTTATAATAATATTTTTAATTTAATTGATATATCAGAAAGCAAACTTAGTGAATATACAGATAATAAAAATAAAATATTTAAAAATATAAATAATATTTATCCTTTATTAACAGGAATAGGTATAATACCTAATAAAGGTTCTGAAACACCTTATAATAATTTTTCATCTGATACACATTTCTGGAAAACAGCAGTAGCTAATAGGATGCCAGCTCAATTAGGGGTAATATATAATAAAAAATTTTCTATTGATAAATCTATTCAAATTATGTCTGCAGGAAGTTGTTTTGCACAACACATAGGAACTATATTAAAAGAAAATGGATTTAATTTTATGGATTATGAACCATTATATACAAAAAAAGTAATTTTATCTAATATAGCAGATGAGTCATTTGGTTATAATCTTTATTCAGCTAGATATGGTAATATATATACTGTAAGACAATTAAAACAACTGTTATTAAGATCATTAAATAAATTCAATCCTATAGATGAGTTTTGGGAACAAAATGGACGTTTTTATGATCCATATAGGCCGACAATTGAACCATTTGGTTTTTATTCCTTGAAAGAAGCGAGAGTATTGAGAAAAAGTCATTTGGCGGCAGTTAAGCGTCTTTTTACTGAGGCTGACCTCCTAATATTTACCATGGGGCTCACTGAATGTTGGCAAAATAAAGAAGATGGGGCGGTTTACCCTATTTGTCCAGGAGCCGCGGCTGGAGTTTTCGATGGTGAAAAATACGAATTTATTAACCTAAAATATAAAGATATAGTGGGTGATTTACATTTTATTATCAGTGAACTAAAAGAAATAAATCCTAAAATTAAATTATTATTGACAGTTTCTCCTGTTCCTCTTACGGCTACAGCTAGTGAAGACCATGTTTTAGTGGCGACTATGAAATCTAAGGCTATTTTAAGAGCTGTCTCAGCTGAAATTTATGATAATTACGAGTTTGTTGACTATTTTCCTTCCTATGACATTATATCTTCTACGCCTTTTGGACGTGGAGCTTTCGCTGAGAATCTACGTCAAGTTAAACCTGAACTAATAAAATTTGTTATGTCGCGTTTTTTAGCTGCGCATGGTTTTAATCCTCAAAATAATCTAACTCAACCACCTTTATCACATCAGGAAATTTTAATTGAAGAAAAATCAGGTGATGAAATTTGTGATGAAATACTTTTGGAGGCTTTTAACAAATGAAAGAACTTCTCCTTCTTGGTGGAAGTCATCAAGCATCATTAATAAGTTATTTAAAAGATATTAATGGTTTTAAAAAGCCATTAAAAAATTCTTACCACATTAAAGCTGTAGGTTGTAGTGATCTAGATCTAGTTAATAACTTAAAAATAGATCAAAATAGTAATCTTATTTTAAATCAATTTCAACAATTAGCACAATCATGTATTGAAGAATATGGTATTCCTTATATTAGTTATGATCCAGAACGAATTATATGCTTATCTATCGGCAGTTGGCATCGTGCTATCTCTGATCCCATCTGGCAAACCCACTATCCAGCTGAAATAGAGCCTGATATTAATCAAGTTACACCTATTTCTACTTATGAAGTAATTAATAGAGTTTATAATAATGTTTTTATAAGACTTTCAGTTATTATATCTTTATTATTATCTAATAAATTAAATTTATTCGTTGTTATTGCTCCTCCTATACCGATAACAAATGAAGGTAGTAATTTATTTATTCCTATTAAAACAGCAAAATATATTAACTTTTTGTGCTATAAAATGTATACTAATGCATTAAAAACTTTAAACATTAAATATATAGATATTGTAGAGACTGTATTAGACCAAAATGGTTATCTTAAATTTGAATATTGTTATAGATTTGCTGATTCTCATGGGAACAATAAATATGGAAGTCTTGTATGGAAACAAATTTTAAATTTATTGGACGAAAATAACTGGAATCCAGAATCTTTTCATTTAAATAATTCTAATTATATTAAATTTAGTAATAATTAGTTTTGTTTTATTTGTTAACGACTGCGTAAACTGGAACGCGGCCTTGGATGGCTAGACCATTCCGCCGTGGTCAACCGTCAGAGCAACTGGAGTCTGTTTAACTTAGAAACTGGGGACGCGTCATTACGTCCAAAAAATAACTTTGTCCTCTTTAGGAAAGGCTTTAAGCGATATTACTGAAGGTTTTAACCAGAAAGGCCGATGAATCCCGCTCATGTCTTGTGGAACGGGAAAAATCATTGATAATAAAATAATATCAGATATTCTTTAAAAGTGATCTAAAAATAATTTTATTCTTTAATATTTAAAATATTAAATATAAAATATTAATATTAATATTAATATTAATATTAATATTAATATAAAAATTTAAATTTTTAATATATATATACTGTTATAGTATTTATTATTGATTTTTATACAATTATAACTAAATATATCTATTAATACTTGTCAGAAAGAAATAAAAGGTATCGCTTTGAAAAGTTTATGGTCAATTTTCTGAAGACCTATCAAGTCTATGATCAGAAATTTTCCAAGGTTTGGCTGTGGCGAGAGTGGCCTTTACATTGGGAGCTAAACCCTCAGGATATTGGCATTGACCTGGTGGCCGAAGCGGAGGATAGCCAACTTTGTGCCCAATGTAAGCGCCTTAAAGAAGACGCCTATGTTGACAAGTTGGATGTCGATAGTTTTTTGGGCGCCTCCGGCAAGCGTTTCAAGGATCAAGATGGCCAATGGCGGAAATTTTCCCATAGGCTGTGGATATCAACTACCAACAATTGGAGTTCGTTGGCGGAAATTCACAATCAAATTGTTCCTTTTAATAAGCTCAACTTAATAGATCTGGAATCCGCCGCGGTTGATTGGGGGAAGCTAGCTCAAGGGGATTACGGCTCTAAAGCCAGGCTATAACGGAAAAGTCTGCTGGAGTGCCAACGAACCGCCCTAGATAAGTTCCACGAACACTTTAAAATCCAGGATCGAGACCAGTTGATTATGGCCTGTGGCACTGGGAAGAGCTTTACTTCACTTAAAATCACTGAAAAAGAACTCAATAGCCATGTTTTAGTTCTTTTTTTCGCTCTCTCGCTCGCTTTAATTAGTCAAGTTTTGTTGGAATGGTCAAATAACGCCTCTAAACCTCTTTTTTCCATTTGTATCTGCTCTAATCAAGATGTTTCCATAGTAAAAAGAAAAAATTGTCAAGATGAGGCGATGGAAATCGAAGCGGATTTGGCGCTATCCGCGACCACCTCTGTGACCAATATCATAAAACAATTAAATTTCACTTAAATCAACCATTCTAACCAACTATACATCATATTTTCTACCTATCAGTTGATCGATAAACTGGCGGAGGCTCTTAAAAAGGCTAAATTGACCGCGGATTTGAACGTTTGTGACGAGGCCCATCGGACTGGATTATCTCAAAAAAAACTGGGCCTTAGTGGCCCATTTTTCTCAGGTAAAAGTGGGCCACCGCTATGTGGCCAAGTTTTAAATTCTCAAAAACTGTGCCACAAATAATATCACCATATAAGCTTCTTTAAATCTAAAACAATTTAATTAAGTATAAAAATAATTATTTAAATAATATTTATCAATGATAAAAGTTAGTAAATAATAAATTTAATTACTGTTTATAGTTAATAACTTTTAAATTGAGACATTATTATTTTTTGAGTTTTAGGTGGTTGAAGGGCGGGGTTTCCCCGGCCTTCAGCCGCCGCTATCCTAATTTTATTGACACTAGTTGGTCGTATCTCGTCCATCAATAAGCCTCATTCCTGAATGTCAAGGCGAAAAACTGGAGAGCGTATTAAACCACTGGAACTCCGAGCCGTTTTGGACGCGCGCCGTCAAACAATCAATAATTTGAGGAGTATGGCCCTCTTCCGCGTTCTAGCCGATCTTTGATGGTCTCGCGAAAAGGCCAAAATTCAAGAATCCTAATTTATAAGTTATTGAAATTAATACTTTTTAGTTGACGATTCCCATTAAACTAGGTTTTTCTCCAGGCCATTAAAACAGGCTCCTCTAGGTCTGGCGCTAACTACTATTATTATGGACTCATGGCTACCAACCAACAGAGTTAGCGACTCAGGAAGCCTAGGAGGTTGACTATCCTCAATCTTGGAGCTGGCTACTCGTTTCCAAGTGAGTTTTAGTCATAACTTACTATAGGATCGAGGAAATTCTTTCGGATCCACCATCTTTGTTTCCAGGTCGGCCTGAGGTGGAACAGACGATGAAAGTCAGCCGGATAGCCACTGAGAAACCGCCATTAAGCTTGCCTGACTTCACCCCTGAGTCATCATGAATCATTGACCGATGGTTCTCGCTCGGCCAAAACATTTAGCGCTAGAAAATTGGCAAATATAGCGCATGTTGTCTGAATCAAGGTAAACGCCCATGAGAGCCTGTTTCCCAGGCTTCACCCCCGGATCATGAATCAAAAAATAAAATATTTTTCTGATTCACGGTAAAATTCTAAATAACTGTGTTAGAAGTATTATAAGAGCTTTAAAGGCATTAGATAGTCTTGAAAACTACTTAATAGATAAATAAATATATTTTTTAGAATATTAAGCAGTTTAATTAAAATTAAAGAACCTATATTTTTATAACTAGAAGAATTATTTTATACCCCAGTTTTTTCATAATTCATGAGAAATGTGGATCTAGATAATCATTATGGTATAAGGCCAATAATTATTTTTATCGTGAAAAGTCTTGAACCATAATACCTCCAAAAATTCTAACTAACTGGGTTCGGAGTAATAATAAGCCCATTGATTCCAAAAATTTTTGACAACAAATATTTCTCCAAAATCAATGTTTTAGAATATTATTTTGAATGTTTTTTATAGTTTTTATTATTATTTTGGGCTAATCTATAGAATATATCATTCTCTAATTTTGATAAAGGTTGAATTCCAGATTCAATAGTAAATCTAAAATAACCATCTTTTTTATTAAAAAATATCCCACTAGCCTTATCAATATAACCCCTTGATAATACAGTGTGATTAAAACCCTTGTTAGAGATCCGCTAACGGATCTACAAATTGATCGGCGAGGTCAACAAAACCGAAAACGTGTTCCCACCCATCTCATTTTCCGTGACCTTGACCTGGCCCCGATAGATCCGGGCGATATGCTTAACAATGGCCAAACCCAGTCCAGAGCCAGAGCGATCCCGATTTCTGGAGCGCGATAGAGAGTAAAAACGCTCAAATATCCGCTCCCGCTCACTGTCGGGAATAATCGGCCCTGAGTCGGCGACGTCGATTTCCAAGAAATTATCTTTCAGCCGGACTTCCACGATAATCTTAGGGCCTTTGGAGTACTTAAGCCCATTATTGACCAGATTGGTAATAACGCTTATCACGTGAGCGCTGTGGAAATAAATCTTAACCCGGTCGTACGCCCAGATCACCTCTTTGTCCCCTGGATCGATCATTTCCTCGATCTCCTCGATGATTTCCGCCAAATCGCCTTCCTCAGCCAAAGCTTCCGGCCGGGATTCCAATTCATGGAGTCGGATCAGATCGTCCAAAAGACTATTGAGCCTTTGGGCGTTACGATAAAGGGTGTTCAAAAACTTTTCCAAAAACGGCCGGGTCATGGCCGGATCCTTTAAGATCACCTCCGCGGCCCCCAAAACCAAAGCCAAAGGCGTCTTTAACTCATGAGAGACGTTACCAACCAGATCCGATTTGTAGCTGGAGTATTTTTCTTTCTCGGTCATGTCGTGAAAAATAACCAATAGTTGGTCATCCTGCCGGGCCTGATCGAAAAATATAATTTTCTCCCCTATTCTTAGGTGGTTCAATTGGGAGTTTTTAACCGTCGCGAACACGGAAAGAATTTCTTTTTTAACGATCTTGGTGGTGGAATCCGGTATGGGGCAACTTAAAATCTCCTCAGCCCTTTGGTTACGGTAAACAATCCTTTGACCATCCAAAAAGATCACCCCTTCGTTGATCTTGGAGAGGATGTATTCCAGTCGGCCGTTTAAAAGCCCAATCTGTCGGTTTTTCTCCTTCAAATCCCGACAAGCCTCACTCAAAGAAAACAGCGCCTCGTCTAGTTCTAAGCTTTTAAAGGTCGGTAGATCCCGCTCGCCTTTTTTAGCCGCCTCCACCGCCCGGCTTAACCGCCGATAGACCTGGGCCAAGCGGCGCGAGGCCCCAAGACTAAACAATAAGACGACCAAGACTAAAATCCCCACCGACCATAACGCCCCCCGAAAATACAGTTCCCTTTGCTGGTCAAAATATTCCAACGGGCTACTGACTCTTAAAATGACGTTATCCGCCATTTTTTGGGCGTAATACATGGTTTTTCGGCCCGTGGAATCGCTTTTTCGCGTAAAGAAGTTCGGTTTTCCGATCAGAGCGGCCTTAAACTCCGGTCGATCCTGGTGGGACTCCAGCTCGCCTGGTTCCACGGAATCAAACAAGACCCGCCCCTGGCTATCCATTAAGGTCACCCGAAATTCGATCTCCCGCGTCATGGCCACCATTAGCCGTTGACTTTTTTCCGCGGCTAAATCGTCCGATCCGTCCAGGTCATAGGCCAGTTTTGTCAATCGCCAACTGGTGTGGAGCAGTTTTTCAAAACGTTCCTGGCTAACTTTTTGATTTTTGTCCTCGATCAAGACTAACCCCACCAACAAGGCCAAAACGGTCGGGAGCGAGATCATAAGGAACAATTTTTGTTTGGGGATCAACTAATCCACCTCCCAGGAATAGCCTATCTTGGGGAGAGTTTGAATATATTTTCCCCTATTGGTTAGTTTTTTACGCAAGGTGGCCACATGAGCGTCGACCGTGCGGCTAATGAGCTCATTGTCATAACCCCAGACGGAGTTTAATAGCTGGTTACGCGAAAACACTTGGCCCGGGGAACGCATGAATAAGCTCAGCAGCTCAAACTCTTTCTGAGTCAAAGATAAAGGTTGGTTATCCACCTTAACTTTATGACTAGTTAAATCTAAGCGGATCCCCCCAGCCTCAATGACCGACGAGCTCAGTCCGCCTTGCCCCCGCCGAGTGACGGCCCGGATCTTGGCTTCCAAATAATTTAAGCTAAAAGGTTTGGTCACGTAGTCATCGGCCCCTCGATCCAAGGCGGCGATGATGTCGTTCTCACTATTCCGAGCCGAGATGACAATGACCGGCGTCCGGCGCGTTTTACGGATAATCTCCAAAAACTGCAGACCCTGTAAACCGGGCAACATCAGATCCAATAAAATCAGATCCGGAACCCAATCCTCCACCACCATCAAGGCGTCATTGGCGTTCTCCAAACAAAGACAAGCGAACCCCGCTTTGGTCAAATCGTACTCGATCAATTCCCGTAAAGCCGCCTCATCCTCAATGACCATGATTCTCATTGGCTTGGCCTTTTACCACCGCCCCATCCGTGACGTAAGGAGCCATTTCGGCGATGTTTTTGGCGTGATCGGCGACGCGCTCCAGTCGCCGGATAATGTTAATCAGCGAGATGGCCGCCCCGGTTCGATCCGTGTCTTTCTTGATTAGGGCGACCAAGCTTTCGTTAAGGCTTTTTTGGAGAGCCCCCACGGTTTGGTCGGTTTTTTCCAGAATCCGAAACCTGTCCGCCCGGCCGGCCAAAAAAGCGTCCATGGCTTCGTTGAGCATCTGGAAAGGCAAGATGGCGATCTCCTGAAACTGGGGTAAAGACTTTAAGGTGGGCGCCAAATGGAACTTGGCCACTTGTCTGGCCATGACCTTGGAGTGGTCGCCAATTCGCTCCAACTCAATTATCAAGCGCAAAATAGCCACCACAAACCGCAATTCCGCCGCCTTAGGAGCGTAACGGGCCAAAAACTTAAGGCACATATCGTCAATCCGCCACTCCAGTTTATCCGCCAGCGCGTCCCGCTCAATGACCTCCAAGGCGAGGGCCTCGTCGTGGACGGTCAAACTGGTGATCGCGTCTTTATACATATTGGCCACTAAAACAGTCATCTCGGACAGCTTTTCCTTGATGCCCTGGATGTCAATTTTCATAAATTCCATAATTACGCCTAATAATTGATTATCGCCAATCGGTTAAAAGCGACCCAAAGATTAACCAAACTCAAACGACCAATTTAACCAAAATGCCCGGCCACGTAACGCTCGGTCATCTTCTTTTTAGGCCGCGTGAATATCTCGGTCGTTTCCCCGTGCTCCACCAATTCCCCCAGCCACATTAAGGCCGTGTAATCGGAGACGCGGGCCGCTTGCTGCATATTGTGCGTGACCACCACCATGGTGACCTGTTTTTTTAGCTCCACCATCATTTCCTCAATCTTGGCCGAAGAGATGGGATCCAACGCGCTCGTCGCCTCGTCAAACAACAAAACCGCGGGACTGACCGCCAGGGATCGGGCGATGGACAGCCTTTGTTGTTGACCGCCCGAAAGGCCCAAAGCGTTTTCCCTCAACCGATCTTTGACTTCTTCCCACAGGTTAGCTTGACGGAGGGCCTTTTCCACCAACTCCCGAACCAGGGGTTTATTGGTGATCTTTTTCAATTTCAAACCATAGGCTATGTTATCATACACGCTCATGGGGAACGGGGTCGGTTTTTGGAAAACCATGCCCAATTGGCTTCTTAACTCTATTAAATCCTCGTTTTTATCCAGGATATTCCGACCTTCCATCAAAATCCGACCCTCATAATGATTGTTGGGATAAAGATCATGCATTCGGTTAAAACAACGTAATAACGTTGTCTTACCACAACCACTGGGGCCAATTAAAGATGTTATGGAATTACCCCAGATCGGTAATTCCACGTCTTTTAACACCTGATGAGCCCCAAAATAAAACCTCAGCTTATCGACCCGCAAAAGCTCTTGAGGGGCTTTTGATGGTTCCATCACCCTCTCCATTTGACGGCCATCCGACCGATTATGTTTAAAAACAAAACCACCGCTGTCACCACCAAAGCCGCGGCCCAGGCTTGGTCAATCCAAGTCGCGTAAGGGGAGCCAGCGTACTGAAAAACCGTGACCGTGACCGAGGCCACTGGACGACTAAGGCTGAACTCAAAATGGTTATTATTAAAAGAGGTGAACATCAGGGGAGCCGTCTCCCCGGCCACCCGGGCGATGGCTAGTAGCACCCCAGTCAAGATCCCGCTCGCCGCCTTTCGGTAGACGATCTTAATGATGACCACGTGGTAGGAACTACCCAAAGCCAAGGCCGCTTCCCGCAAAGTCCAGGGAACCATGGACAACAGACTTTCGGTGGTTCGAGTCACCAAGGGGATCATGATAATGGCTAAGGCCACCACGCCCGCCCAACCGTTAAACCCGCCCAATGGTTTAACTAACAACGAATAGACAAAAACCCCCACGACGATGGACGGCAAACTCATGGCTAGATCGCAAATACTTAAGATGACTTTGGAGATCTTCTTATCCCGACCGTATTCGGCCAAATAGGTTCCAGCCAGAATCCCTAAGGGGGCTCCCACTAAGGTGGCCACCAAGGTTAATAAACCTTGACCCAAAAAAGCTCCCTTTAGCCCCCCGCCACTCATGGGGCCGGCGGGATCCTTCGTCAATAAATCCAGGCTCAACGCCGACAGCCCATGCCGCAGGATGTCATACAAGATAATAAACAACAGGGCTAGCCCAAACACAGCCGAAAGCGTGGCCAAAGTTAAAGCTACCCGATTACGCCAGACGCGTCCCCAATGCGGTTTACTAGTCCTCATGTCCGCCTCAAAAGACGTTTGGCCAAAGAAAGGATCAATAGATTGGCCAAAAATAAAGCCAAAGTCAGATAAAACAGGGCCGACATCTGAATGGGGCCAGCTTCGTTAAACTCGTTGGCGATCACCGAAGTTACGGTCACGTAAGGCGAGAATAACGATTCCAAAGCCCCATGTCGGTTACCAATGACATAGGCCACCGCCATGGTCTCCCCCAAGGCCCGACCAGTGGCCATGATGATTCCGCCCATGACGGCTTTTTGGGCGGAAGGCCAGACCACGGCCCGGATCGTTTCCCAGCGCGTGGCCCCCAAACCGTAAGCCGATTCCTTCAACGCCTCAGGCACCTGGGCGAAACCTTCCCGAGCTAAGCTAGCGATGAAGGGCAGGATCATCACCCCTAAAATCATGGACGCGGTGACCAAGTTTAAACCCCCGGCCATCTTAGTTTGGAAATACCCCCCAATCCACGGAACATCGCCCAAAACTTTTCCGACCAGGGGTTGGAAATATTTCTCCAAAAAAGGCGCCAGAACAAATAAACCCCACAAGCCATAAATGACGCTAGGAATGGCCGCCAATAACTCGATAGCTAAAGCGACGCTCCCTTTCAGCTTCGCTGGGCACAATTCCGTTAAAAAAATGGCGACCCCTAAAGCCACTGGCGTGGCCATGGCGACCGCCATAACCGCGGCCAGGATGGCGCCGGTCAAAGGACGCGCGGCCCCAAAAGACTCCTTGGCGTAGTTCCAATCCCGGGATAAAAGAAACTTGATGACCCCGAACCTTTCTATCCCCGGCCAGGACTCCACGACCAAAGTCACCAGAATCCCGGCGGTCATAAACACTAGGCTCGCGGCCCCGAAGCCAGTCATGAGGAAAAAAATTAAATTGGCGGTTTTTTTCGTGTTCATGAGGCCACTGTAAAGGGCTCTTGTCAAAAATAAGCCCGGGCTATGTCAAATTTTTGTAAAATTTTCCGCGGCGCTTATTTTGGCTGGCCACCATATCTAATGGATCCAGCCACCGTTGATTGTCTCGCGAAAAGGCCAAAATTCAGGAATCCTAATTTATAAGTTATTTAAATTAATACTCTTTTTCTTGACGATTCCCATTAAACTAGGGTTTTCGCGAAGCCATCACCGTTAATTATTCTTTTTTTTGATTTAAAATTTTTAAACTAAGTATTTTAGTTGGTTAAATATATTCTTTTAATTTATATGATTACAAAAGACTGTTTAAAAGTCTAAAACTACTTGATTAATTTAATATTATAGATATTAAGTTTATTAATTAGAGTAAAAAATTGCCGTAAAATTGGGAGTCTTTAGATCTGGTCGGCTCATTAAACTTTTCCCAGCTTTTTCGCGCTTTTAGCGCTCTTCAGACGATTTTATTCTCTCAAGCGTCCGGGTCAGGTTGGTCGGCCAGACCTTGGTCGTTTCGGTCTAGAGTTAAATAAGATGGTCTCGCGAGAAGTCTAAAAGTCAAGAATCTTAATCGATAAACTATTGAAATTAATACTTTTTTACTTGACGATTTCCCTTAAACTAGGGTTTTCGCGAAGCCATCAAATAACTCGATAAAACTTTCCAGGCCGGGATTAGCTGGGGCGGGGCGGCTGGTGGATCAGCGGTGGGGGTCAGTAAACTCAGTTTATATTTAGTTATAATTTAAGCGATTAACTTCTTCTTACTGACCATCTCATCGTCATTTATGATTATATAATTGATTAAATCCTGATAGATGGTGGTTGGTCTAAAAAATGGAAATTATTGACCACCCCTCGTCAATCGACCAGGCCAAATCAAGTTTATCTTCCTTCATCTTATTACTAATTAATCTAGTCTTTAAATACTTTTTAAAAAATTTATTCGCTCTTGTAAATATTTTAGACAAAAACTCTAGATAATAAGGAGCGTCTAATGGAGAGTATCCGATTTATTCGCTACATCGTTCGCTTCTAAATCCATTTCTTCATTTTTGGGCGTGATCCAACGGGACAAGGTGGCGTACAATTCGTTCAGGTTAATCGGCTTAGTCACGTGGTCGTTCATCCCAGCCGCTAGACTCAGTTCCCGATCCCCGCTCATGGCGTGGGCGGTCATGGCCACAATGGGCAGTCGCTCATAGCCGGGGATGGCCCGAATAGTTTTCGTGGCCGTGAGCCCGTCCATCTCGGGCATTTGAATATCCATAAGAACTAAATCATATAACTCCGTCTGAACCATCGAAACGGCTTCCAACCCATTGTTAGCGATGTTGACCACAAAACCGGCGTTTTTCAGGAGTCTTTTGGCCACCAACTGGTTGACCTCATTATCCTCAGCCAACAAGATTTTGGAGCCTTTCAAATGGGCCACCGTGGACTGATCAGCCTTGCTCCCGGCTTTACCCCGCTGGGGTTTGGGTTTAGGGCTCTGAATACCGACATTAAGAACCTTGGTTAAAGCGTTCAACACCGAGGACGCCGAGATAGGTTTGGGCACAATCGCCATAATGCCATGCTCTTTGGCCAACTCCGCCAGCTCCTCGCGATCATTGGCCGTGACCATGATGAGAGCCGGCCGTTTTTCCGCGGGCAACGCGCGCTGGATCAGATCGGCTGTCTCTATCCCATCCAATTGGGGCATCTTCCAATCCAAAATAACCACGTCCGTGCGGTCGTCGCGCTTCTGACGCTCATTTAATATGTCTAAAGCCTGTTGACCGGAGGAACAGCCAATGGCTGTAACGCCCAATGATTTAAGGTTATCCACCAACACGGTTAACACTGGCTCGTAATCGTCCACGGCCAAAACCACGATGTCCTTTAGCTCGGACTGGCGACTAGCGTACCGCGCGCTCCGGTCGCCCACCCCAAAACGGGCCGTGAAACAAAAGCGGCTACCCTCGCCAGGGGCTCCTTGACACCAGATGGAGCCGCCCATCATCTCCACTAAACTTTTACTGATCGCTAGCCCCAACCCCGTCCCGCCATACCGCCGAGTGACCGAGGTGTCGCCTTGGTTGAAAGCCTTAAACAATTGGGCGATCTGAACTTCGGTCAGTCCTATCCCAGTGTCTCTAACCTCAAAACGCAAGGTCACTTGATAGCGCGTCTCTTGCATGACCTCAACCACTAAATTGACTTGGCCTTTTTCCGTGAATTTGACGGCGTTGGTCAACAAGTTGTTCAAAACCTGGCCCAGTCGCAAAGGATCCCCCAATAGGCTGGTGGGGGTGTTAGGGGCGATGGATAAAAGTAACTCCAGATTCTTTTCATTGACTTTGACCAAAATAACGTTAACAACATTATTAATGACTTCCTCTAATGGAAATTCAATCTTTTCCATAGATAATTTTCCGGCCTCAATCTTAGAGAAATCTAAAATGTCGTTAATAATACCGAGCAGGGAACTAGCCGCGGTCGAGGTTTTCTCCATATAATCGCGTTGGATGTCATTTAACTGGGTCTGGAGAGCCAACTGAGTCAAACCCAATATGGCGTTCATGGGGGTGCGAATTTCATGGCTCATATTGGCCAAAAACTCGCTCTTGGCCCGAGCGCTGTCCTCGGCGATATCCCGGGCCAAAGTTAACTCGCGCGCGTTATTGCGCAAATCAGTGACGTCCGTGAACCAAGTCATCAAACTTTGGCTACCATAATAGTCGCTGACAAAGGAGTTGACCAAAACCTCGCGGATCTCCCCATCGGAGCGGATGACGCGCATGGGGCGCCAGTTGATGATCTGACCCTCCTCCATGTCCTTCGCGCATTGAGCTAATTCGTCCTGATCCGCGAACCAGGTGTCGCGGATCTGGCCAAGCTTGACGCCAAAAAACTTTTCCGCGAACGGGGTCATGAAGACCAGTTGACCATTTTGGGTGATGGTGAAACTCAATGGGCAAGAGTCCAGGATCCGCTGGAATAGTCGCCGCTCTTCCTCCAGATCCCCTTCGGTGTCCAGAAGCTTTTTGGTGCGGTCGGCCACCAAACTCTCTAACTCCCGATTGAGCCGACGGTTTTTCGAGTTAACCGTCAACAAGCCCAGTAAGGCCAGAAACAATAACAAACCAAAAATAGCCACGTAAGGGATGGCGTCGTTCAAAAACTTGCGTTTATAGTCAAACATCCGCCGATGCCAGCGGTCGTTGATGGAATTAAGATCCACCAATTCCATGGCCTGATCCAAGGCCTGGGCGAGCTGAATTTGTCCGGCCTGGATAGCCGGGCCCGAGGGGATGTCGCGGTCAAAAACCATCCCAGCCTTAAACCCTGGATTTTCAAAGTAATTGGTTAAACTCATCAATTCATTCATAGAGCCCATGATAAAATTTATATCGCCGCGATCCAAAGCTTCCAGGGCCTTTAACTTGGTTCGATAATAGATCACGTTATGGTTAGTGGGAAACCACTGCCGGTAGATCTCGGACAATCGATCCCCCCGGACAAGACCGATCTGCCCATAAAACATCTGGTTAAAATGGATTTCTGGCTGATTAAGCGTCGTTATTAGAGCGTAACGATCAAAGAAGTATGGACGACTCACCAATAAAAACCGCGTGTCAGAGATATTTTGATAACTATATTTAAGTAAAACGTCAATTTGACCTGATTCAAGCGCCTCTTCCAGCTCTTCCGGCGACTGGTCAGGCTGGTTGACGACCCGAAACTTTAAGCCCGTAATGTCGCTCACCTCGGCCAAAAGATCATGGCCAATACCCTGGAACTGCCCTAACGCCTTGTTATAGAAGCTAACCGGGTAATCATTGGACTCGGCCCCCACGCGGATCTCTAGGCCCTTTTCCACTCGTAAGCTGACATAATCCTTCACCACGGGAGCTAAACTGGCCTGAAACTCATTTCTACTTTTATCCAAATCGCTTTGATCGTATAAAACCGACAGCCTTTCCGAGCCACCATGCTCCAAGAATTTCTGGGCCACGCTGATGATCGGTTTAAGCTCATCCTTGGCTGTCCCCAAGTACAGGGGCGAATGGATGGGCGGAAAAAAATCCTCCATCAATAAAGCCGGATAGCTATCCAAAAAAAGCTTGGTCTGCGCCTCGCCAAAAAAACCATCCACGCTGTTGGACAAAATCGCTTCCGCGGCTTCCACGTAGCTTTTAAAATAAACCACCTCCACCGGAAAATCTAAGGACGACAAAGCCTGAGCCACCATGGGCGACTGACCGATGAACCCTAGCCGAACCGTCCTTTGGGCGCCGACTAGATCAAAATCATTGGCGTCTTTTAAATGGTAGATTTTCAATACCCGGTGGTAGATGGGCTCAGTTTGGTGGATTGGGCGGTTCTGGCCACGGTAGCCGATGATTTCGCTGGCCAAATCTAGCCGCCCGCTTTCCAGGCTGGACATCAAAGCTTCGGGCTCATAGAAGCGGCGCTCAATCGGTAGCTCCAACAATTCGGACAGGAGTTTGGAAAAATTAACCAAAAACCCCCCCTCTTCGCCGAAAGAGTTTCGATAAGCCTCACGGGAAACCATGGAACCGTAAGTCAAAACCCGTCCCTGGGCCTTGAAGTTTTGGAGAGCGGTAATTTCTTCGGCCGTTACGCCCGGGATTTGACGATAGTTTAGAATCAACGGCTTTTCAGCGACGCCAGTTTCTTTGGATTGGCAGCTCACCCAGGCCATCGCCATCGCTATCAAGGCTAATAAAGCCAGGATTTTAGCTAAGCGCACACTCAATCCTTAATTAAAGCCAGGACTTGATCGCCATAATTGTCGGTTTTAAAGTCCTTTTCCAACAACAGCGTTATCCAATGGCCAATGGTTCGGATGAGAATAAAAAGCATCATAGCCACAATGGCCAAACCCAAAACCGACAAAGCGATCTGCTGGCGAGGCAGGTAAGTCCCAAAGATCTGCCGATACCCCGCCCATAAAGTTAAAACAGCCAAAAATAGACCGGGAACGGCCGTGCACCAGGCGTACTTATATCGGCCCAGGCGAATAAGCATGCTGGTGCAAATAATGAGGGCGCAGGAGGCGAGCAGCTGGTTGCTCATGCCAAACAAAGGCCAGATGGAATTGACGTCCCCGGTGATAACCAAAAAGCCCCAACCACCGGTGAAGACGGCGCTGGCGATAATGATCCCCGGCCACCAGCGTTTGTCGTTGAAGCGAGGTATAAAACGGCCCACCAATTCCTGTAAAAAGAATCGCCCCACCCGGGTGCCACTATCAATGGCCGACAGGATGAAGACGGCCATGAACATGATGGCGAAATGGTACCAGTAGGACACCAAGCCCGTCATGAACGGAATCGAGGAAAAAATGTTACTCATCCCCACGGCTAAGGTCACCGCCCCGCCCGGGCGTCCCTGGATGTTCTCGCGAACGGCGACTCCCAAGGCCCTCAAATCCACCGGTTCCATTCCCATGGTCTTAAAAACCTCTGGGCTAGCGGAAATGGCGTAATAGTCAGCCGGAATTAGCGTACAGGCCGACACCAACGCCATGATCGCCACAAAGCCTTCCGAGAGCATGGCCCCATAACCCACAAACAAAACGTCTTTTTCGTTTTTGACCATTTTGGGCGTCGTGCCTGAGCCGATGACCGCGTGAAAGCCTGAGACCGCCCCGCAGGCGATGGTAATAAACAGGAACGGGAACATGGGGCCGGTTAAATTAGGCCCACCCCCATGGATAAAATCAGTGACCGAATCCATTAATAACGGCGGTTGGACAATGAGAATCGACAGGGCCAAGCCCAAAATGGTGCCCAGTTTAAAAAAGGTGGATAAATAACCGCGCGGCCCTAGCAATAACCAGACTGGGAGAACTGAGGCCCAAAAGCCATAGATCGGGATCGCCCAACTTAAAGTCAGCTTTTCGAGAGTGAAAATGGAGCTTAAAAAGGGGTTTTGGGAAACCCAAGGCCCAATCAAGATGGCTATAAACAATAGTAATACCGCCCCAAAGGTGCCCATAAAGACGGAATCAGGTCGGACTCGCAAAAACACCCCCAAAAGGAGAGCGATGGGGACGGTCACCAAAACCGTGAAAGCGCCCCAGGGGCTGCGGAACATCGCGTTAACCACCGAAATGGATAGTCCGGCCAAAGTCAGGCTCACAATAAAGAGCACGGCCACCGAGCAAATATGACCCACGGCGGGACTGACCTCTTGGCTGGCGATGTTGGCTAACGACCGCCCTTTATGCCGAACCGAGGCGAAAAGGACAACCATGTCGTGAACCGCCCCGCCCAGGACACTGCCGGCTAAAATCCATAACGCCCCAGGCAGGTAACCATACTGGGCGGCTAAAATGGGGCCAATCAGCGGCCCCGCGGCGGAGATGCTAGAAAAATGGAAGCCAAACAAAAACATTTTTCGCGTTGGCACGTAATCATGGTCATCGTTGAACGCGCAGGCTGGGGTGACGCGCTTGTCGTCCAGACGGAGCACCCGGGAAGCGATCCATAAGCCATAATAACGGTAACCCAGGGCAAAAACGCACAGGGAGACGAAGACCAAAGTTAAGGCGTTTAAATGTCCAACTCCATCCATAAAAACAAACTCCGCTTGACGCCATCCAGGACACGAGGTGGAAAGGCCACGCCAAAAAAACCCCTAGCCAAAAAAGGGAAAAATTTCCCACCAACCAATATTTTAGGTCATAGACAAAAAAAAGAAAAGCCTGAAACCGGCTTATCTTCCCCCAATAAAACTATTTTAAAGGTACAATTATAAAAAAAATTTATCTCCACTGATCTCGCGAAAAGTCCAACATTTAAGAATCCTAGTTGATAAATTGTTTAATTTAATACTCTTTTACTTGACGATTTTCCTTAATCTAGGGTTTTCTCGAAGCCATCATATCTAGTCCTAAAACCGCGCGCCAATAAATCCATTCCTTGGAAAGCGCGCGACAATGAGGATCTGGCGAGTTGGCCTAATAACGACCAACACAATTTTAACTCTTTGATATTATTACTCTTTTTTTTAAAATAAGGGCTTGAGACGGAAGTTTAAGGCCAATCCAGCGAAAATAAACCAATCACTTCTTAACAATCTCAATCCCGTCATTTAGGCGAAATTCTTTTAGTCAAACCCATTCCAGGCTACTCATTTCTGACCCTGTCCTAACCATTATTTATTGGGGGCTTATAATATTATATTAAGATATAGTATAGATAAAAATAAATATAATTTCTTAGTTAATAATTATATAGTTAAAACTAATCTCTTTACAAATAGAGATGAATGGAGCAATGAATAAATTGTAAGTATATATAGATCATAATTTCATGTTGAAGAAGATTTCAACTAAATAAAAAATATTAAGTACCTAACTTTCAGACCTATTAGACATTTTACAGATAATATGATAATAGTTCACTCATTTTACTGTGTTCTTGCCTTTACTTTAAGCTGTTTACTACAACTTGAAATGGAAAAGCTTGGCTTCAGGATGAGCGTC
>JAISYP010000141.1 GCA_031269825.1 Deltaproteobacteria bacterium
TGAGCGTAAATGACTTTCTTGGTCACTAATTTATCAATTGACGTGTTTTTGGCCCTAGCCAAGACGTCAGCCTCACCAAATTTCATTTCACCATAACCAAATTGTGAGAACAGGGCGACGCACAAGCGACTGTCCCCATCTAATTCCCCTTCCCGCTCAGTCAAAAATTTGTCTAGTTCCTCGTTAATGAGCCCCAAGGCCTCTCTGACCGACATGGCGGATCCGTCAGGTTCTAGAACACTGGAATACCGAGAATAGACAGCCATTCCTGGGCCAATAGCCGCCTGGGCCAGGTCAACTGGAGCGATGTTGGCTCTTTGTAATTCCTGAAGAGCCGTCTTTAACTCTGATTTTAGCGCGTTGAGGAAATCCCGCCTAGAGCATAGCGTGGAATCTTTTGACCTTTGTCTACAAACTAATACGATAGAAGAAGCTAAAGCGTTTGTTTTAATCCCAGTAGAACGATTACTCATTTCAGTTTTAATAGGCCATGTTCCAGTTATTGAAAATCCTGACTCAATTAATGCTGAAAGCATAGTTTCCCACCCAGTTGAAGATATTTTTTTATCTTCATTTTCAATATTTATGTCACTTTGCTTGAACGCGTAGTAAATGGTTGTGGGACATTCTTCAGAACTATAAAGATAAAAATTTGAAAAGACTTTTTTTAGGCCTGATTCAAAAAAATCTTTAGCCTTATCTTTATCTCCATCAAAACGATAAGGAGTAGCCACAAGTTCATCAATTTTTGGAACTAAAATTGTTTTAAATACTGATTTATATATCCCTTTAAGAGATTTTTTAAGCCATATATAAAAATAATCTGATAAATCAGCGTAACAAATATTATTGTAATAAGGAGGATCAGTTGAAATTAATACATTTCTAGACAAATTATCTATCTGCGCGTCCCCCAATTTTACGCTGGCCTGGTTATTGGCGGGTAAAGTTGTTATAGCCTTGACGATCCATTCCGTCATATTCTTCAAACTACCAGTCGCGTCGGAAAAAGGGTTGCCTTCGGCGAAGTCCCAAACCATGGGCAAGGCTTGCCTACTGAACGTATTTCTTATTTTTTCTCCTGTTATATTCCAAGTACATAAACTAGAATGATAATCCGCCATTTTATCTATTAAAATTCCTAAATACACAGTAACAGCTTGACCATAGGCTTTGGCTTCTATTCCTCCGTTTTCTAGATCCAAGCCATCATTAGCCAATCCAGCTTTGATAGCGTCTTTTTCAACAATAGATTGAATTTTAGGAATTAAATCAAGTAAAATTGTTAAAAAAATTAATTGACGATCTGTAAAAAGATCAAAATAATTTGTTAAACCATATAATGGTGTTTTATAATCTCTAGGATTATAAGGCAACTTTTGATTAAAATCAAAAACACCACTTTTATGCGCAAAAACATTGGCATGTTGTTTATTTGAAGCTAAATATATCTTACTATTAGTGCTCTGAGCGACAATAGCTATTAATGATTTCCCCATTCTTTTGTTTTTTCCCTCTTCCCTGATATAAGGAAAACTAACTGGACTTTGGCAGATCACACATCTAGCCCCTTGACGGTTTACAGTTCCATTATTTTCAGATTTACCTTTTTTAATCTTATATAATATAATTCCATTAGTTAATGATGGTTCTATATAAATATCTTTATTATCAGTTTTTGCTATTGTAAACGAACTAACTAAAGGCATTTGACATCCACAAGCCGGATTAGGGCACTTAACTGTCCTGGCCCAAAGCCAAGCTATAACAGACGAACTTAAAGAGCTTCCCTGTTGTTCGGGGATTTTGATCGAGGGATAAAGATGACCTATCTGGGCGAAAGCCTCATTTTTCAATAATTCGGCGTAATAGGCGACATCTTCGGCCAACCCTGACGCTTTATTCCACTTCCCGCCTTTTAAGCACTCGGGGTTGACTGGCGGGCGGTCAGCGAATATTGGTGGAATTTCCAACATGGCCTTATTGATGATAACGGCTACGGGATTGATATCGCTAGCTTGAACCTTAAGACCAAGTCTCTGAGCCTCCAAAGGGATAGAACCGCCCCCAGCGAAGGGATCCAAAAATTCAGGCGTCTGGCCACCACAATATTTTTTTATCTCCTCTTGGGCCTCAGCCAACAATTCAGAGTCGTTGGAATTTTTCCAAACAACCAGTCGCTCGATTATACCGAACAAACGGAGCCTTTCGGAAATTTGATCCTGTTCAGTTGGAAACAACTCTGGATGGGAAGAAGGATCATCCACAAGAGAGGCGAAGATGACAGCCCTGGCTGTGGCCAAGGGTTTTCGAGACCACCATAAATGTAGAGTTGAAGGGTGACCATGGCGAATGGATTTTTCCCTCTTTGACTCTCTACTAATCGCGTCCAAAGGCAGGGCGACCTCAATCAATTTTTTCCTCATTTTGACCACCCTACCAAGGTGGCCTTACTATTCCCAATAATTGTCAGAAAATTGGTTATTACCAACAATTTTTTTGATACTAAATATGATTTTATAAAAAAATATTTAATTGATTGTATATATTGAGTTATATTGAAAGCTAATTGGGGAGAAACAAAATAATGTTCTTGACGCGAGACTACGCTAAACAGGAATCTCTGGCCTTGATTGATATGAAGATCGTAATTATTATAAAAAAGATAATTATTTAAATAATTTTGTCTAAGAGAGAGAGAGAGAGAGAGAGAGAGAGAGAGAGAGAGAGAGCAAGAATCATGCCAACATTAAACTGGCTTAAAGGCGCGCCTCGCTTCATATATTTAGTGATAACTTCCATGATACTCAATCCAAACCTTGAATTCCTACCTAGTTTAAACAACAATTTATCGCGTTAAATAAAAAATTCCCACCCTCAACGTCACGTGACCAGGGTGAACCCCTGTTAGCGTGATCCGACAAACAATTGACCCCTAATTCTGACAAGGCTAAACCATGAACCAAACAGCGCCGGGTTAAGTAAACCAAATACAACTAAGTTGTCGAATGGAACATAGAGAGCCAAAGTTTAAAGCTAAAAATTGAACGCGTATGGATTTTCCCTGGGGCTCCCCAAAAAGTCAAGAAAATTTTCACATCATATGTTTTTGTTTATTCGCCCTACTGTTTAAAATATTAAATCATTACAATGGTATATCGATCAAGGATATTTTTATATTAATATTAAATAACCATAAAATATAATAATTAAATGATAAAAATTTATTTTATTATATTATAACTAGTTTTCGTTATTTCTATGACTGAATATTATTTATATTATTACTTAATTATGGTATTAAAAATCTTAAACATTTTTTCAACAAGCCCGACGAATTAAAAAAAACTATCCCCTCGCCAATTTCCTAGCCCGTTATACCTCGCTTAAGGGGTAAGAAAATGGGTACCTAATTTTCTTTCGCTAAATTTTCCCCACGTGACCAATCAATAGAGAACTCTACGCCTTTAAACCAATACAAGGCCTTTAAACCAATACAAGTTAACGCCCAGTCCAAATTTCCGATAGAACTCGAATCCGGCCTGACCAAAAACCATACCCTTAGAGTCCGCCAACGGTTTGGACAAAAGATACTGTATCAGGTTTACTATTGGGTTCTAGGAGTTTATTGGTTTTAAAACTTAACTTATCGAATTTTATAATTAATCAACATGATCTTTAAATCAGCCTTAAAATTAAATCTATTAAAATCAACTAGTTAGGTGATTAAAACTTTATTTCGACAGGCTCCTTAGAATAACTTATGGAATTTTATAATTATTCCAAAATGACTAAAAAATAAATTGATAAAAATCAAATAGTTAGTTCTCTAACCCCCAATTTCTCGCCAAACCTAGCCCTGGACGAGGTTACTGAACCGAGAGCTAAAATCATTAAATCAAAAAACCCAAAAACCAAAACAATTAGTGGGATAGGTCGGGGAACCTTTAAAAGCCTCTGTCTACAATACCCTGAATACCCTGGCTCATCCGACCATCCCAAAATCTATAAATTCCTTAAACCCGGTTCACCTCAGCTTCAGTTTCTCTGGTCAATGGTTATTTCTGGTCAATGGTTATTTTTCGAAATGATAGCTCCTTATTTCCAGAGTATGGCAGTTTTCCAAGACGTTCTTCTCCGTCTGAACGTCAAAACCATCGGGCTGGGTGACCACAACTTCTAAGGACACGCTCAATTCTTCCTGACTGGAGCCCGTAGACACCAATGACAGGATCTCGTCGGAGATAGTCTTAACTTTGCTGATTATCCGCTCGAAGGGTAAATCGGCGGACAGAATAAATTTTGTCCGCTTAGCCGGCGCGGGCGGAGTTTGAGGAGACGTAGAATCATCCGAAAGCGCGGAGCCAGTCTTGGGAAGCGCGTTTGGGCCTGGGGCTAGCTCTTTATCTTCATCAATCTGTTGTTGGGCCGCCTTTAATTTAACTAAAAAGCCTGAGTCTTTAACTTCGGTCAAATTATGGCCGAGCTTAAGGGCTTGATACCTATTGTTCTGGAAATCTTCGGCGTAACCGAAATCCTTTTCCCCGACTCCCTGGATAATCGCCCTAACCAGAACCTCATAGTTAGCCAAACGAGGCATATAACAATACGAACAGAGGCGTTTCCAGAGAGTTTTTATTTCAACGCGATCATCACCGCCCCACAAAAACTTATCCGGCGCCAACAACAATGACTTCGAAGACCATTGGTCAATGAGCGTTCCGTTGTTCTTTAAGGCGTTGATCACCTTTTTGATCGGTTCGTCCGGGCCCCCAACCAGTTTAGACACATCAAACTTGATCAAGTGCGTTTCATCGCCCTCGACCTCGCTATATGGGCATAAAAGCCAACAATAAGCCGCGTTTAATTGTAACTTAACAGTCTCATCAGATTTAACCAGATTAGCTTCAACTTCTTTAATCTGATTTTGATCTAAATTAAGAGTGTCTTTATCATTCTTAATGGATAACCAGGCCAAATACTTGCTAGTCGAGTCGTGAATAGTCTGGGAGTCGGTGTTGTCAGCGGCCAGAAAAACGAGCATGTTGCGGTTTGTCCGGTCTGAGTCGCCACAGGTCTCCAAAATGTTCAGAGCCTTGGCCAGGGCCCCACTATCTTTTATGGGTCGACTGACGTCCCCATTTTTATAGGCGTGGTCGTAACGCAGGACAACCAGTCTAACCTTGGAATCATCTAACACCAGCCTCGACTGATTGACAGAATGGGAGATCCCGGCGAAAGGTGGCGCGTTTCGGAAACCCTTAAGACGCCTTTCCAATTCACTCTCAATCTCTTCGGTCTGAATTTGGTCGGCTTTCTCTTCCATGACCTTCCGGAGAGTTGGTCTGGTGTCATACCAAAATCTGTCCCCACTGGGGTTGGAATAAAGGTATGTCAAAGAATCTTGGAGGGCGCTTAAGGCGTCCCGAAAAATGGCGATTTCTTCTCCAGGCTGCGCCACTCCCAAAATGGTCTGAGTTTTTTGAACGCCTTTTAAAGCGTGCTCCCGACTAGCTGGGGCGCTCCCTAACATCACGGTTCTGGCCACCCGACGCGCGGCCTTCAGTTGGCCATAACGTGGTTTTTTTTCGTCTATTAGGAAAGGCTTGGATTTTTCCCCATCCACGTCTCCGTCAACCACGGAGTTCCAGCCCTCTGAAAGATACCTAGTCAACTCATCCCTGACCACGGGCAGATCAAAAGGAATAGAGCCGGGCATAATAAGAAGGCTAGGGTCGTTGACCATCCACAGTTCATGGATAACCCCAGCCATAAGGCGCAAAACCCCTCGGGTTCTCTGAAATCTGTCCAGGGCCGACCAATCATCGTAAAGACGATCAAAAACCTCTGGATGGATAGGGTAACAGGCTTTTAAGCGGTTAAGGTACCCAGTGTCCTTGGCGGTAACGGGAAAATCAGACGAGTTTCTCTGGTACATTTTAAAGAAAGCCTCACAAACCCGATCCCGACCAGCGACGTTTTCACAATCCAAGAATAACCGCCGCCTCACCACCTCAAATCCTTCGCTAGAATCCACGGGCTTCCAGATGTGTTCCAAACGCCCAAAAACATGCTCAATGGTCTCGAGAGTTTTTTGACCCGCCTCGCCCCCAATTTCCAGGTTCGACTCAGGCAAAGTCGCGACCACCAGACTATTCGCGCTCGCCCTAACCCCCTCGGTCAAAGACTGGATAAAGGTCAAAAAGTTATCAAAACTACCGGCCGACAACCCTTGGACACCATAAAGCCGTCGGCCATAGGCCACCAGCTCGTCAATCAGAATCAAACAAGGACCGGCTAAATCAAAAAGCTCCTTAAAAGTTTCCGAGCCTGGGGACACGCCTTTCCGATCCGCTTCCCTCACCAACGGATAAAGATCCGTCAGACCAGTGGTTATGGCCAACTGAGCCCCAATTTCCCCCCAAAGGGTGCTCACCGTTTCCCCAGGCAATTGGGGATAAGTCTTGGCTTTGGTCGGATCCAAGGCGGTGCCCACCAAAATGACCACTTGGGCTTTTGGTAAGCTAATTATACCCGAGCTGGCCAAAGCCGTTCGCAAGGAGGGAACTTTATCCAGAGCTATCTCCCCTCGCGTCAGATGGCACAAAGCCAGCATGCTATGAGTTTTGCCGCCCCCAAACGCCGTCTTCAGCTGGATGACCGGTTCCCCGCCCACTCCGGCCAAGCGTTTAAGCCCCTGAACCACTAGGCCCTTGACGCCTTCGGTCAAATAAGTTCTCGCGAAAAACTCTTCCGGGTCAAGGTACTCAATGGCCCCCTCGCCCCTAGCCACCTGAGCAAGATCCACGGCGAACTCGGCGGATTTATAACGCCCCTCGGACACGTCGGGATGGGGTAAAATTATATTCCGCCACCCCAGCAAGGCTTGGCCGCCTGAGGTAGTCGTTAAACGAGCCTCGGTTGGTCTCTCGTTCGCTCGCGTAGGCGGCGTGGGTTCCGGGTTCGCCGCCTTCGCTCCCACCGATCCACCCAAACGGACGGTCATTTGAAGCTTTTTGATTTCCGCGGCCTTAGGGGAATCGATTTGCTGGCACAACAGAGCCATCGTGTCCAAAGCCCGAAAGGCTTTATCCTCGCTAAAATCCTCGGAGCCAATATGAGCCCAACTGTTCCTTAAGCCGATCAGCTCATTAGCCCAAGCTAGGTGTTCTTTGGACAACTTTTTGCCAAAAATATCCCGCCAATTGCTCCGTAACACCAAAAGACAGCCTTGGATATCCAGCTTGGCCACCAATTCCTCGTCAGAGCCAAAGCTTGGCAGCTCCCTTTTGTGATCCGACTCCAGTTTAGCCAGGACACCTAGCTCCCACCATTTTTTCTTGAGCGCGTTCCTCAGCTCAACCACCAAGTAAGGGGCCAGGACGCTTAAAAGAATCCCGAATCCATCGTTAACTAATCCGTGATTGTCCCGCTTGTTCAAATTGTTTCCCCCTGTGTCCAAAAACAAAATAACTTTCCGCTTGACCAGTCGATTAGCTTGAAACACCAATGTTTCTAACTAAAATAACTTCTACTCAACGCTAATAATCAACAACATAAATACAACTATCGCCCTTAAAAAACTTACCATGAGAAGACCTTAGCTCCCAGAACATTATGATCCTCAGTCTAGAATCCTCAGTCTTCCCCAGCCCGGTCGGCCCAATAATTGTCCACCACCGCTTTTATTGACCTTAACGCCTCCCTGACCTTCACCGCCGAACCGTTAGGAGCGAGAACGCTGGAAAAACGCGAATAAACCGCTAGACCTGGCCCCATGGCCACCTGAGCCAAATCTTCCTTGGGAATCTTAGCCGCCACCAAGATCGCCAAGGCGAGCTTTAACTCCCCTTTCAATAGTCTCAAAAAATCCGCCTGGGAGCTAACCGGAGCCTGGGGAAGTCTTTTTCGGGCCACCAAAACCACACAAATCGACGGAGCCTGGGAGCCCTGACTAACGGAACCAGGGACTCGCTCGATTCGGAAAGGCCAAACGCCGGTAATGACGTGACCAGCCTCGATCAGAGTCGAGACCATGGTTTCAAAACCAGTTAAAGCTTTTAGGGGCTGATCGTCCTCAACGCCTTCCTTATAGATGTCTTTGGGCGAATACGAGCCAAAGATAGTCAAAGGAAAATCATCAGATCCATATTGATAAAACTTATCGAAAACTTGCCGCGCCCCGTTTTCAAAAAAAGCCTGGGCCGCTTCCTTGTCGCCACCGAAACGATGAGGATTGAAGACTAACTCATCGTCTTTAGGAGTTAAAACTGTGCTAAAAACAGACTTATAAATATCTTTCAACAATGGTCTAAGCCATAAGTAAAAATAATCAGACAAATCAGAGTAATTAACATCATCATAAAATGTTAGATCAGTGGAAATCATAAATTTTTTAGGTAATTTCAAAGTTCGCGCGTCGGCCAATTGGACAACCGCGGGGTTTTCGGCCGACAGCTCACTGATCACTTTAACCATTAGTTCCGCCATGTTTGGAAAACCGCCGGTGGAACCAGAAAAAGGATTAGCTTCGGCGAAAGACCAAACCATGGGCAACGTTAGTCTGGAAAAGGCGCTATCCATAACAGTCCTGGACTCGTTCCAAGAGCAAAGACAACCATGGTATTCGCTCATTTTACTGACCATTAAACTCAGATACGTCACCACCGCTTGACTATAAGCTTTAGCCCCACTTCCCCCTTCCTCTAGCCCCAGCCCATCATCGGCGAAGCCAGCCTGGCGGGCGTCACTTTCAATACTATCCTCTATAGACTTCACCGATAAAAGGAACTGGCTCAACATACCCAACTGGCGCGCGGTAAAAAGATCGGAATAATTGGATAAACCATAAAGACGGGGCCTATATATTCGGGTATTGTTCGGCAAAGGAAAATCAAAATCCAGGTCAACCTGGCCTACTGTGGCGTCCGAAGGTTGACTGTCTGGTGGACAATAAACCTTGCGCCTATCGCCCCTAGTGACCATGGCCATCAAGGAACTTTTCAGCCGTCCTTTTTGACCTTCGGCTTGGATATAGGAAAAAGAGATCGGGCTTTGGCAAAAAAAACATTTGGCTCTTCCCCGTCTCACCGTCCCAGCCAAGGGCGGCCGCCCATTTTTTATCGTAAAATCCAGAGCCAATCGCCCCCCAGGGCCTGACGAAAGGGTTGGCTCCACATAAATATCGCGACCACGCGCGCCGCGCGCGCGGGAAAGAATAAAATTGGTGGCCAAGGGAGCCTGGTGACCGCAAGCCGGATTAGGACATTTTACGGCTCTAACCCAAATCCAGGCGTCCACCGGGATGTCTAGCTCGCTCGAATCTGAGTCGCGCGGCTTAATGGGCGAATAACAATTAGAACCTAGGCGCTCGGCGACGACTCGCTGGAGTTCGCCGGAGTAATAGGCCACGTCCGCGGCGAGGCCATGAGCTCGCGCCCAAACAACGCCTGGAGCGGACTTTAGCCCGCTTTGGGGGTTAACCGGCTCGCGACCAGCGAACCGAGGCGATATTTCCATTAAGGCCTTGTTGAGCGTGACGGCCACGGGGTTAAGATCGCTAGCCTGAACCTCCAGCCCCAGTTTCTGGGCCTCCAGCGGTAGCGAGCCAGAGCCAGCGAAAGGATCCAAAAAAGACGGCCACGCCTCGCCGATCGATCGCCGAATCTCTGTCTGGGCTTTAGCCAAGAAAATGGGATCATGGAAATTTTCCCAGAAAATCAGTTTTTCCATCAGTTCCAACAGACGACCCCTTTCGCTCATTTGGTCGTCGACCGTGGGAAACAATTCCGGGTGGCTACTGGGATCATCCACTAATGAGGCGAAGATGATCGCCCGGGCTAACGTTAAAGGACGCCGCCCCCACCAACGACCCAGGGTTGAGGGGTGCCCATGTCGGATGGATTTCTCCCTAGAGGCGCCCTTATTGATCGCCAAAAGAGGTAAAGCGGTCTCAATCAGTTTTTGGCCCATAACATTATCCGCTTATACCACGACTCATTCGGCCGGGAAAGTCATAAAAGCCATTTCTTTCAATTTAGAGATATCAAAATTGACCGAGGTAACCGTAAAATCGACGCTATTGACGAAAGGTTTTTTAATGTACCAGGTTTTCTGTTTCTCCCCGTCCAGCTCCACCAAAGCCAAAATAAAATCATCATTTTTATTCTGGGCCGTGATAATCTCATTTTTGGAGACCGAGACCGAGTCGGCTCCCCTCACCCGCCCCTTGACCTCAATAAAACGTAGAGCCGAGCCCGCCCCCCGTTTTTCCCAGGGGATGACCGATTCCACGTCATAGCCAATTTTTTGTTCCGAGACATCCATCGGCTCAAACCCCAAAGAGCGCTCAATCGCCATCACGGCCCGCATGCCCGCCAACTCCGCGGCTTTTTTGGCCGCCACGTCCACGCTATTGTTCGATTTGGCGCCAGTAATTTGGTGGATTAGGCCCAAAGGAACGATTAGGGCGCTCCCCACCAATCTGGGCGGCCGGGAAGAAATCATTTTTTCCTTTTCCAACTCTTGACGTCGGTTTTCCAGTCGAGCCGCCAAATCCGTGGCCCTTTTTTTCGCGACTCGCGAATCAAGGTTCGCGCTAGTTTTACCGCTTTTTTCCTCTTCCTCCAGCTCAATGGCCCGATAATCCCAATGCCGAATGGCCATCGTCAATCTTTCGTTGACCGCCCTAACCGTCTTTTCGATAATCGCTAGCTTTCGAGTTTTGACCTCACGGATATGCTCGGGAATTATCGCGTCAATGGCGTGACTGATGGCCAATTTCTCTAGATCCCCCTTCAACCATTCCAGGCTCGCCAACTGTCGCCGAACTGGTTCTTCCTCGTCTTTTTCTAAAGGCCTATAATCCAAATAGGGTGAGTAACCAGCGTTTTTAGCCTGATTACGCGCGTCAATTTCCACATAGTGAACGCGCTGGGAAATGATCCGATTGGTTCCCGCCCGGGTGATCGTGTTATCTTGGATAGCGCTTTCCAAATAATACAGTATTTTCGGCTCCAGGCCATAGTCGTTTTCGTTAACTAAAATCGCCCCCTTTTTTAAAACTTCCCGGCTCGTCTCCAAGACCAAATCCAAGACCGCGGCGAGCAAAGGATGGCCCGGGCAAAGTAGTTCCGCCTGAATCAGACCCACGCCCCGGGCGTCTTTTTTGTCAAAACAGACCCGCTCGTATTTCGACGTCACCGGCGTCCCAACCCCGATCTGGAGATCCCGCCGAAGAACTATTTGGGGCGTATGGGTTATCTCAAAACGGCCCGTTTCCCGGGGATGGATCTTGCCGCCTAAATCCCGGAAAGCCTTGATAAAAAAGCTCTCCACCAGAAAAGGCTGGGTTTTGTGAGCTTCCCGTCGCTCCATATCCTCCTTAATGGCCGTCACCACGCTAATATCAATGGCGTCTTGGGTGAGAATTCTTTCTTTGGTCAAAGCCAGGAGAGCTTCCATATCCGTGGCTTTCCCCACCACCTCGGAAAGCCGTTTCCGAACCTCCCAATCGTTGTTGTAGCGAACCGCCTCAATCAATAGATTCTTCAACGATAAATTATCAAAGGTCAAACGACCCAAAACGTCGAAAACCTTCCCACCCAAAGCCTCCCGAGCCTTTTCCAGTTTGTCGAAGAGGATCTGGAAAACTAACCCCTCCCGCGTTTCCTTAGCCACCAAGTTCCACAGGTGGCAGACCTCCATCTGACCAATGCGGTGGATCCGGCCAAACCGTTGCTCCAGGCGGTTGGGATTCCAAGGCAGATCGTAGTTGACCATCAAATGGGCCCTTTGGAGGTTAATCCCTTCCCCGGCGGCGTCGGTAGCCACCAAGATAAACGCTTCCTGGTCATTTTTAAACTGTTCTTCCATCTTCCGGCGCTCATCCCGTCTCAGGCCCCCATGGATGTTGACCACGGCCGCGTCATTAGCCAAGAGGGCGCGGATCTTGTCGGTCAGGTACCGCAAAGTGTCGCGATGCTCGGTGAAAATGATGAGCTTTTGTCGACCTTCTTTAGGGTTCGCCATCAGAACATTGTCCCGCAGTAACCCGGCCAACTCTTTCCACTTCCGATCCTCGCCGCTGGAACGGACTTGGGCGGCCAAATCCTCTAGCTTTCGCAGAGTCGCGATCTCGGCCTCCAGTTCCTCAATGGTGTTAGCGGCCGTGGCCTGATCGGTGATCTTTTCCTCTAGTTCCTCAAATTCGCCCGAAGGCCAATCATCGTCATCCTCAAGGCCATGAGCGCTATATTGTTTAGCCCGCTCTTGATCCCGCCGACCCGATTTTTCCTCGTCCAAACGGCTCTTTAAACGATCGCGCCTTCGTCCCAAGGACTGATAGATCGCCTCGGGCGAGGAGGCCAAACGCCTTTGCAGAGTGGTTAAAGCGAACCCCACGGTGACTTTGCGATCCCCGTTTAAGGCGTCGGCGCGGTTGAACTCCGCCCGAACATACTCGGTGACCTCCGCGTAAAGCCGGGCCTCATTGGGGGCCAGATCGTAACTAACCGTGTAGGCTCGACGCTCTGGGAACAAGGGGGTTCCATCAAATTTTAACAACTCTTCCTTCACCAACCGGCGCATGACCAAATCAAGCGAGGCTTGGCCTGTGGGCTTAACCGAGCTTTCAAACCTGTCCCCGTCAATCAAAGACAAAAACAACTGGAAATCCTGTTCTTTGCCATTATGCGGGGTAGCGGTCAAAAGCAGAAAATGTCGGGTTAACTTCGATAAAATTTGACCTAAATGGTACCTTTTAGTGTATTTAATTTCCCCAGCCCAATAGGTGGCCGACATCTTATGGGCCTCGTCGCAGACGATCAAATCCCAGTCCGTGGCTTTGAGGCGCCCTTGGGCGATCTCGTTTCTCGCCAACGTGTCCAACCGGGCGATAGCTAGATTGGCGTCCATAAAAGCGTTGCCAGTGGCCGAAGCTTGCGAGCGCTCACTGGTCAAGATCTCAAATTTAACGTGAAATTTTCGCCACAACTCGTCTTGCCACTGCTCGACCAAACTTCCCGGGGCCACGATTAGGCACCGCTTTAAATCACCCCTTACCATCAACTCCTTGATCAACAACCCCGTCATGATGGTCTTGCCCGCCCCAGGGTCGTCGGCCAACAGGAACCTTAACGGTTGCCGGGCGAGCATTTCTTGATACACGGCCGTTATTTGATGGGGCAACGGCTCAATGTCGGAAGTATGAACCGCCAAATACGGGTCAAAAAGGTGGGCCAAGCGAATTCGATAAGCTTCGGAGACCAGTTTAAGCTCACCGCCATCGGCGTCAAAACTAAACGGCAGACCTTTGTTAACAATTTCCAAGGCTGACTCATCGCTTCGGTACACCAACTGGGAACCAAAAACCCCCGAATCGGTCTTAAAAATCACTTCCACCGTCTCGGGACTATGACCGATGACGCTAACCACGCTCACCGAATCTTGGCCAGCTAAACCTTTAACGCGGACGCCAGCGATAATATCCTCAAGGGTAGTCATGGACGATCTTTTCCTCGCCTTTCCGATCAATTAGATCTGTTAGATCTGGATTAAAATATAATTATTAATAAATATTAATAAAGCCTAAAATTAAACAAAAATCGTATTATTGACTAATAAAAAAAATAATCTAAATTTGATGGCTTTGCGAAAGCCTTAGTTTAAGTGAAATCGTCAGGGAAAAGAGTAATAATTTCAATAACTTAATAATTTTGATTCTTAAATTTTAGACTTTTCGCGTGACCATCAAATTTAACGTTAACCATCAAATTTCTAGCGTCTTTTTATCCTTTAAACCCGTCTTATCCATTATTAGGTTAGCTCATGGGCCTCGTTTAAGACGTTTTTCAGATAATTAGCCAGCGCTTTCAATTCCTGACGCGTCGGTTCCAAGTTAATAACTAGATATTGGTGGTCACGCTCACGGGCCGCTTTTTCCAATTTGGCCGCCTGGAGCGACAGATCTTCCGCCCCCACGTAAGCGGCCCCACCTTTTAAAGCGTGGGCTTTAACCGCCAAATCCTCGTAAGCCTGGAGAGCGCCTTCTGGCGGTTCCACCAAAGCTTGACCCAATTCCTCGGCGTCTTGGATAAAAACCGCTAGCACCCGCAAAAATCTAACCTGGCTTTGGCCACACCGCTCCACCCCGGTTAAGACATTCAACCCAGGATAATCCAACTGGTCAATAATGGTCGCGGGGTCGATGGTATGGGGGACAACGATTCCAGCGATATTGGCGCCGGGGATATTGGCGCTGGCGGCCTGGGTCGCGTCGCTAACGTCAGCTTCCCTAACGCCAGCTTCCCTAACGCCAGCGCCTTGGCTCTCTTTGGCCTCCGAGCTTAAGCTAGCCAGGCTCGCCCCCTCTTGACGAAACTTTAAAGGCGTCCAACGGTCGAGGATGACGGCCAGCGAATTCGCCTCCACGGGTTTGACGATGAAATCGTCAAACCCGTGGCTAAGAAGCTTTTCCCCTCTCTCGGAATTAAAATCAGCGATAAAAACAATGGCCGGGACAACCAGGTACCGCTCGCCAATGGCCCGGACGGATTTTAAAGTCGCCACTCCGTCCAATTCTGGCGTCATCTGGTCAATGAACAATAGATCAAACTGGATGTTCCGGGCTAATTCCAGGGCTTGGAGACCGCTATAAGCGGTGGTGAGCCTAATATGGTAGGGTTCCAAAAGATCGCCAAAAACTTTTAGGCTCGATTTAGCGCCATCCACGGCCAAAATCCGTAACCCCGGAGCCGGAAAAGGTTGGAGGGAGCCTTTAGCCACCGAAAAATCCACCCACTCCCCCAAAGGCTCGGGTTCCCCGATCTTTTGGGTAAAAAAAGCCACGGCCTTTAGTCCCCGCTCAAACTCGTTTTCCACGACCAGATCCCCACCCAGGGTCTGACATAAACCCCGAGCCACCGAAAGCTCTAGACCCGTCCTATCCGTCAGTTCCCGCCCAGCTAGCCGCTCAAAATCCACAAAAAGGTTAGCCAACTCTTCCGCGGTCAACGCGCCCGCGTTATCCTCCACGGTAAAAAATAAGCGGGCCTGATCATCGCCAAGCAATTGACGCCGGGCCGATAATTTGACAAAACCGGAGCTGGAGCGCTGGATAGCCTTGGCCAAAAGGTTCCCAATCACCCGACTAACGGCGCGCTCGTCGCCAATCAACCCCCGCGGGAGCTCGTTAGCGATATCGGTCAACAACTGAATGGGTTTGTCCTTTAGATCCAAGCCCACTTTAATGAGAATATCCGTCAATAGCGATTGAATATGGTAAGCCTTGACCCCCAAAGCCCGCTTTCGATTGTCCAGATCGCTTTCCAGTAGATCCCCACACAGCCCCATCAGCCGATCGCCCACCCAACGAACCTGGGCGATATGGGCCAGACCCTGGGGTTGGCCATAATCTCGCTGGGCCATTTCGCAAAACCCCATCATGGCCATCATGGGCCCTCGGATCTGGAGCTTTAAACGCGCTAGACGGGTGGCTTTAACCTGGCTATCCACTTCCAATTTAGACCGCGCGGAGTTAAAACGTAACAACAACGCCGACAGAATCAGGCCCACCCCCAGACTAATGGCCGCTATCACCGGGATCATCCGGGAAGCCTCGCGGTAGTAGAAAGTTTCTGGGGTCACGACCGCTAAAAGCCAATTGTTTTCCAAACGACCGAAAAACCCCACGCTCCGCACGCCCGCTCGCTCCAACCGGTCAACAAAGACCTCTTGGCCAAAACGCCGCGACAAACTGGGAATCTTCTCAAAACCAGCCAAATCGTCCAGTTGCTCGCCCAATTCCAGCGGATTGGGCGAATACAAAACCCGAAAAGAACTATCCGTTAACAGCGCGAAACTGTCTGGCCCGAACTCGTAACCCGACACGCTCTCCAAAATGGGGGTCAAGGAAAAATCCAAAGCCACCACGCCCCGGCTCTGGCCTTTCTGGTCATACACCACCATCGAGACGACCACCACCGCTCGCCCGGATTTGGGATCAAGGTAGGGCTCGCCATGGTAGATCCCGTTGGTTAACAACGCCCCCCTAACCCAAGCCGCGGTTTTAGGGTTAAAGAAGGCCCCCGGGATCAGCCCTTTATGGTCAATGTAATTGCCTTCCAAGTAGCCATAGACGGAATTAAAAAACTCGCGGATAACCGGTTGCTGGCTAAAGGCGACGTTAAGGAACTGGAAAACGCGCGGCCGCTCGGTGGCGGGGTCGCGCCGATCAAACGACCAAGCCAAGGTGACCGCCGCTTGTCGCAGAGCCGCCTCATGGAACTGGAGGATGGTTTTTAGAGAGGATTGATAGAGGGCAATCTCGGTTCGGCGGTGGAGGTCAATCTGACGTTTGACCACCCCGGACACATAAAAATAAGACACTAAGGCCATCACCACGAAAGCGGCCAGAACGAAAAAAATCAGTTTTTGGCCGCCTACGGCAAGTCTCATGAAAACCCTATCTTAGGTGAGCCCTCTATTAGATTATCGCTGAAAGCGTTTAACGAGCTAAGCCGTTATTAAACCAAAAGAGTCTTGAGCCAAAAAATTATGGCGTCAACGAATTATTTTGTCAAAGAATAATATTTCTCTGGCACGTCTAATTTAGTCGTTTCAATATAACCTCGCCCAAAGACATAAGTATCTTGATAAACTAAGAAGTAATTACGTAAAGGTTTGCCACTTTTAGGATCATTAAAAAAACTGCCATTCCAACGCGCCCCTGGGGAGAGGTTATCCAAGATCTCCAAAAAAACCTGGGTGTCGGAGATGGCGATCCGCCCATCGGCCAAAGCTTTGCCAAACTCCACTAACCCGGCCGTCTGGCTATAACCCAATGGATAGGCCCAGGTGCCCAATCGGCCAGCCCCGCCCGCCGCCACCACCGCTTCCTCGACGGTTTTTAAAACCAAACTCCATTGCCCCAATATGGGTTGAATATCCACCCCAAAAGCCGTGGGATAACCCAACAAAAGCGAAGGAATGTCGGCTTCCACAAATATTCCGCCTTTTAAAGCTATATCTTTGACCAAAGGGGTGATTAACAGATCATTAGTGCAGAAAAAAGCGGTCTGGGGGCCATATTTCCGGAGCGCTTCCCCCACCACTCGGCTAATGTCCTTGATCGCCGCGTCCGCGCCTTTGGGCCCAATGGGATCTAACACGTCAAGGTTGTCATAGATTAACCCCAAATCCTCCGAAGCCATTTTCATGATCCGGTTTCTTTGCTCGACAGGCTCCATCTCCATGTGGCGGGGAAAAGATAAGTGAATTAAAGCCTTAGCCCCCAGCGTCTTGGCCGAGTACGGGATTAGGTAGCCCCGCGAGAGGTAGTCGGTGGCGATGGCCATATCAGCCGTGGCGGTAATGATTTCGGCTTCCTCAAAGGGCTCGGAGGCTAAACAAATAATGTCTGGCCTTTTGGCCTTTAGCCGCCGAAACCCCTCGGCCGTGCCTTCTAAGGCTTGGTTAACCACCACCACCTTGATCAACGGGTCTTCGGCCAAAGAAGCGATAAGCCCAGCGGCCAGTTCCGGCGCTTCCAAGAAATCGTCGCCATAGGTGACACTTTTGATGAGCCCACCTTGGTCGGCCTGGCCATATCGACGCTCCATCTCCAAAGCCCCCAACAGATCTTCCCCGCCCTGCTCGCTCGAGCCCGTCACCACGCCAATATGATAGGGGGCGGCGGTGCGGAAGAAACGATTGTTGTCGCTAGAGCGATATTTGGCCGGGATATCCAAATCCACATTGCCAGCGTTACCTAAACCATAAATATAGGTGTCTTGAAAGAGCAAAAAAACGTTGGCCAACGACTCCCCGGCTAAGGGATCGAAAAAAATGTCCCCCCGCCAACGGACGCCAGGAGCGGGTCTTTCATAACATTTTAGGAGCTTCTCAAAATCCGTTTTTTCGGCTTTCCCCAATACCAAGGCCGCGCCAAACTCCACCAAGGCCGTGGCGTGCGAGAAAAGAACCGAAGCGCCCCAAGAGCCGAGCCGCCCGCCCGCCCCCCGCTTAACCAAGGCGTTTTCGGTCAGTTTATTGATGGCCGACCAATCGTTATCCAGGCGTTGGACATCCAAAGCCAAAGCGTCTGGATAGCCTAACAAAGGGGAAGGCGTGTCGCCTTCCACGTAATAACCGCCCAATTTAACAATCTGGCGAATCATGGGCGCGGCGTGGGCGTTAATGGTGCTAAAAAAAGCCGTCTGGGGGCCGTATTTTTCCAACCACCGAGGAATGGCCTCCGTGATGAAATCCTGGGCCCCTTTCAAACCAGCCTCGCCCAATGGATCCAGGGCGTCCTCGGACACAAAATTAAGGCCCAGTTCCTGACAAACTTCTTCCATGACGGCTTTTTTTCGTTTAATAGACTCGATCTTCGCGTGCCGCGGAACGGAGACGTGCACCAAAGTCTTCGCCCCCATTCGTTTGGCCGTATGGGGAATAAGGTAGCCCCGGGCGATGAAGTTGACGTTCGTCACCACGTCCGCGGTCTCGGCGATGAGGCGCAAATCCTCATGACTTTCCGCGGCCAAAAGAAAAATCTCCGGCCTTTTGGCGCGAATCTTCCGAAAAGCCTCCGACGTCCCGGGCACGGCCTCACTAACCACAATAACTCGCATCAAGGGATCCGCGGCCAACTCCTCAATCCGAGCGATGGTCGTCTCCAGATCCCCTAAAAAATTCTCCGGCAAAGACACGCGCCTAATCCGGCCCCCCTGATCCGCCTGACCATACAGCTTTTCCAAAAAACGCGTTGGATCCACCTCGCCCGCGGTATTGAAACCAGAGCCGAGCGCCACGCCAATATGAAAATCTTCGGTTATGTTGGAGGGTTGGGGCCAAATGGGCTCCGCGGGGAGATTAGCCGCGGTGGGCTTGGACAGGGAGTTTAGTGGCTTGGTTGGCTTAGTCGGCTCGGTGGGCTCGGTGGCCACCCTTCTGGCCCGACGTTTGTCCTGGAGGTTATCTTCAGTGGGCGGTCTCAAGAAAAAAAACAACGCCGCCGCCACCAGCGTCACCGCCGTGACTAACCAAATGGTTCTCCTGCCTCTCTTTTGGGGCATGAACACTCTCCTGAAGATATGGACGCGCCCATAATCAGGCGGGTGAACCTTTAGTCCCACCACAGGCGGTCGCTAGGCTGGGAAATATTAATCTAAAAAGGCGATTGGAAACCCGAAAAAGGCGCTTAGAAACCCGAACAAATATTAGTCTATCATAGCATAATTTATCGCCACCGCGACCCAAATAAGCCTCGCGCGCCAATATCCGTCACTTCGTCAGCGCGCTCCACCCCGACCAAACTGGCCAAAAAAAATATCAGGAATTTTTAGAATAAAAAGGAAGAATAATGGTGGGTTAACTCCAACTGGTTGATTAAAAGACTTTCTAACGTTGTCTAGCCGCCAAACCACGCTCTTGGCCAAAAAGATCCAGTCAAAAATTAACGCGCGAGCGAAAGGCCGGACTTTTCACGCTTGATGGTCTCTTCAGCGGAGTCACGAAGACAATAGCCTAAAATATCTCATAGCCAGATAGCTAGATAGTCAGACGCGCCCATCCGTAGCCCGATAGCCCACTCGCCTTGGCCCACCGGAGGAGCGGCTTTAAAGCCGCCCGATCACGGGACTGGGGCGCTGGCGGGGGTGGCCACGGGAGCTGTATCTAACGGCAATCTTTGACTTAAGATTTCCTTGAGGTGGTCAGGAATTCGTTCTGGCTCCAATTCCATTTGGGTTAAAGCCAGCCGAAAAAGCTCCACTTGCTCCTCAAACGGTTGGGCTCGGTCAACTATGAGCCAAGGCTCCCGCCTTAGGGAACATTGGCCACTTTTTAGCTTCAAACCAGCGTAGATGAGTTTGCCGGTGGAGACCTTTAAACCCACTTTTTTCGCCAGTTTTTCCAGCTCGCTCAACAAGGCCTTTTGTTTTTTGGCCGAGCCGATCAAGCGCATTTCACCCTCCTGATAAGTCGCCGAAGATCTATTAGTTAGTTATCTATTATTTATATTTTTATTTATTTTTTACTTTTGACTCGCCAAGCGGTGGGGCCACTGTCATAAAGGTCATTGCCGGCTAAATCATTGATCACCACGGCCGGAAACCTAGACACGGTTAAACTTAACAGAGCCTCCGGCCCTAAGTCCGGCCACGCCAAAGTTTCCACGGCGCTCACGTGTTGGCTATAAACCGCCCCCGCCCCGCCTACCGCGGCCAGATACACGGCCCCATTTTTCCGCATGGCCGCCTTAACTTCCGCGCTCCGACGGCCTTTACCCACTAAGACCCGGATCCCCCGAGCCAAGAGCGGTTCGGTGAAACTATCCATACGCCCACTGGTGGTAGGGCCAGCCGCCCCAATCACTTGCCCCGGCGGAGCCGGGGAAGGCCCCATATAATAAATAATCTGGCCAGCCGGCTCAAAAGGCAGGGGTCGACCAGATTTAATAAGTTCCACTAAGCGCCGATGAGCCTGATCCCGAGCCACGAAAACCGGGCCATCAATAAGGACTTGCTGGCCCGAGACTAAGGAACGCAGACTTTCCACCGTTACCGGGGCCTTGATCACAATAGAAGACCAGTCCACGCTCAGCCTTTCTTCTGAATGTAGTAGACCGCGAACTCTTTGTCATGGCGCATGATGTGTTCCTTCAGCCAGTTGACCACCATGGAATTGATGGTCAAGACCGCCGCCGCTTTGTTGGTGGCTTTTTGGAACTCTTCCAGCTTTTGTTTATAACCAGTCGCGAACGCCTGGTGTAGCTTCTTGTGTTCCTCAGCCTTGGGGTAATGGCTACTACGGTGAAACGTTTCTTCGTCGGAAAAGTGCTTGGTGACGTAGTCCTTCAGAAAATTGAGCGTGGCCACCACCCGGTCGGCTTTAGAGCTGTCCACCAGAAAATCAGCCTGCCGAAAAAGTTCCTGGTGCTGCTCGTCAATTTTGGGGATGCCTGTCTCGAGGCTTTTATTCCAAAGCATAAGGGTTGTTCCTCGTTGTCAAGAACTAAAGTCGATACCTGAATCGATAGTTAAGTTAAATGACCCAAAAAAACGCCAATTCAAAGCCAAACAATAATAGTCGATTAGGTCGTATGGTCGATTAGGTCGAAAACCCGATTAGCCCGTCAAACATTATGGTCGAAAACCATTAGAAAGTCCAAAACCTGATCAGCCCGCCAAACATTAAAGTCGAAAACCATTAAAGTCGAAAACCATTTGGTCACGAAACATTAGGTCGACAAACAGCCACTGGCCGCGCCGCCTGGCTCCCCAATTAACCAAAACCAGAACTTAACCAAACTTAGAACCTGGTCAGGCCTAGCTCAAACTTAGCTCAAACCTAGCTCAAGACACAGAAAAAATAAACTCTGTCAAAATAACATCTAGTAGATCAAAACTCAAACTTTTTTTTAATTTGGCTAGGGGATGGTCTTAGATTCCTCAATATTCCCGTCAAAGAATTCTGGGCCCCCGCGCTCTTGGGCGCCAGATCTTGGCGCCCAAGTTAAAGGGGGACTGGCCAGCCGATTGTCCACGATCCCGGTCGCGGCCACGGCCAGTTCCAGCCAAGCTAAAGCGCGGCCAAAAGGCTTGGGGGCTCCCAAGCCTTCACCGCCGGACGGGCCAGGTTATAATCCTAATAAGCGCGGTCAGGGCGCCTTTTCCCGGCCCAGACCTGGCTCGCCCTCAGCCAGCCATCTATATCGGCGCGATTACGTAACGTTAAACAATTACTTAAGGTTAAACGATAACTACTGGAATTTTATCTTTATTTTAGTGATCGCCTTCCTTCTTATTTCTAAACCCTCTTTTAAAAATCCCCAAACCCCGCTGGATCCGCGCTTCTGGCCCGGGTTGGGGTTGGCTTTAGAGCCAGGCGTTAGACGTCTGGCTCAACTAAACCCAATCCAGGTTAAGACTGATCCTAGTTATTCTTAGTTACTTCATTTTTTGGCAATTTCCTGGTCGCGACTGATGGGGGGTTATTTAGTTCGGTTATTTAGCTCAGATTAGTTAGTTCAAATAGACGCGGGCTTAAACTGAGGTAGACTAGATTTTGGGCGGTTTCCCGTCATTACGTCTACCAACCCTCATTTTACCATCTTTACCATTTTATCGGTTTCCCGCTTTAGACAACATGTAGTATTTTGGTCAATTTATACCCCCAAACGTTGTGGTCGAGCGAGCGTCATCGGTCAAAGATGGATGACTAAGGGCTGGCCAAACTGGGTTAGCTTAATGGCGGTTTCTTTTTTCGCGGACTTTCGCGAGGTTTTCGCGTATTTTAGCGGGTTTTAGTTGGTTGACTTGGTTAAACTTATCTTTACAAAACATAATTTTTTGATATATAATATCGCGTCAAGTGTATCTATTAGGGAACATATTCATCGCCGGATTGTTCTCTGATAATGGTATTAAAATCGCCTAAACTTTAAAGGAGGCGCGTTTTGACGGGCACACTCTGGGCTCCCTGGCGCATGGACTACATTTTAGGAACCAAGGATAATAGTTGTTTTTTTTGCCTCCCGGAATCTCACCTAGGCCCATGGCCAGAAAGATTGGTTCTTCATAGCGATCCCCTCTGCCTGGTCATCATGAACCTTTATCCTTACAATAACGCCCACTTAATGGTCGCCCCTCGCCGACACGTGGCCACTTTAGCCTTAGCCACGGTCGAGGAACGGATCGCTCTCATTAACCTCGCCGCCCGAGCCACGGAAATTTTGGATAAAGCCATGGCCCCGCATGGTTATAACTTAGGCGTTAACCAAGGTTTAGTAGCCGGCGCGGGGATAGCCGATCATCTCCATTTCCACATCACCCCTCGTTACCAAGGCGACACCAATTACATGACCGTTCTAGCCGAGACGCGGGTCATCCCAGAGCATATCCGGGCCACCTACGATAAACTTGTCGGGTTATTCGCTTGACCGGGAGCCGGACATCGGCGGTGGGTTTGACGCCAGCCCTTAAACAATGGTTTGAGATCAAACAGGCCCACCCCAATACCATCCTCTTTTTCCAAGTTGGCGACTTTTACGAACTGTTCTTTGAGGACGCTCTGCTAGCCGCCCCCTTGTTGGATCTAACCTTAACCAGCCGCCAAAAACTGGGCGATGAGCCGGTGCCCATGTGTGGGGCGCCTCTTTCCGCGGGCGAGACCTACATCGCCCGCTTAGCCCAATTAGGTCATAAAATCGCCGTTTGCGACCAAGTTGGCCCCCTGCCAACCAAGGGTTTAGCCGAGCGAATTGTCCGCCGGATCGTCACCCCAGCCACCATCCTGGCCCAAGACAGCCAAGCCGGGGCGCGCTATTTAGCCACCATTCTCCATGACCAGAGCGCCAACGCCTGGGCCATGGCCGGGTTAGAAGTTTCCACGGGCGATTTTATCTTAGGTCAATGGGTCGGCTCCGAAGGGTTGTGGTCGGAGCTAACGGCTTTAGAGCCGGCCGAGCTAGTCATCCCCCAAACGGCCAGCCCAGAGCTATTAACCATGACCAAAACCTTAGCGGTCATGGTGAGCGCCTGGCCCGACGAGGCGTTTGAGCCGGCCAACGCTCTGGCCAACTGGCGAGCGGTCTTTGGGGAAGACTTCCAGCCCGACTCAGATGACCAGCCCTTAACCCTGGCCGTGGGGTCGGCGGCTTTGGGCTATTGTTTGTCCTTAACCCCGGGCGCGGGTTTGGGGCATCTGGCCAAACCCCGCCGGTTATGGGCTAGCCCTTATTTAGGGTTAGACGAAGCGGCGGCCCGCAACTTGGAATTAACCCGCTCGCTCAAAGACAATAGCTCGGAAAACACGATTCTGAAGCTATTGTCCCACCACGTCACCCCCATGGGCGGGCGCTTGTTAAAAGACTGGTTGCTCCGGCCCCTCCGCTCCCGAGCCTTAGTCGCCGCCCGACACGAGGCGGTGGGGAGCCTGGTGACCGATGGCCTCAACCGAGAAAAACTATTGGAGCTCTTAAAACGCGCCCAGGACTTGGAACGGGCCGTCAGCCGCTTAACCTTAGGCCGCGGGGCGATTCGCGATCTGGCCGCTGTCCGCGGGGCTTTAGACCAAGCCAGCCCCATTAAAGAGCTATTATTGGACAACCCGGCCCCTTTGTTGCGGGATCTCGCCGCGAACCTTACTCCGCCGCCGGATTTATTAGAACTACTCCATAACTCTTTAGTCGACCAACCGATCAATCCCCCGGATGGCCACGTCATTAAACCTGGTCTATCCCCCGAACTGGACGAGCTAAGACAGTTAGAGACCGGGGGCAAACAATCCGTGGCGGCCCTAGAAGCCAAAGAAAAAGCTCGAACCGGCATTAATAATCTTAAAGTCGGCTATAATAAGATTTTCGGGTATTTTTTAGAAGTCACTAAATCCAACCTAGCCGCGGTGCCCAGCGATTGGCTGCGCAAACAAACCATCGCCGGCGGGGAGCGCTACGTGACTTCGGAACTAAAAGAATGGGAGGAGAAGATTGTCACCTCGGGGGAGAAACGGGCGGAGTTGGAAGAGCGACTCCTGGACGATTTAAAGGCCGCGGTGGCCCGAAAAGCCGCGGAACTAAAGCAATTGGCGGCTAATCTGGCCGCCATCGACGCCCTCGCGGCTTTAGCCATCACCGCTTTAGAGCGCTCCTGGACGCGGCCGGAACTAACCGAGGACGATCTTTTGGACATCAAAGGCGGTCGCCATCCGGTGGTGGAAGCGGCTCTCCCAGCCGGGGAAACGTTTGTGGCCAATGACACGCGCTTAACGCCCTGGGAGCGCTTACTCATTATCACCGGCCCCAACATGGCTGGAAAATCCACCATCTTGAGACAAACGGCCCTGATTGTTATATTAAACCAGATGGGCTCTTTCGTGCCGGCCGAAAAAGCTATTCTATCCATGCGCGATCAAGTTTTTACTCGGGTGGGGGCTTCCGATGATCTAGCTCGGGGCCAATCCACTTTTATGGTGGAGATGAGCGAGACCGCCCGGATCTTACGCAAGGCTTCCCCGCGCAGTTTAGTCATCCTGGATGAGGTCGGCCGGGGCACCTCCACGTTTGATGGGTTAGCCATCGCCTGGGCCGTGGCCGAGTATCTGCATGATCTTGGCCAAAGGGGCGTCCCCACTTTGTTCGCCACCCACTACCATGAGTTGGTGGAGCTAGCCCGCTTTAAACCCTTAACGCGCAACTATAATGTCGCGGTAAAAAAATGGGGCCAAAGCGTGGTCTTTTTAAGGCGCTTGGCCCCAGGTGGGGCCAGTCGCAGCTATGGTATCGCCGTGGCCGCTTTAGCTGGGCTGCCCGACAAAGTCATCCGGCGAGCCGGGGAAGTTCTCGCGGATCTAACCAAACGCCATCGCCAGCTCATCCGGCCGGATCACGCCCAAGGCGACCTGTTGGCCCAGGCGGGTTTAAAAGACGATCCCCCCCAAGCCCTGGCCCGGGAGATCAGCCAGCTAAAACTGGAGGAGTTCACCCCGTTGGAAGCCTTTAATTTATTGACCGATCTTAAGGCTCGAGCCCAAGAGATTATCCGTTGATCAAAACCGGTTGGATAATGGCTTGTTTATCCTTAGGGGCGCTCCTAGGGCTCCTCGCCTGGTCGACACCTTTGTCGGCCGCTGGGGAACTGGCGAGGGCCCAATCGGCCCGAGCGGCCTTTCTCCAGAAAGCGTCAAGCCAAAAACGGGCTGATTGGCTAGCCTTAATTAACCAGTTTGAGGCGGCCGCCAAAGTCCAACCCAAACCGGAATTCGCCGCCAAAGCCCGAATCTTAGCCGCGGAACTGGCTTGGCTAAGTTACGAGCGGTTTGGCCAACTGGCCGACGCCCAGAAAACCAGGCTTTTGGCGCGCCGGGCCAATCGCGATTATCCCCGGGGGGCTCTGGCCCCGGGGGCCCAGGTTCTGATTGGCCGGGCTCTCATCGCCGAAAATAAACCCGATGAGGCTTATCGCGAGCTGATGAAGGTGGAATTAAATTTTCCGCGCAGTTTAGAAACCGGGGCGGCTCGGTCACTCCTAGCCTCCTTAAGACGGGGTGGAGCCCCACCCCCAGAACCGGAAAAACCAGCCCCCCAGGCCGCGCGTCTAGAACCAAACTCGCCGCCCAAACCCACGAGCCCCAAAAATCTCCCCCCAGGCGCCTCGTTAGATAAAAGCGCCGCCCCAAGCGCCCTAGGCGCGGGCGCCGATCAAGCCGAAGCCCGGCCAAAACCGAGAAAAGTCACCCTCAATCCCCCGGCCCGCCCCAAACCTCGCCCCGATGGCCTGGCCCAGATTTATGGACTGGAACTAGCCGACTACGGAACTTATCAAGAAGTCATCGTCTACGTGGATCAGGTCACGCCCTACGTCTATAACCTGGCGCCGCCGACTGGCGGCGGTAACTTTCGGATTTACGCGGATTTTAAAGGAGCCAAACTCGCCCCCAAACTCCAAGAGCGCCTTAACCTCAACACGCCTTTAGTCAAATTAGTCAAAGCCAGTCAGCTGACCAAGGACATTACCCGCGTGGTGGCCGATATCCCCCAAGCCTATCCTTATCGACCGCTTTTTCTGGAAAACCCCAATCGGCTGGCCATCCAAGTGGCCCAGGACGGGCGCGATCTACCGCGCCCCGAGGTGGAGGCCCCACCCACGCCCACGCCCAAAGCCCCGCCCAAAGAACCGACCAAAACCCGGCCCGCCCGGGGGCCCGCCAATTCCCTCGCGCGGCAACTGGGTCTTAAGATCCGGCGCGTGGTGATTGATCCGGGGCATGGCGGCAAAGACACCGGCGCCTCCGGCCATGGGGTGAAGGAAAAAGACGTGGTTCTGGCCACTGGGCTCCTTTTGGCGGAAAAAATTCGTCAGCGCCTGGGGCTAGAGGTCATCCTCACCCGAACGACGGATAAGTTCGTCACCTTGGATCGCCGCTCGCGCCTCGCCCGGGAAAACCAAGCCGATCTGTTTATCTCCATCCACGCCAACGCCAATTCCCTAGCCAAGGTGGAGGGGCTAGAGACTTATATCCTCAACTTCACCGACGACCGCGCGGCCTTGGACACGGCGGCCAGGGAAAACGCCGCTTCCGATAAATCCATGTCCGAGATGTTTAATATCCTGGAAATGATCGCTAAAAACACGCGCGTGGCCGAATCCCGGGTGCTGGCCAAAGCTCTCCACGCCGGGGCGTTAGCCAGTTTAGGTCAAAAATATAAAGTCCGGGATCTGGGCGTGAAAGAAGCGGTGTTTTTGGTGCTCGTTAGCGTTAGCGTCCCCTCGACGCTTTTAGAGATCGGCTTTGTCACCAACGCCAAAGAAGCGGAGAACTTAGCCCGCCCGGCCTATCTAGAGCTTCTGACCGATGGGCTGGTAACCGGTTTAAAGGCGTATATCGATGGATTGCCGAAAGTAAATAGTAAATAAATAATCAATAATCAATAATCGGCGCCGTAATAAACCCATTTGAAAAACTAAAAACTAATAACCGGTCGCTAAAAACGTAACCGTTCACGCGGTTCTAAAACCAGTTATAAGTGGTTCGAGACCTGAACCGCGCGAATCTGACGGCTTGACCTATTTTTCTCGTTTGTCCCAAAATCTTCCTTTTGGTTGTCGCCGGGTAGGGTCAGACCAGTTTTGGTTGGATTGGCCAGACGTCATTCTGGCTTCTGGATGGTTAGATTATTATTGGCGGGGCGGTGTTGAGGCGCCCAGGGTTGGTGGCCGGATGATTGTTGTCCTGATCAGAACTTCAGGCCGCTCCCTAGCTCCTAGTCCTGGCGCTGGATTTTCTCAAAAAAACTGAGCCATAATGGCCCACTTTTCTCAAGAAAAAATGGGCCACCACGATTGGCTCCTCTCAAAATTTGACCACCTATACGGCCGCTCGTCACGACGCGAAGCCCAATCCGGCCCCTCTCCTACGGACACTCGCGCGCCTCCTGTCGCGCTCTAGTCCACCCCTC
>JAISYP010000152.1 GCA_031269825.1 Deltaproteobacteria bacterium
AAGTTCGCCCAACTGCAAATGACGTTAGCCCAGGCCAACAAGGAAAAGGCCTTGGAATACATGGATCAAATCACCGCGTCACAGCAAGAAGCCAAACTGTGCGCTCAAATGATCGCGAAAGCCCGTGAGCTACAAAACGGCCTAACCGGTAACACTTGTTCAGAAATGCCAGCGGACATGGTCAATTTTTTCAACTCGCGTGGCATAAGCTTCGATCATACTGGTAATGACAATCTCCACAAGAAGGAAGAGTGGGATTACAACATACAGTCGCTCCAAAACTACCAGGAAACCATCGGAACCGAGACTCAACAAAAGATGGTCTTCGTCCAGGATTTTATGGGCCAGTACAACTCTTATTTAACGGGGTCAAATTCCGCCATCCAGCAGAGTAACCAAACTTTGCAATCAATCGCCCGTGGCCAATGACAATGACAAATTCTGTCGCGGATCTAAATCCGTAAGTTTATATTTGATGCCAATCAACGCCGAATTTGGCTATCAAATTTCACTTTTCTGACCATTATTAATGTCTGCCAGGATTAATATCGTTGAGGTTGGCGCTCCCGACCCCAATAACATAAATTCATGACCTATCAGGGTAATTCGCCTAGAGATTAGCCCTGACCCATAATCACCGCTCCAGTCTGTCTGGATTAAACACAAGGATCAATAACCATGACTAACCAAGACCTGGCGGCTCAAAATGTGGACATTGAGCTTTTACGGAATGAATTCGCTCGCCTCGATAGCCTGTTCGAAACAAATTTAAAAGCCTTAGGGCTGACCGAGGCTGACTTAAAAAATACCGACATCAACAACGCTCCGCCTGAGCTCAAGCTCCTCCTCCAAAAAGCCCAGCAAGAGGCTAAAGAAGCTGGAGCGCGTCGCGCGAGAGAAGTTCCCTATATTGAGGTTAAAAAAACTGGCGGAGCCACGCCTCGCCGTGGCCAAACTATGAGCGTCTGAGGCTGTATAAGACTTTTGGCTATGAGCGTTTGAGGCCAAGCTTATTTTAAGGCCTTAAATGTTTGTTTTTCAATTTTTTTACCCATAAATGATTGGAATCTTAAACGTTCTAGTCATCAATCGCCACTGATAGTTTTAAATTGGCCGAATTGGGTCACTGATTTTCTATAAGGAATTTTTACGGAGTTATGATAATGAACCAAGACACTATTAGCGATCAAGGGATTGATTTGTCTAACATTTCTGAGGAAGATCTCCAAACCGTCATGGAGTGCGTGGCCAAAGGCGTGACCCCGGCCGAAGTGGCGGGCGTCGGCCAAGATCGCCTGGAGGCTTTATACGCGCTAGGACATCGTCTCTACACCACCGGCGAATACCAAGACGCCGAAACAGTCTTCAAATCACTGTGTATCTATGATTACCACGACGATCGATTTTGGATGGGTTTAGGGGCCACTTTCCAAGCCCAAAAAAATTACCAGCGCGCCATCGACGTTTACAGTATGGCTGGCATGACCACTGGCCTTAACGATCCAACGCCTTTCTACTACGCCGCTCTGTGCTTTTTAAAACTAGGCGACAAACAATCCGCCGACGTTTCCTTGAGCGCGATAAAGGCCATCGGCCAGTCCGACAACTCCAAGCACGCTGATATCAAGGCTAAGGCCGCAAGTTTGCGCTCCCTGCTCCAAGACCAACTTATTAGCCAAAACACTTCCACCAGCGAGGCGATCCAATGACGACTCCTCCTATCGGTTCTGGGGGCGGTATTCCTCCATCCAATGTCGATACCTTTGACCCAGTAAATGGCTCACCAAACTCGACTGGTGGCGCGCCCATTTTGCCTCCCACGGGTAATTATCCGCCGAGCAATCAAGATCTATTGACTATCCTCAACTCCCTCCCGGATTTGACCGCCCCTCTAACGGCCGCTGGAATATCTTTGGAAGTATTGGTTGAGGCTTTAGGATCTGAGGAACGTAAAACATCGGTTCAGACAGCGGTTGAGACGCTCAAGGCTCGCGGTGACGCTCGCAAGCAGGCTGGCGAGGAAAAACTACAAAAAATTCAGGAAAACCTCGAGAAAATCGCGAAAGAAAATGAACTCGGCCTGTTCGGTAAGATCTTCAAATATATTGGTATGGCCTTGGGGGCCATAGCCGCTGTCGCCTCCATAGCGATCGGAGCCGCGACCGGTAACCCCTTAATGGTGGCTGGCGGAGTTATGTTGATGGTTATGACCGTTGATAGCATTGTATCCGAAGCCACGGACGGAAAGTATTCTATCGCCGCGGGGGTAGCCGAAATCGCCAAGAGCCTGGGCGCTGATGAACAAACAGCCCAAATTATCGGATTGGCCATAACCATGGTTTTGACTATAGCGGCGGCGGTTATGACTGGAGCGGCCGGGTTAAAATCGGCCGTTAACACTATCAACCAAGTCGCTCACATCGCGAGCAAAATTTCTTCAGTGGTATCGCTAGCTAGCGGACTTGTTTCTGTCGGAACTGGAGCCGTTGGTGTCGCGTCGGCCGTTTTAAAATACGGAATTGAAGACAACAAGGCGTCTATCAAGGAACTTGAGGCGATCATGGAGCAAATCCGACAAGCCACACAAACAGAAGAAGACTTTTTGAAGTTCGTTATGGAGAAATTCAACGACCTCCAAACCAAAGTCAATGATATCCTGCAGGCTAACGTCGACGCTCAAGCCCAAATCCTGGGTGGAGGCGCCGAGTCAATGGCTTGATCATAACGGCTCTTAGGACAAAAGGTGTTTTTTATGATCGATTTATATGGTTTAATCAACCAATACGGATTGAACAAGGCTCAGTCAGACGAAATTGTCGCGACCTATAACTCTTTGTCACCCACCGAAAGAGAAAATTTTGGTGAAAATGATTTTAAGCTCCTCTTACAAAATAAAGGTTGGAGAGAATTCGATGACAACGGTAATTGTCTACCTCTCTCTCCGCCCAAATCCAATTATAAATTGGATCCAAGTCTTTTTGGAACCATGCCCTCCCCCGGGGCGTCTATTATGTGTTTGCTTACCCATATGGCTGGCGAAGATCGTCGGATTAACCGCGATTTACAACTACAAGAATCTAAATCCATTGTCGAGGAAATGAAGTCAGAGGCCGATTTGATACGGGAAAAAGCTGTGACGCAACTGATCATTGGTTGCGTTTCCAGCGCTATTAACATAGCCTCGGGAGTCGTCCAGATCGGTGGCGCCGTCTCAACCCTTAAAGCTGGCGCTAGTGGCGCCTTAACCGACGGCCAGCTTGGATTGATAACCCAGAAATTTAACGCGATCAACACGATTATGCAAGCTGGCGCCACCATCCTAAACTCCGTCAATCAGTTTGAAGGCGATCAGTTTGACGCTAGCCTTAAGGAGATGGACGCTAAAATTGAAAAAGATCGAGCGGACATAGAAGCCTTGAAAAGCATAAATGACGCCTTAACCGAGCTCATCCACAAAAGCCTGTCCACCGCTGAGACAATTCAGGAGGGCGTCAATCAGACCAGATCTCGGATTTTGGCTTAAAGGGGAAAACTGTGACCATCTTGGTTGATATCGCGGAATCCATTAACCAGACAGCTGGCTGGCGGAAAACTCCTGAAGAGAAAAACGGGGTCATAAATTTTGAACTGGAAGATATGAATTTTAGCCTTTGGCGACTTGGCGACCATTTGGCCGCCTTCCGGTCTAGATTAGGCCCCAAACCCAGTGACGAAATGGACGCCGACGTGATGGCCCGACGTCTTGGTTCCTTATCCTTGGTCGCCATTGAGCGTCCTTCCGTTCTATCTTTAAACGAGGATGGCTTTGAATTACACCTTTTGATTGACCTTAATCAATCTGGTTCCACCGAATGGCCTGTCCTCTGCGAAGCTTTTTTGAATGATTTGGATTGGTGGCGTAAAAATCATCGGTTGGTTGAATGATCGCCACCAGACGCTTTTTCGCTAACGGACTGATCAATCCATGCCTTTTCGCTTAAATTTAGCCATCGATTTTTTTTCATCAGATCGATCGCCCGGGCGCGATTCTCGCGCCCACGCTTTCGCTCAAAGTTCCATCAGGGTATTTATATCCTGGAAAGAAAAGGCCGTTATGTCAGACGGGTCTATTGGCAACATTGGCCAATTTCTCCTAAAGGCCATGGTTCAACTCCAGACGAAAAACGACGAATTTATGACGAAAATGGACGATATGTCCAAAAGCTCGGATGGGATCACCCAGGAAGATATGGTTCTCCTTCAGTACGAGATAGGCCAGTACAACGCGCTGTTGGAATCCGTTTCCAATATCTCCAAAAGTTTAACCGATTCGCTTAAATCTCTCGCCCAGAAAGTCGGTTAAACTCAATGCCTCGGATTCATGTTAACCTACAGGCCTTGGCTCATAACGCGAACTTAACGCGTGACTGGGCCAATGGCCATGGCGTGTCAATCTCCCCAGTGCTAAAAGCGGTCAAGGAAAACGCGTTGATCGTTAAATTCTTGGCCTCAAGGGAATTCCTTAATTTTGGGGTCGCCGACCCCAACATACTTAATCCAGCTCCTGGTCTTTTTCGCCGCTCCAGCGTGGCTCTAACGCCCAAATCCCTGGCCCATCTGGTGGCCCAGAACTTTGAGATCAGTTTCGAGTCTGAGCTATCCACCATTCTAGCCTTGGACGACGCCTGCCTCGCGTTAGGTCGAAAGATGGACATAATTTTAATGGTGAATTTGGGCGACCACCGCGAAGGCATGGAACTGTCTGAAATTGATGGAGCTATTAACCATCTTTCGCTTTTGAAAAACCTTAATTTTCGAGGTTTTGGCTCTACCTTGTCCTGTTTAAGCCATAACATACCAGGACCTGAATTATTTGATAAATTAGGCTATTTGGTTACTTTGTCCTTTAAACATGGCCTTAATCATCCCATTATTAGTCTAGGCGGAACTGTCATGGCCTCGTTTGTGGAAAATTATGGCCGAGGCCCCATCACTGAGTTAAGGATGGGGGATCCTTTCCTTTTTGGCTGGGATCTATATCGTAACGCCCCGTTACCCGGCGGCATTTATAGACAGGATGTCTTTGCCTTGGCCGGCGAAATCTTAGAAATTCGTGAACGTTTGGTGAGTGGCCATTACCACAAAAGAGCCTTAATTGAGCTAGGCCGCTTCCAGTCTGGAGTGTCTTTGGTTCCAGGCGATCAAAGCTGTCTCAATCATTGCTTAGAGAAACTAAATTGTCTTTGGCCAGGAAGCGAAATCGTGGGGATGACGGCTGGTTATCTGATCGTGGACGTCACCAACTCTCCACAAAATCTTCATGTTGGCCAAGAATTGCTTTTTAGGCCTGGTTATTGGGCCTTATCGCAGGCATTTCTCGCTGATTTTGATTTAGTTATTATTAATTCTAGTCAATCACTTTCAGTTAGTTCTAAAGATTTTTCAACATACTTGTCTAAACAATCATACATTGGCGCGACGTCTTTATCTCGCCAATCCCTATGTTTTTAAATTTATAGTTATTATTCGCGGCTTAGATAGATTATTTTATATCATATTATTTTTTTATTCACTTTCAATTTGACTCTCTTTTTTGTCGCTTTGAGCCATTCGGCGGATTTGGTGAGGTATAATTTGACTATGACTAGCGCGCGCCAAACAATTTACTCTTTATCTGGCTCTCTGACTATCCTACTGGCTTTACCAGTTATCGCCGCTATCGTCTTTTGCCTCGCCATAATCGCTCCGTCATTGTCCACTTCATCCTGGGCCAATGAACTAAACCAGGAATCCAAACTATGGAGAGTCATTTACGTTGAGGCGGGTTCTTACCGGGATTACTCCTTGAACCTGGTCGGACTAGCTAAAGGTCTTAAGGAATTAAATTTAATTGAGCGAGCCAAACCATTAAGCGATGAATCCGCTTCCGTCTGGCGATACTTAAGCGAACAAGCTGGAGGGACGCGTCTAAAATTCCTAGAAGATGGTTTTTACTCAGCGAACTGGGATAAAAACCAATTAATAGCCATCAAGAATAAAATTCTCTCTCGGATTAAAGCCGGGGAAGTGGATTTGATATTGACTTTTGGCACTCAGGCCGGTCAATCGCTAGCCACCGAAGAACACAATACTCCTGTTTTATCCATCACGGCCACCGATCCAGTCGCCGCGGGCATTGTCAAACAATCACGACTATCTGGGCTTGAGCATGTCCACGCCCAGGTGGAGTCCGGCAATTTATGGCGACAATTATCGCTATTCCACAATGTTTTTCATTTCAAAACCCTCGGCGTCCCTCTTGACTCAACCGCCGAAGGACAGGCCACCATGGGACTAAAATCCATTGAGGCCGTGGCTAAAGAAAAAGGTTTTGAAATTATTAGTTGCGTTAGTGACTTAGAGTCGCCGGATTTTGACAAAAATTTTCAGAATCTGCTTAAGTGTTTAAACCGCCTAACCGTGGAGAGCGAGGCTATCTATCTTACTGTCAACAACGGCATGCGCGAAGATCGTTTTGGCCAAATCCTAGCCCCCATTGTCGCAGCTAAAAAACCCAGTTTTTCTCAAAAAGGCCCTGATGAGACCCGGCAGGGCGTCTTATTATCACTAGCCGAAGACGACTTCATCGGCTCAGGACGCTTTGAGGCCAATGTTATCCAAAAAATCTTAAATGGCCAATCCCCTGGATCCATTGACCAGATTTACGTAGCCCCTCTTACCATGGCTCTCAATTTTCAAATGGCCAAAAATATTGGTTGGAACCCCCCGTTTGAGTTTCTCGCTTCGGTGGACGCCCTTTATCCGACCATGGTCGAATTGCCATAAAATGAAATATAACCAAATCATCAGATCCTGGCCTTTTTGGGTCGCCATTGTTTTGTTGATGGCTAGCCAAACGCTATATCTTAGCCTCAGTGCCACCTATTTGAGTGATTTCCGACGTAACGCCGCTTGGAATATGGAAAATTTCACCCTTTCACGGCTAGCTCAAAAGTTATCTTTCGTGGTGAGTCTAGGCGTGGATCTGGAGTCGTGCCTATGGCTAGAGGTTGAGGCCAGCAAGGCGGCTAAACGAGCGAATCTGAGTTCAGGACGATTGGTTATTTTTTCCAAAACTGGCCGACCGTTAGCCAGCGACAAGCCAGAATTTTCTCACCTTCCGGCTACCTGGCCAACAATCTTGGAAACTGATCAGCCATGGCCTCTTAAGTACTTAGGCCGGGACTTTCGAGCGTGGGGCGTATTTAACTCCGAGCGAAAACTTAAAGGCGTGTTAGCCTTGGCCAATGAAGAAATTCCCTTCACCCAATCATTAATCTCATTGGCCAAGGTGATAGGCTTTGGGGGATTAGCCTTGGGATTAATCGCCTTTTTTATCGTCTTTATTTTCGCCATGGATCGTTGGAAACGTTTAGCGAATAAAAATTCTGAAAAATTCCCTCCCTCGGTAGGGATGATCCTATTGTGGCCATTTCTAGTCGGCCAATTGTTTTTCGCCGGACTGACTTTCCATACCCTTTTCGTCTACCAATTGGAGCAAACTCGAATTTTGGCCAGCCAATTGGCCGCGAACTTGGCCAATGATCTGGATAAAATTACTCAAGCCGGCGTGGGACTAGAAGAAATAATTGATTTGCCTAGACGATTGGGGGATTCAAGCCTAGAGTCGCCATTGGTAACCGCCACGCTCGTGAAGACTGATGGACTGACCATCAACCCCACCACGCTGCCCCCGACGCCGGATCCGTCAATGGTGGTCACTTGGCCATTGGCCTATGGCGGTCAAGTTGAAGCTTGGTTAAACCCGACTAACCTGCGTCAAGCCAAAATTAATTTAGCCTTGGACAATTTAGCGTTAACTTTGGCCTCGGGACTGGCTCTCTGGGAATTAGCCCGTCTTCTAGATTATAAAGCGCAATCAGATTTTAAAACGAGAGCAAACTTAAAAGCTCTAGTTGAATCTAATCAAACTAGTTTAAAATCTAATATTGATGATTTACAGTCCCAAATTGATTTAAACTACCAAACTAACATTAAACATCAATCTTATTTAGAAAAACAAGTTGACTTAAAAATACAAGCCCAAAATAATACCCCACCCACAAGGCCACAACCCAAGATCCCTCTCAATGAGACCGCGATCACGCCAGAGGCGGCCCGCACTCTAAGGCTCATCCGACCTTTGGCCTTTATCGCTCTAATGGCCGCGAACTTTTCCATGGCTTTTAATCCTATAAAGATGACCCAAATAAGTCACAGTTGGCTTGGTTTCTCCAAAGAAACCATGGCCTGTTTTCCAGTGGCCTTAGAGATGGGCATGATTGGCTTCGCCATCGTTCTGGTTCCCAAATTGACGATAATTTTAAAAAAATTAAAACGTCTGATCGCCTGGGGATTGGCCCTAGCCGGGCTGGGGGAACTGATGAGCGCTTTGGCCTCGGATTCTTTGGTTTTTTGCTTAGCTCGTGGCCTAAGTGGTCTAGGTTATGGTTTTTTCAGTATTGGAGCTTCCATACTGACCTCCCAATGCGCCGGGATTAAAAAACTGGGCCAGTCTTTGGGCGAATTGTCCGCTGGAAACTGTTCTGGAGCCATCTGCGGTTGTCTGATTGGTGGGCTGACCGCCGAGTTTTTAGGCTTCAACCTTGTTTACGTTTTGGCTTCTGGATTATTTTTGATGTTAGCTTTATTTTGGCCACGCTTGCATGAAGGCTTTTCTTTCCAGGTCAGGACTCCAATTTCCAAGACCTTCAAATTAATTTTTAGCCGAAACGTTCTATTTTTCGCCATTTGCGTAACTATTCCAATTGAAGGAGCCTACTTAGGCTTGGAAAGCTATTTTATACCTCTCCACGCCGTGGCTCTCCATCAAGGCCCAGCTTTGGTAAGTCGCCTCACCGGCGTTATGTCCTTGGTCACCATTATATTTGGCCCTAAATTCGGCCATATTCTTGACCAACGTGGGAACCCTAGAGCCTTTATATTCGCGACTGGGTTTTTATCCGCTTTGTCCATTCCTATCTTCACGGCTTGGCCCACTTTATTCGGCGCCATTTTAGGGGTCATTATCCTTGGTTTAGCGAAAGCCCTTGGCTCTAGTTCTCTAGTGGTCTATTTCCTATCCATGCCTCAGTCAAAATCTTTAGGCAACGCGCCAGCTTTAGCCATCAACACAATTTTAATCCGGTTAGGCAACACCTTAGGCCCTCTAATCCTTGGCGCGACCTGGGGTGGTTTTGGATTTAAAGGCCTGGTGATTTTAGGACTCATGGTTTTTTGCCTTTCTCTATTATTTTTTATCTTAGGAAATAAGTTTCCTCAACAAACCGAATACGACGGCGACCCGAGCGACTCTGAATTAAGTATTGACCTTAATCACAATCTAAAGTCCAGTCAACACGCCACAGGATCAACTATTTAAGGCGCTAGGCTCGACTAAAGTCATAATTTACGAAACTTTTTAAGCCTAGCTAATTTTTCAGATAATTATTGAGGCTCTGACCATGACCTACCTTGAACCCACCATTGAAAAACGCCTCCAGCGAATCTTGCCTGGCGCCATGTCCTACGTAAAGGCGCGCGGCGAAACTAAGTTATTGGATCTAACCGTGGGTTGGAGCGCGCCCAAAACCCAGCCCTCAGAAAGGCTTTTAATAAACCTAAAAAAAATCATTAAGGATCATCCTTTGACCAACTCGATTCAACCGGATCAACTTATCGATGATCTGACCGCCTCTTTCCATTCGCCGGTTCTAGCCGCTAACCACCAAGGCCTAGACACTCACCCGGAAATGGTTCAAGGACTACTCCTCTTTGGCTTGCCAACCATTTTAGGGTTACGGAAAATTCCCATTGTTATCCTAGCCACGGGGTCAGCTCCGCTCAACAACCCCACTGGCCCCGGGGCGATTATGTTAGGGCGCCGAGGCTGTCTAGGCCAAAGGCTCATGGCCCGCATGTTCAGCCGCTCGCGCGATGGACTAATGGCCGCTTTCGCCCCGCTGATCACTAAAGATCTAGTCCATAATCGGTTAACGCGTTTAAAGGATCTCACTGAATGGACGAACTCGGAAAAAGGCCTGATCAAAGTTTTTTTGGAAAAATGGCTCTTGGATCCTGAATTTTTGAGCCAAAACAATTTCGCCAATCAGTCAGCTTGGTTAGCCCAGGCGTTCTGGGCGCGCCATTTTGGCCGAACTAGCCAAGTGGAACAAACTGATCAATATAGTCAATCGCGTCCAAGCGTTCCACCAATTTGCCATCTGGAACTAGAAAAGCTGGTTAACGCCATCCTCACCCAAGATCTTGTTGACCAAAGCTCCGTGGCCTACTACGCTATGTTTGATCCAAACGCGAGAAACGCTTTACTCGTCACTTTGGCTGGTCAAAGGGGAACTTGGTGTAGGGAACTGGCGGGTTCTTGTCGATTTGAGCCTAACCAAATTAAATCTGGCCAATTTGAGCGTTGTCAACTTTATCCAAGCCGACTGTCTCACTGCCAGATTAACCCAGCTCAAATGGACACCCAACCAGCGGTGGACTTAAATCAATCCCGTGGCACTATCTTTTTCTGGGGTGTCCACGAGGGGCGTCGATTTCCCCTGGCCTTAGCCTTCAAAGGCTCAACGCCAATTCTTAAGGGAACCCATTTGGAATTACCCTTAACCCCGACCCACATCTTAACGGCTTTGGCTGAAAACCAAATTTACCCTGGGCTTTTTTTAGATTACCTAGTTTTGGCTAGTCACGGCGTGTTAGCCCATGGGGGGACGCTTATGACTGATTACCTACCTCCTATTCTAGCCCAAGCCGGAAAAATCCTGGGTTGTTCCTTAATTAATGAGTTTCGACCTCTTCCGGTGGCCGGATTATTGCCCATTGGCGCGCGTGGTTCCGAAGGCTTTTCGGCGGCCGGAGCCTTGGAGTTGTTTGGAGCTGATCCATGGGGCCATGGATTGGCCCAAAAACTTGCTAATCTAACCATAAATCAAGTTTGGCCATTAACCGCTAGGGAGTGGTATCAAGAGATAACTCCGGTCGGTTCGCGCGTGGCCAATTGGCGATCTGGACTAGATGGAGCGGCTTTAGAGTTGGCCTCCAGCCAAGTGGCTTGGGCCGCGTAAACTTTTAGTTACCATTAATTTTACTAGGTTTTAATTATTTATTAAATGATATTTAATATATTTATCATAAGCTTTGATTTAACTATTTTGTTTAAATAATTCATTTTTTAGATTTTATTTACTTAAAATAATGTTCTATAGTTTTTTCAGTTGGAGTTTGAAAAATTAAGGTCAATTTCTAGTTTTGGTCGCCAAGTTTTTATTGGAGCGAAAAACGCCGCGGAAAAAATCGCGGAAAGGAGAAAACCATGTCCAACGCCACCAACGGAGTCATCCCAGAAAACCATCTACCTATTGACGCGGATTCCTCTATAACGCTCCCTCAGCCTAGCCAGGAAATTGAAGAATTCTGGCGCGAGGCTTTTTTAAAACCCCAGGGCCAAAATTTGAGCGTGGTCAACGCTTTACCAAACGCCGAATACGGTCAGACCAGTTCCAGCTTAGACTTTAGGTCACTTCCAAATCCGACTAACTTAAACTTGGAGACACCGCCAAAACCAACTAACTTAAACTTAGAGACACCGCCGAAACCGACTAACTTAGACTTAGAGACACCGCCAAAACCGACTAACGGGATTAAAGAGAATAAATCTTGGCTAAATGTTTCGTCGGAAGAATCAAAAACAATACAGGCTAACTCCGAAAAACCAGAATCGCGTCAAACCATCCCAATGGACAAACGACCAAACGAAAAAAACATTACGCCCATGAGCGTATCCGAATTGATTAGCTCAATGGTTGACGTCCCGGTTCAAATCCCGAACCACGCGCCGAAAATACCGACGAGCCACGCGGAACCTGTCACGCCCGCTAACCAGTTGGTCGACATTAGCCAACAATTGTTGGAAAACGTCTCCCGAATCTTGACCTCAACCCCCGACGCCCTAAACCCTGAGGTCAGAATTATGGTCAACCAGGAACTAATGCCGGGAACAGATATCATTTTGACCAGGTCGCCTGGTGGTATCTTAGAAGTTACCGTCACCACCATCGACCCTAGCGCTTTCCAGACTTTGGTGGGAGCCCAGGACAAACTCAAAGAAGCCCTCAAGAAGTCAGGGCCAGTTAATGTCACCATTAAAAACCGGTCGAAAAAGGACAGAGAAAAATCTTTAGAAAAGATCTCTGACACTTAAATATAGCTACAGCTAATCCAAAAGCTTAGTCTGGCGATTCTCGCCTAAGTTTTTCTCACGCGCGTTCCGAAGGACTCATGATGGCAATGATGATGTTTTAACTGGCTAAAAACAAAAATTTATTCAAGATTATCTTAATTTACATACTTATTGACTAAAAATACCGTAAATCTGAGTTTGACTATACAAATTTTTTGTTTCAACGTTCTATGTTCTTTGTTTTATGTTCTATGTCCTATGTCCTATGTCCTATATCCTTTTTTTTATGTCCTATGATCTTTGATTCATGTCAATAGTCTAGTTTTTTTGACCAAACAGTATCAACGATCAATTAAAGGAAGACGAACTGGGCGGATCGGTTATGAAGTCGCGCTTAATATTTATAGCTTAGGCGCCTATAATTCCCTAGGAACCACTAACGTTTCCATAACGTCGCGGATATTTCGCGATAAGGAGTAAACCATGTCAAACGAATTAGACCTCCGCGTTCCTATCACCATACCTAACGATGAAATCAACAAACTTGAAGACAACAACAAGCTGTCTGATCTCACCGCTAATGAGTCTGACAAAAACGAGTTCGAGGCGGCCTTAGATCCGCCAACGAACCCAAATGACTCAAGCGGAGTGACCGATCCGCCGCCCGACACGGTCAGCGGTATTATTACCAATTCAATGAAAAAGGATGAATAAATTCTGACGCCCCCAACCCCAGACAAGAAGTTGGATATCTTAGCTCCATGGCTTGAAATTATCAGGGCGCTGGGTGAGCGTCCAATCAATTCGTGGCCTGTTCATGGTGGATCGGCTATAAAACAGCGCTCAAACAATATTGTTTGAGCGCCATAATCCCTGTCAAGCGCTTAAGCTTTTAGCGCTTCTATGTCTTATGTCCTATGTCCTATGTCCTATGTCCTATGTCTTATGTCCTATGTCCTACGATCTTTGATCTCTGATTCATGTCAATGGTCTAGTTTTTTTGACCAAACCGTATTAATGATCAATTAAAGTAAGACGAAATGGGCGGATCAGTTATGATGTCGCGCTTAATATTTATAGCTTAGGCGCCTATAATTCCCTGGGAACCACTAAAGTTTCCATATCATCGCGGATATTTCGCGATAAGGAGTAAACCATGTCAATCGAATTAGGCCTCCGCGTTCCTATCGAATTCACTAAATCTAACGTCGACCTCATTGAATCCACAAAGAGTCGGTCTGATCTCACCGCGAGTGAGACTGACAAAAACTCATTCAACGCGGCTCTAACTAATCCGGAATTTGACGACCAAAGCGAAGAACTCGCTCCATCGCTCGACACAATCAGCGATCTTATTAATTACACAATGAGATCGGATGAATAAATTCTGACGCCCCCAAACCCAGCCAAGAAGTTGGACATCAAAGCTCCATGGCCTGAAATTATCAGGGCCATGGGAGAGTGACCAATCAATTCGCTGACCGTTCATGGTGGATCGGCTATAAAACAGCGCTCAAACAATATAGTTTGAGCGCCATAATCCCTGTCAAGCGCTTAAGCTTCTAGCGCTTCATCGCGATTCCTAAGCCTGAGTCCAATGATAAGTTTGATGAGGTCGTCAAAGCTCAGGGCTTCAATTCCGCCCATCAGACCGATTCGTTCGAAAGTTTGGCCGAACTTTTAAAAAAGCCTTCGAATGGTAGTGAGGATCGTGTTAAACCAGCGTTTTTCGAAAAAACGCCGAGTCAGCCAAAGGCCGCAAATTACTATTTTATTCAGCGGTGGCGGCTCGCGCCAGCCACCATAACTTACCCGTGTGACGATTTCGAAAGACTTCCTTTATAATCTGTCTCTTACACTAGCCTTGGGGCGAATTCAACCGCCAGTCGAAAAATGGTGGCTTAAATCCGAGCCCTTTTAGTCTTTAGATTCGTGGCCCCCAATATCTGGCTTTGGCTCAAAAACTAAGATTTTAAATTCCTGGTTTTTATGATATGATTGACCCGAATAAAGTTAATTTTTTTGAGCCCTTAACTGTCCACTTAAGATAGGACTCTAGAAACGCGCTTAGACAAATAGCCGCCGTGGCCTGTTTCTTTTTAGCGCCTTGGAAAAAAGAACAATTAATTAATGGCCGAGCTAGGTGAATTGGACATTAACTCACCATTAAATTTTATTAATTTAACTCCTAAATCCATGGGAACTCTTTGGCTCCCCAGGTTCTTGGATAATCCTTCTTGGACAATTAATGATTTGGAGAAAACCATGTCCATCGCCAACATCGCCTTCGCCCTATTTCATCGGATTCCATCAATGACGCGTCGAACGCGTCCACGGTCGATCCAAGCTTGTTTGACGCCCTATCCGCCCGCGCTCCGACGAATCAAATAGGAGAGGATCCCTCGGGAGAAACGAGTCTGGATTCGCTGTATTGACTTTGAATAATTTGTCCCGCGGTTTGGCTCAAAGTATTCAATACCTAACTTAGTCAAACCGTCAGTTAACTGAAACGCTAGTATTTAACCGCGGCGGCCACCGAACTCTTTTCAAAAAGCTCTGTTTGTCTCAGCGACGATGACATCGTGTCACACTATAGGACGATCGGATCCAAGGAGATAATCTATGAATTGCCCACGCGGAAAAAACGCGACACTCAGATCTAAATAAGCCACGCCTTCGCCATAGATGGACGTGGCCTAATCCTTAGACCAGCCAGGTCTGGACGCCTATTTATAAGGCTAACCGCCACGCGGTTGGCGATGTGTTAGCGAGTTAGTTTGGCGATATTGGCCAGTCAGTCTAGTTTAGGTCAGTCTAGTTACCTCAGTGGGGCGGAACTGAACGTGGCTTATGGCCCCATCTTCTAGGCTAGGTAACTTAACCAAGATATTAGTTTCCATAACTCCAAGACCGGATCCTGTAAATGGAGATAACCTTGTCCAACGTCCTCATTGGCCGACGACCAACCGACTTCCCGATTATAGACGGGGCGCGACCAGTCGTCTCCCAGCCGCCCAGCCAGGAAAGAAAAATTAGTTTCCAAGACTCTTTAAAACGAGCCTTAGGACATTTGGACGATGAACAATTGACGAGCTTGGGGGGAAAACGGATAATCCTCCTTGACGACAACCAGAAAAACGGTAACTATAGCGTCGCTGATTTGATCCGCTCGGTAATTGGCGTCTCGCCCCCTAGAATAACGTCTTCAATTCCTCTGGAGTCTGTCCAACTGGGAGCCCAAGACGTAATCCAGGATCGTCACCGGGACGCCATTGTCCTAACTTAGCCATCCAGATTCGCGGTTTTACGCCGCGACTATAAACTCCGGCCTTAAGCCGTTTGATTTTAGGCTAAATGGAAAACGAACCCAACCTTCACCCCTGGAGCGTTCCCCTATGGCTCGACCAAGGAGCCGTGGCTGGAAGCGTGGTCGGCTTATTGGCGGAAAAACTGGGCCCCTGGCCGATGACCAGCCCGGCCGGAAGAGGAGTTTTATCGCTTAAGCCGTTAAGTTTTGGGCCTTTTCCTAAAACCGGCGTCACGCTAGGTCTAAAGCTGGGCGAGCGTAAAGCTGGCCTTAACTTAGCCGATCTTTCCCTGATTAATCTCCATCCTCAGGCCCGGGATCTAGATCCAGAACTTCTCCCTCCCCCTTGGCGGTTGGCTTTTTTGACGGAAATATTAAAACCAGCCCTGGACGCCCTATCCGCTTGGGTGGAAGACAAAACCGTAATCGTCGAGACCTCGCCTCCCCCTCAATGGGGAATGGAATTGACCTTAGCTTTTCCGGATCCCCCGACCACCGAAACCCTGACCGTGGGTATGATTGATCAGTGGCCTTGGTTATGGGAAAAGTTGACCTTAGTTCCGCCCAAAAGGAACCACAATTTTAAGTGGTTAAATATTCCCCTGGCCGCGATCATGGGTGGCCTGAATTTACCCCGCCAGGATCTAATAAATTTAGGCCTCGGGGACATCTTAATCCCTGACTCGCCGCCCCTGAGCCTGGTTCGACTCCACCTCTGGGGCCCTGGAGCTTTGAGGATCGCCTTAAGGGAACGCGAAGGCTCCTGGGTGATCTCGGAAATAACCAGTGAGGTAAACGCCATGGCCGAACACCCACCCACCAACTCCAATTCCCCTGGCCCCAAAGTCAATTTGTCGGATTTGGAGCTACCGCTATTGTTTGAGGTGGGCAAAAAAACTTTGACCTTGGCGGAGCTAGAGGCTTTAACCCCAGGCTCAACGCTGCCTTTGGTCGTCGACGCCCGAGGACAAGTGGCGATCACCTGTCATGGGCAAAAAGTGGCCTGGGGACAACTGGTCGATCTCGGCTCCACCTTGGCCGTCCGGATCACGCGGATGGCCCAACTACAAATACCGGAGCCAACCTCATCCGACGATAAGCCGACGCCCCCTATCCAAAGGGAACCCAATTTTGCCTGACATCAGCCCCATCTATTTTATAGGCCTAATGGTCATCTTAGGGTTATTGCCCTTTATGGTCATGATGGTCACCAGTTACGCCAAGATCGTCGTGGTCACCACCTTGGTCAGAAACGCCCTGGGCGTCCAGCAGATCCCACCGGCCATGGTCATGAATGGTATCGCCATAATTTTGACGATCTTCGTCATGGCCCCAGTCGTCAGCCAATCTTACCAATTAGTCAACCAATTAAAATTAAGCCCCAAACCCCAGCCCACCGAGTTATTTGAGGCAGCCATAAGCGCCTTGCCACCGTTAGAGGCCTTTTTATCCCGCAACACTGACCACCATATCCGACGCCATTTTATTATGGCCGCCCAGCGAATCTGGCCCGCCGAACTATCGAAAAATCTTGGCGATAATAGTTTTTTGATTTTGATCCCCTCTTTTGTCATCACTGAGTTGACCGAGGCTTTCAAAATTGGGTTTCTTTTATATTTACCTTTCATCGCCATTGATCTAATTATCTCCAATATTTTGTTGGCCATGGGCATGATGATGGTGTCCCCAATGACCATATCGTTACCTTTTAAACTACTGCTGTTCGTGACCTTGGAAGGTTGGTTAAAGATCTGCCAGGGCTTAATGTACAGTTACGCTTAACCCATGTAGGCTCCCCATGAAAATAAATTTTGAGAACCAAGAAAAACAACTGGTGGCGATCCTAAGCGGCCGTCTAGAAGCCACCAACGCCGCCGAATTTGATCAAGCTTTCCAAACCACCCCAGACAAAAATGTCCTGCTGGATTTAGCCGGTCTAGATTTTATCAGCTCAGCCGGACTTCGCAGTTTACTGACCTTAGGCAAAGCCTTAAAGGCCAAAAAACTGGAACTGGCCTTTTGCTCCTTGAACGCTCTGGTGTCCGAGGTGTTCGCGGTTTCTGGGTTTAACTCCATCTTTCCGGTTTACCCGTCCCAAGCGGCGCAACCTAAATAACTGGATCGACAAAACGCGCGGTCAACGCTAGCGAGGCACAAGGACAATGCGTTCCATTCTCACGAGAGTCACCATGGAGAATTTAGCCGAACTCCAAAAGTTTATGTCCACGGACATGCCGCCGGAATTTGATTCCTACACGCCCAAGCTGCAGCTGGTTCTGGAGGAGTTCTTGGTCAACATCTTCAACTACGCCTATAGTGGCTCCCCCGGGCCTTTGGAGGTTCAACGGCGTCTGGTCAATTTCGATGGCGAGCCTCATATTTCGGTCTTAGTGCGCGATTGGGGCCCGGCTTTTGATCCCTTTATCGATTCCCCACCCCCGGATTTGTCGTCTCCCGTGGAGGATCGACCCATCGGGGGCTTAGGCGTCCATTTGGTTAAGAGCCTAGCCACCCATTACTCCTACATCCGGGTAAACGAGGCTAACACTTTAGAGATCTGGTTCCGCCAGCCCACCCCGTCCGCGGCTAAAGTCTAAAATAACCCTGAGCCGATGTTTTTTTGGGGAATTTTTTTGTCAAATTAAAAAAAAATAATAATAAAATGCCCCCGCCAAAATCGGCTCTGGCCTTTTACCCAAAGTCTTATATAGACTTCTTAAAAAACTATAAAAATATAAGAATACGCCTTATTCTAACATTTTAGTTTAATCACCGCTTTACGAATGGGATTTTAAGACATAAAATGTCCTTACGCTAGCGCCCTAAAGCTTTTTCCATCAACCCAAAGCCTGGTCTTTTTGTCAATAAATTATGTTTACAAATTCTTTAGCGCGTAAATTGGGCCTTTTTTGACAAATATCCCGCCAGATTTTAGCGGCCGTCGTTGACAAAACCACATATTGTCTCCTACGATGGAACTGTTCAAAACGCTTTAGCCAATTTGGCCACCGCTAATTTTCTAACCGTCCTTTCGTCGGTTTAAGGCCTAACATGCGGCGAACCTTTATTGACCAGATCCATAGACATTCGGGCGGGGCGCCTAACTGTTTGACCAGTCCCTGGCCAGGGGCCCAGATCCTGGCTTTATTCTCGAGCGTAACTATTCTAGTTTTAACTATAGTTATAACTTGGTCACGCCTGGGCTGGACAGCCCCCGCTCCCCCGACCGGCCCTTTTGGCGCCACCTACAGTCATTATTCGGCCCAAGAGCCTTTAACGCGAGTTCTGTCCGACTTCGCTCATCAGCAGGGTTACCAAGTGAGCGTCTCCACCGCCTTAACCGGAACCCTAAGCGGGAACTTTAAGACCGTGGAGCCGATGGTGTTCCTTGATGGTTTGCGCTCCGCTTTTGGGGCGCAGTGGTACATCCAAGCTCAAACGCTATTTTTCTACCATGATTCCGAGTTCAAGCGGGAAACCTATTTCCCCACCAGTTTGGAGCCAGCTCGTCTCGTGGATCTGGCCCGCTCCTCCCCCTTGTGGTCAAGCCAATTGCCTTTGCGGGTGGGTGGCGGGGGGGTGATTTTGGAAGGGCCGAGCGGTTACCGGGATACCTGGAAAACGACCCTTTCCGCCATGGATCAGCGTACCAGCCACTTAAGGTTAGTCACTAAAGTTATTAAGCTTAACTACGCCCAGGCCGATGATCAGACCATTCAAAGCTCCGACCGATCAATCAATATCCCTGGGGTGGCCACGATATTGCGTAACCTTATTGAGGGGGGCGGTTCCATCGGCTCAATCGTCCAGTCTAATCGAGCCTCGGTGGGCGGTCTCTTGGGTCAAGGGTTGTCCAGCCAAGGCCAAGCCGTCCCCAGCCAAACCAACCAAGGTCGGCCCAACCGCCCCTCCAAAGGGGAAACCTCCAACCCCTCGGGAGAATTGGAGGGAGGGCGCGTCATGGCTGACCCACGACGCAACGCGGTCATTATTTATGACTTGGAAGAGCGGATTCCCCAGTACGAGGCCATCATCCGCGAACTCGACCGCGAAACCCATTTGGTGGAGATCCACGCGGCCATTGTCGACGTGAGCGACAACTACCGCCGGGATTTAGGCGTCAACTTCCAATCGGTGTCTGGCTCTGGGGATGTCCAAGTCGGCGCGGAAGTTTCCACTTCCTCTGGTCAGTTTTCGCCCCTACCGCAGGCGGGGAGCCCCGCCGGCCAAGGAGCGGTCATCTCCACCGTTTACACCCAGGGCTCCAACTATTTTATCGCCCGCGTCCAGGCCTTGGAACGGGAAGGCGGCGCTCGACTATTGGGGCGGCCCACGGTTCTGACCTTGGATAACCAAGAGGCGACCCTAGAAAACACCACCACTTATTATATTGAAGTGGCTGGCAATGAAGCGGTGGATCTTTTTAAAGTTGACGCGGGGACGATATTACGAGTAACCCCCCACATCATTGAGGGCAAAAATGGTCAGCCCGCGTCCATCCGGCTGACGGTGACTGTCCAGGACAACCAAGGCTCAGGCGAATCCGCCTCGACCGCGGGGACGAATTTAGCCATTCCGCCTTTGAAACAGACCAAAATCAACACCCAGGCCGTGGTTCAAGCTGGACAAAGCCTATTGATTGGCGGCTACTATTTTGAGTCGCGCCAGGCGGAAACTTCCGGGCCCCCAATATTAAAGGATATTCCTATTCTGGGCCATTTGTTTAAAACCTCGAGCCAATCCACCAACCGTATGGAGCGCATGGCCCTCATTACCCCTCGGATCATCCGCCTCGGCGAGATCCAGTCCATGCCATCGCATCTGGACGACGCGGCCATGTCCCGTAGTCCCACCCAAACCTCCTACGAGCCTCGGATTGTCCAAGCGCGAGGCGGATGCGCGGGCCGATGATGACTGAAGAATATACCACTAGTTTCGGGCTCGAATTCCGGGTTGTGGCCGGCCCTAACCTTGGGGCCTCCATCGATTTAACCGCTGGCCAGACCATTTGGGGCTCAGGGGATGAAGCCGATTTTATCCTCAGCGACCACACGGTTATGGCGACTCACCTGGAGCTAACCATCACCGAATCAGAGGCCGGGGGCTATGAGGTGAGCGCCAAGTCCCTGGCCGGGCCCATCCTATTGGATGGCGTTCTCTTGCCACCGGAAGGCGGCCCCGTCGCCCCGGGACAGGCTCTGGCCCTGGGTTTCAGCGCCTTGGCTTACCGCGCCGATGGCGACTGGGGGGCCATTGATTTAGCCCCCCGAAACATCCCCAGTCTCTGGCCCCAAACCGGGGCGACGCCCCAGATCGCGGCGGAGACGCCGCCAGTCGCGGAAGAAGGGGCCGTCAACCCGATGGCCTCAAATTCTCAGGCTCCGTCCACGAGCTCTACCCCCACGGCCAACCTAGGCGTTAACTTCGAGCCAGACGCCGCCCCTAACCTAGCCCAGAACCAAGACCAAAATCTAGACCTGGATCAAGACCTAAACCCAGAGGGCGCCCCAGCCGCCCATCCGCCCAAAAAATCCCGCCGTGTCTTCGGCGTCCTCGTGGCGATCATAGCCATTGTTCTTTTAGCTCTACTCGCCACCGGCCCCGACCAGGAAGAGGACGCGGCTAGCCAACTAAAAAGTTTTTTGTCCGCCCATGGATATAGCTTTTTAACCGTTAGATCCGAGGCCCAAGGTTTGGAAGTGGCCGGGGATTTACCTAATGACAAAAGCTTATCCGAGCTAGTGGAGTTGATTAAAACCCGGCCCCATAAAACTTTTTTACGGGTCGGGGTGACGGAGGATCTAGCCCAGGCCGCCCAGGCGTCGCTGGTAACCCGCGGTTGGTATCCCGAGGTAAGCTTAACCAAAACGGGACGACAAACCAGGATCCAACTTTTCGCCCGTGACCAACGGGCCGCGGATAAGGCCCGAGCGGATTTGGCTTTGGATCTACCGACGTTAAAAGCCCAATGGAAAGTGGTGAGCCAAGCCGAGCTGGAACCGTTGTTGCGACGCGAGTTAAACCAACGCGGCTTGGATCTAAAACCGATATTTGAGGCCGCTCGGGTGGATCTACTCGCCCCACCAAACTTCACCGGACAAGTGGAGACGCAAGAAGTTTTTCAAGATTTAGCCCAACGCTTAGGCTCCCCCATCGCCTATAGCTTAAAAGAAGAAGGGCCAAAGACGGCCAGCCCCACCGTGGCCAAAGCCCCAGAATCAGAGCCAGACGCGCTCCCAGAACAGCCCCAGGTCGCGTCCGACCTCGGCGCCAAGGTCAATGATCCCTTAGCTAATGTCAAAATCGAGGCCGTCACCCTTTTTCCCATGCGCTTTTTGATCACCAGAGATGGCCAAAGACTTTTTGAGGGCAGTTTATTGCCCGGAGGCTGGGCCATTGATTCCATTAAAGAAGAAACTTTAACTTTATCCCGGGCGGGAACGGAAATAGAATACCATTTCAAGGAGACTTCATGAGCGAAACCACCTTGAGCGAAACAAGCTTGAGCGAAACTAAAGCTTCCCTTTTTGACATCGTCGAGGGCAAGGACGCCCAAGCTTTAGCTAGTTTACGCGATCAGACGTCCGAATGGGTTTGGAAACTGAAAGCCATTGAGGCCAAAGGTCTTCCCCTTGAGCTATTTCCCCGGACTCAAAACCTAAGGTTGGCCAGCGAGGCGGCTCTAGCCATTTTGGATCAACTTAAGGCCAAGGCGGATTGGGCCGTTTAAGCCTTTAAACCAGCCAACCAGGAGTTTCGCCTTATGGAGCGGTTGCTAGAAATCATTCAAAATCCCCAATCCCCGGATCGGCCCCATTTGATTTCCACTTTGTTGGATATTGGCCTTTTTGGAGCCCACTCGGGCTTCGTGGTTCCAGCCCGGGAGTTGTTCCAGAGTTTACTAAACTCTTGGCCCCATCTTTCCACGGCCAAGATTGGGTTAGCCTTGGCGCGCTTGGTGGTCAATGAATTTGAGGAAGCCGAGAATAGTTTAAAGGCCATCTTAGCCGAAGAGCCGGATAACTTTGGAGCCATCGCCTTATTGGGCTTGTTGGCCAAAATGACTGGGCGAACTCAGGAAGCGGAACTATACTTAAACCAAGCCAGCCAAGGGCCTGAGCCCTACGGCCAGTTGGCCAAAGTCGCTCTTAATTCTTAGCCCTTTAGCTTTTTAGCCCAGCCGCCAGTCGAGCGACAGGCCAGGGCGTGGGGATTTCATGAAAAGACTTCCAAGGCTCAGTTTCTTCTTTATCATGGGGTGGCTGGTCTTTTTAGCCGGTTGCCAGACCGAGCTGTATTCCGGTTTATCCGAAGAGGAAGCTAACCGCATGTTGGTGGCTCTTCTAACCAGGGATATCAAAGCGGTCAAAATTAACCAAGGCAAAAACGGTTTTTCCATCACCGTGGAAGAAACGCGAACGACCATGGCCCTGGAGCTTTTAAACAACGAGGGTTTGCCGTCCCCCAAATACCAAAGCTTAGGCCAGGTCTTCTCCGGCCAGGGCATGATCTCCACGCCCTTGGAAGAGCAATCACGCTTAGCCTTCGCTCTGGCGGAGGAACTGGGACAAACCTTCGCCAAGATCGATGGCGTTCTCACTTCTCGGGCCCACGTGGTTCTGGCCACCCATGACCAAAGCGGGGCGGTGTCCTCGTCAGCCTCGGCGTCCATATTTTTACGGCATCGACCAGAATCGCCAGTGGTAAACCTGCAAGCCAAGATCCGGGAAATCTGCTCCAAGGCCGTGCCCGGGCTGACTGAAGATCGAGTGGCCATCATGTTGACGCCCGCCAGAGACGCGGTGATCCTGCCCGCCGTGGAAAAAAAATCTCTCTCGGTTTGGCTTATCGTCGCCATCGGGGTTTTGGTCGTGGGCGGGGTGTCTTTGGGTTTGAAAAAAGCCGGGTATACCCTTAGCCGAAAACCGACTAACCAAAACCCGTCTAACGCGACCTAAGCCATGAGCGATTTACCCTCTCCCCCTTTGCTCGCGGCCATGGTGGCTTTCAACAAGCCTTACCACGCCCCGAATCTAAATTTTTTAAAGGACTTTGAAGAAGGGCGCGCCTCGGAACTGGCCACTTTTATCCAAACCGCCCTGGAGCGCTCCCCCAGATTGCGTTCCTTTTTTCCTGGCCAACAAACCGGGCACTGGGATTTTAGCCGAGCGCCCTGGCGTTTGGCTTTACTTAACGACCAGGAGTTTGAGCGTTTGGCCCTCCTGGCTGGGCTAGCTTTGTGGTCCCATAAAATCGCCCAGATCATTGAAGGCCATCAAGCTCGCGCTTTAAAGGCCATCCTTGGCGAGGAGCTGTGGGCCTACGCTTTGGGGCGGGGGCGTCTGCAAATGGTCGGGCTGCAAGATTTAGCCACCGGGGAAACGCCTAAGAGTCTGGCCGCTTTCCAAGAAACCGGCTTATTGGCCATCAACCTCGCCTGGTCGCCCCTCCCCGCCACCTTGGCCAAATTGGTGACCCATCGACAACGACCCACGCGGCCAGCCCCCAGCCATTTAGCCCTAAAAATCTTCCAGCGCCTCAAAGTCATTCTTTTAAAGGAGGTCTGTCCCTCATGGAGCGCGTGTTTATCCTAAACGAACCCAACCTAGTCGTGGCTCCCGGGGTTAAAGTCATCAAAGCCACTTCCGCCCAGAGGCTGCTGACCTCCCTAGAGCTAGTCAAATCCATCGTGGATCTAAAAAAAGAGGCGCAAACCCAAGCCGAGACCGAATTTTTTAAGAGGAAAGAAGAAGGTTACAAAGAAGGCCTCGCCGCTGGACAAGCCGAATACAGTCTAAAAATCATGGACGCGGTCATGGCCTCGGTGGAGTATTTGGAGAACCTGGAAAGTGGGCTCGTTAAACTTATTAACGACGCGGTTCGCAAAATTATTGGGGAAATACCCTCGGACGAAGTCATTGTCCGGATCGTCAAAAAAGCCTTAAACAGCGCCCGATCCGCGCGCCGAGTGCTCATCCGCGTCTCGCCTCAGGATGAAGAGGCTGTCCGCGCCGCTTTGGAGGGAAATTCCGGCTCTGAGTCATTTTTGGACATCCGAGCCGACGGTCGACTCAGCCAGGGCGATTGCGTCCTGGAATCCGAGCTGGGCCTGATTGAGGCCTCTTTGGAAACTCAATTAAAAAACTTGGCCTTAGCCATGGAAAGCCGGATCAAAAACGCCTAACCAGCTTCCCACGGCCAGTTACCCGAAACCGCCGCTCCGACCATCAACTTAATCTCGACGATCGCGGGCTAAAATCCAAGATGTGTCTTTCTTATGGAGGCATCTTGAAAATCTAACTTAGAAACTAGGAGCGAAAGCGAGACGTAAATGGCCCTGGGCTACATTGACCAACTCCTCCAAGAAACCATCCAACAAGCGGTCACGCTCAACATCTGCGGCCGGGTTGAGGAAGTGGTGGGCACTATCATCAAGGCCATGGCTCCAGGGGTCAAGATTGGGGAGCTCTGCGTGCTACGCAACCCTTGGGATAACTGGCGACTAAAAGCCGAGGTGGTGGGGTTTGTCAAAGAAACGGCCTTATTAACGCCATTGGGGGATCTACAGGGCGTCTCCCCGGACACCGAGGTGGTGCCCACCGGACAGATCCACTCCGTGGCCGTGGGCGAAGGCTTGTTGGGCCGAGTGTTGGATGGCCTAGGCGAGCCTTTGGATGGCGGGCCACCATTAAACACCAAAACGTATTACCCAGTCTACGCCGATCCCCCTAACCCCATGACGCGACGCCTAGTGGAAAAACCGTTGCCTTTGGGATTAAGGGCCATTGATGGGCTCCTCACCTGCGGGGAAGGTCAAAGAATGGGCGTTTTCGCCGCCGCGGGTGGTGGCAAAAGCACCCTCCTTTCCAGCATCATTAAAGGCTCGGCCGCGGAGGTCTCGATCCTGGCCCTCATAGGCGAACGCGGCCGAGAAGTGCGGGAGTTTATTGAAAGAGATCTAGGCCCCGAAGGTCGAAAAAAAGCGGTGCTGGTGGTTTCCACCTCGGATCGCTCGTCCATGGAGCGCTTAAAAGCGGCCTACACCGCCACGGCCATCGCGGAATATTTCCGGGATCAAGGGCAAAAAGTCTTACTCATGATGGACTCGGTCACGCGGTTTGGCCGGGCCTTGCGAGAAATTGGGCTCGCCGCTGGGGAGCCGCCCACCCGGCGAGGTTTTCCGCCATCGGTCTTTTCCACGCTCCCCAAACTAATGGAACGAGCTGGCAACTCCGACAAGGGGTCAATCTCGGCTCTTTACACCGTCTTGGTGGAGGGCGATGACATGACCGAGCCCATCGCTGACGAGACGCGCTCGATTTTAGATGGTCACATCGTTTTGTCACGAAAACTAGCCGCCGCCAACCATTATCCGGCCATTGACATCATGGCCTCGGTTAGTCGAGTCATGGGCGCGGTAACGGACAAAAAACACCGCCAACTGGCCCAAAAACTGCGTCAAGCCCTGGCCAAGCACGCCGAAATAGAGCTATTGGTGCAAATCGGCGAATACCAAAAAGGCGCGGACAAAGAAGCCGACTACGCCCTGGATCACTTAGCTAAAATCAATGATTTTTTGCGTCAAGGCCAAGAGGACAAATCCACTTTTGAGCAAACCCTAGTCGCGCTAGAAAAGGCTCTAGCGTGAGCGGCTACCCCTTGGCCCCCCTGGCCAATATCCGAACTATACGCCAAGACGCGGCCGAACGGGCGGTTATGGCCGCTGAGACCAAACTTCGACACGCTAAAACCGAGCGAGAGGCGCGAGCCGAAAAACTGGAACGATACCGAGAGAGGATGGTCAAGGAAAAAGAACAAAAATGGACAAAAATCATGGGCGCCACCATGAAAATGGAGGGGCTGGACAAATTCTGGGTTGAGTTAGCCGAAATCGATCGCCGCGAAGTGAGCCTTGAAAAAGACTTAATGGACGCCCAAAAAAACGAAACCCTGGCCCAGGAGGCGACCCAAAAAGCCAAAGGCGACAGCTTAGCTTGCCATAAGGCGTTGGAAAAACTGATCAAACATCGGCAAATCTGGCAAGCCGAGGTGGATAAGGAAAACGCCAGACTTGAGGATTTGGAGGCCGAAGAGTTTAAAACCCCCAAAAAAAGATTGGCTTAACCGGTTTAACCCTGTCGCCAACCAGCCCATCTAGCCAAGCGTAGAGAAAATCGTGACCAGGCGATCACGCGACCACAAAAATACGGTTATTACCCTAAACCCAGTTATTTAGAATATTTGGAGGTTTTATGATTCATGAATTTTCGCGCTAAAATAATTATTAGCCTTAAACCATAATGAGTATATAGACCCACATTCCCATGAATCGTGAAAAACCTTGGATAAAAAATAATTCTTCCTAGTTATAAAAACATAGGCTCTTTAATATTATTTTAATATGGGTATAGCGAACACGGGAGGAGCTTATAGTTTAAGGCTTCTAGAATAGCCCTCCAAAATTGGAATAAAAAATTTAGTACCTTTTTGGCTGCGCAGCTCTCTATTGTTGATGTGACATTAATGTTCAAGAAGAATCGACGTGGAGTCTTGGTTTTACCTTAACGCCTGAGATGGGCGCCGTTAGAACTATTATGGTCACAGCCTGATGATTGATTTTCCAAACATATAATGTCCATCTTGTTTTTTTCTACTTAAAAGATTGATTTTTAGAACTTTTCAAGATTTTATTAACCGTAATTATCTTTAATTTTGCCTTGATGAATATATTTTTCGTTTCCAATCGTTGGAAATCCAAGAGTCGTGGAAAGCTTTTTAGGCGGCTCATGGAACAGGCTGTCAGAACGCCACCTGTAATCAGAGAAGAATTGAAGGTCAAACCAAGCTTGGTGGATCCATGGCCTGTCCTGGTAATGACAAAAGCCATCACTAGCAATTTTTAGGCCAAGTCATGTAATAATTATTTTATTAAATCAATAACGCAATATGTTTTAAAAAAAATATTATCGTATTTAATCAATAATAATAAGGAATATCAATCATAGCAAAATTTATGCTAAATGGTTATAAAAAATTTTTACGCAATTACTTTTGTGACCAATAAAAATCTGAGATCTCTCAAACGAAACACATTTTTAGCAAAAAAACGCGCCAACTTTGAAAGAAGAAAATCAAGCAAAATAAATGAAGTCCATGTAATACAAGGTTCCTCCCGTGATCGCTATACCCAGATATTTTAAATGATTAATAGTAATAAAAATATCGTTAATTATCTATTAAGTCGTTTTCATGACTATCAAAAACATTAAACGCCATTATATAATACTTAACATAGTTAAAATTTTTAGATATCTTAATAGTTTATGATTTTCCTCTATTAAAATCATTATTGACATATACTATAATTATTATATAACTTAATATTTCTTATAATGAATAAAAAAAATGTATATTAAACATATATTTTCATGGTAAGAATCTACGGACATCGCCCGCCCAGCCGACCCCAAAAAAAATTTGGGGGCCAGTCTAAATTTTAAATAAAAATTGTTAACAATATTAAAAAAATTAATTATTTTATATTTCACTACTTATAACATGATAAAAT
>JAISYP010000068.1 GCA_031269825.1 Deltaproteobacteria bacterium
TGGGAAAAGACTTCCCATAATATTACTCCCTTCTCCACAAAAATATCATTGACAGAAATTTGACAAGGCTGTATCCTGAAATCAGGAGTGGAGGCGTTATTGTGACGACAACGACAAAAGGCAGGAGAAATCTTACTTTATTAAGCCTCCTTTATGATTCAGGGGCTCGAGTTCAAGAAATATATGATTTAAAATTCCAAGGTATAAATTTAACAAGTAGTTCCACTGTTAGATTAACTGGAAAAGGGTAAAGGTTCACACTGGACTAGGTTCCATGGTAGAGTGACCTTTTGCCAATCCGCGTGGTGGGTAGTCACACGATTGGTAGGAGGCTGGCTCATAAAGACCATAAAGTATGTCTTCATTGAATTTTAAAATTTGATTAGTTATGAGGATTATGAAGAATGGCGTCGATAAATTGATGATTTCCGCTTGTCAAAATTTTGACATAGTCCGGCGTAGCCGGACTATGACCCAGCTAGTTATTTTTTTTTGACTTCAGATATTAATCGCGACTATGAAGTCGATAGATATAGCGAACGCTATAAAATTAGGTAGCTAGCCACCTTTGGCGGTGGCTAACTTAATGTGTAGTTAGCCGCCTTTGGCTTCGGCTTTGGCTAATTTCAATAAAGAAGGGAAAGGCTGGTCATTGTAGTTACTTAACCTAGAAAAGTCAAGACACAGTCGAAAATACGAAAATATTTTTTTGGGGCCATAATGGGCTAGTATTGGAAGGATAGAATAAAATCAAGAAGGAGAATTGGAGGCCCAGTCAGTTGGCCTGGGAGAGCCCACTGTGAACGGTTACTAAAAATTTGACATACCATGCCCAGCGCGAAGTTGGAATTATCAAGATTTGGTATTGACAAGCGGTAAAATATTTGATATAAGAAATAAATCTGTCACGGTTGGAACGATTTGAAGGGAGTGTAACTATGCCACTGAAGAAATTTGATACTGAGGAATCCACTGACAAAGATCTGAGCCAAGGTCAGGATGGTCTTCGTCTTCGTGACGATTCGACGGTAGAGGATCGGAGTTTGAACTCACTCAAAGTTGAGGGAGCCAATGCCTCAAACTTCGAGTTCGCGACTAAGGCTGGGGATGAAAGGCTTCGCGAAGAGAACTCAAGAATTACAGTGTCGCTTCTTCAGTTCGCGGTGAATAGAGTTGAAACGAGCCTCAAGGATAAGACCGACGGCCTTAAAAACGACATTGCCACCATTAACAGTAGTATTGTCGAACTCAAGGAAAGTATTAAAAACCTTAACGGGAGTATTAACGAACATAAGGACAGTTATGGCGCCATTATAGGAAGAATTACCGACCTTGAAAAAAATATCGTGGCCTTTAGGGAAAATAATAACGTCAAGTTTGACGCCACTACCTTGAGTATTGCCGCCACCAACAAGAGTATTGACGCCACTGACAAGAGTATTGCCGCCACTAACGTGAGTATTGACAACCTAAGGAATAATAATAACATCAGGTTTGACGCCACTGACAAGAGTATTGCCGCCACTAACGTGAGTATTGACAACCTAAGGAATAATACTAACATCAGGTTTGACGCCACTGACAAGAGTATTGCCGCCACTAACGTGAGTATTGACAACCTAAGGAATAATAATAACACCAGGTTTGACGCCACTGACAAAAGTATTGACAACCTGAGGGAAAATACTAACATCAGGTTTGACGCCATTGACAAGATTATTGCCGCCAATAGCAAGAGTATTGACGACCTTAAGGAAAGTAACGCCGCCCGTGACAAAAAAATGGATGAGAAGTTCGCCTCTTTTAGTAAGAATTTAAAGTGGATTCTCAGTGTATTTATATCATTGTTGATAATATTAATCGGTAACCTTATCGTTTACATTATCCTTAACTAAGTCTTGACGGATAACCAATTCCTAAATGTGTAGATTCCACACATTTTATCCCATTTTTAGATCTAAAAACGATGTTATTCAAGTTTAATTTATTAAAGATTCCATCGCTTTATGATTTTGTTCCCTGGCAGATAAATCTATGAAAATCCGGTTTATAGCTTCTTACCATAAATTAAATTACTAATAGGCAAAGTAATTAATTTTTAAGTCATTTTATCCTATTATAATATATCTTATTTATATTTATAAATAACTAATTGCTTGTTCTAATATTGTAAATCATTAATATTAAAAATTGATGGTTTTATAATCATAACTTGATACCTAATTGTCCAAAACCAGAGCTAAACGGGGTCGCCATCCCACCATGACTAGGAGCTATGGAGCGGTCTTAATGGTCTGATCAGGACAATCATCTGGCTACCAGCGCCAGGGCCAGGGATCTCAACCCAGCCTCGCCAAAAAAATCTAACCATCTAGAATTCAAAATGACGCCTGGCCAATCCAACCAAAACTGGTCTGACCCTTCCCGGCGACAACCCAAAAGTAAGATTTTGGGGCAAACGAAAAAAACAGGTCAAGCCGTCAGATTTACGCGATCCAGGTCTCGAGCCACTTTTAACTGGTTTTAATACCGGGTGAACGGTTACGAAAAAAAAGATTTTAGGGGTTGGGGTCAGAGGGCTTAAATTTTTCGCCTACCTTTTGGGCGGCGCGGCTTAGACCACGCGGCTTAAAATCTGGGTTCGGCTCACTTCCATATCCGAAACCTCGCGGATATTCTTTTCCTGGATAAATTGGATATGGGATTCGGCTTTTTGATCCATTTCATGGCGCAGAGCCCCGACATGACGGTCAGTGGCCGAGGCCATCTTGGAATGAGCCATTCCGTTGGCCGTGATCAGCTCGGCGGAAGAAGCGTTGTCGCTCATGGAAAACCCCCACGACAAAGATGTAAATCCTCGTTTAAAGTCAAAAGACCTGGATAGTCCTGGCTATATTATAGGCTTTACGCCTGGTAGTAGTAAAGGATGCCATCCAAATTGTGGATTTTCTTTAACTGTTGGGGTTCGGCGGTCTGGATTTGGCCAATAAGGGCTTTGACCAACTGACCAGCTTTGCCCAGATCCTCCGGGGAAACGCCCTGACTGGCTTTGAGGTTTTCCGAGAAAATGGCTTTTAGGCCTGGGCTCGGTGGATTGATCTTGGCCAGTTCTTCCTCAAAATTGAGAGTTTGGGATGGGCGCCCTTGGGTGGGGCGATTCGTATGACGTGGGTCAAAGGGAAATATTTTCATGGTCGTCATCCCCAAATAAGTCTGGGCGAGCTGGTCTGGCCAAGCGAAACACTCGGCCTAGAACCAGGCGTTCCAGGTAAAGCTGGACTAATAATAGGCCGTGGGCTTCCGTCGACGGGCGAACGCGAGGGGAACCTGGCGCGGTCTTGGTCATGGCCCTTAATTATCTTATCGGCCGTTCGAGGAAAACCTTAAGGCTTTTTGGAGAAAAAGCTAAAGTTTTTTTCTTATTTTTTTTGATCCGCCGGCTGAGCCCTTGGTTCCCCCAATGGTTGGCGGCCTTAAAATCCTTATCGGCCACTTCGGCTAAACCTTTAGGGATTTTGGAGGAAAAACTGAAGTATTTTTACAATAATTTAAAAGTCCCTTCAGCGATGGTCGCGAGTGGGGGGCGGGAGTCTTGACCTTTACAAGCGTTTAAAGCCGGAAAGCCGGGCGAAAAGCCCAAAATTCACCGGTCTTAATGGATAATTTGTTGAAATTAATACTCTTTTACTGGATAATGACCCTTAAGCTAGGATTTTCGCGAGGTTATTAAGCCAGGGCAAATATTTTAAATCTTATTTAAATAATAGATTTTATTTGTGATAGTATCTAAAATTTTCTAAATTTTGCAACTTAAAAACAGTTTAAAAACAATTTTTAAACAGTAATTCATATAAATACTCTTTCATAGGTCTAATTTTCTTATTAAATTAATATTTTAGGAACAAACCGCCTATTTTATTTTGACCATTGGCCCGCCGCCGAGGAGTCGGTCAGTTGACCAGTTTCCGTCAGGCTAACTAGTTGATTTTAATCATTGTTTTTAAGTCTCTTGAGGAGCTCGGCGAAATAATTATAAAATTCAATAAGTTACCATAACATCCTAAAGACGCCTAGGCCCGGATTTAGGATCGCTTGGTCATGGTTTTTTGGTCAAGGGTTTTTGGGCTTGGGGGTCAGAGTAAGATATCCGTGGGGCTCAAGCCAAACTCGGTAGGATGGAAGCAGTGGAGGATATTCCGAACAAACCCTCCGTCGGCCCTTTTTTGGGACAGATCCACTAGTTCGCCTTTGCGGATGGTGTCATTGTCCGCCTTTTCCAGGATATAAACCCAAGGTCGACCGGCCTCGGAGTTAGCCGGGGTGTCGCGAACGATGACTATTTCCCGCGTGTCCAGAAGGAGCAGGGTGCCCACCGGGTAGACGCCCACCATGTTGATGAAGACTTTTAATAACAAACTATCGATTTCCACCCCCGACTTGTTGATCATGATCTCCAAAGCTTTCTCCGGGCTAATGGGCACAGGTCGATAGGAGCGGCTGGAGGTGAGGGCGTCGTAAAGATCGGTGATGGCGACGATCCGGCCAAACAGAGACACCGGCACTCGACGGGAGGATTCGGGGTAACCGGAGAGGTTGATGTTGAGGTGATGCTCAAATGGGGGGAGCAACAGTTTGGACTTAAAGGCGTGGTCGGCGTTCAGACTTAAGATTCGGCAAACACTGTTTAAGGGGTGTTTTTTGACTTCTTCGTATTCTAAGTCCGTGAATTTACCCGGTTTTCGGATGAGCTCAATGGGGATATCGACTTTGCCGAGGTCATGGAACAACCCGCCCAAGCCCAGCGTCGCCACTTCCATCTTGCCTAACCCTAGACGACGGCCCAGACACATGGATAGTAACGCCACGTTCACGCAGTGGGAACAGGTGTAGTCGTCGTAGTCACGGATGGTGGATAGCGACAGGAGAATGTTCTCATCGCGGAACAATGACTCGGCCATGTCCTGGACAACCCGCCGCGATTTGGCGAAATTAACCAAGCCTTTGGTGGAAGAGATGGCGGCGTTTAGCTTAGTTAGCTCCGCTAGGGCTCTGGAATAGGCTTTCCGGGCGCGTTGGCCTTCCGCGCTGGGGTTGGCGTTCCAGACCAAAGGACGGCCCGCGCTTTCCCCTGACTCATCGGAGAAAGCGTAGGTGATTTTAAAATTATCCTCCAGAATGGGGCTAACCCAGGCTCGCTGTAAGGATTTTAAAAGGAACGCGCCTGGTTCGGCCTGGCCTTGGCAGGCGTTAATGGCCCGGACGAATTCCACGATGTCGTTGGTGGAAAGATCCGCCTTAGGGGTAAAAGTAAACCCGTAAAAACCGCGTTCCTCAAAAAATTCCATAAGTTTGGCGGCCGTGACTTGGAGAATGGGCGCGAAATTTAGCCGGGCTTGGTTGAGGTATAAGCGGCCGCGGTGGAGACGGAGCTCAACTTTATCGTTCTCGGCCCAGAGCGTTTGGAGGACTGTCCGGGTTAGCTCCAGGTTCTCCACGAAAATCTTATGGTTGGGTTGGTGAATTTTCACCAACCGCGGCAAGCGCGACAAGGATTGCACCAGGAGGTCAGCGGGCCCCAACGGAGCGGAACTCTGGCTCATGTTCGCCCCTGGGTCAGTTGTCTTTGGGCTTCTTTGACCGCGCCCCGGATAGCCCCAAAGGCCGAATGGGCGGCTTTATCCAGGATCTCCCCCGCCTGGCCATTGGCTCGCATCATGGATAAGGCGAGGGCCGCGCCCAGACGGTGCGGTTCCGGGCCATGGCTAACGAGGGATTTCCAGCGTTTTTTTAACAGAGCCTCGGCTAAAAAAGGCAGGGAGGTGGCGGAGGCGCAGACGCCTAAAGTCCGGTAGCACTCCAAGATATCGGGCAGGCGCGGCTTTTTGGCTTCCTGGTAACTGTCGCGCAAATGGGTTAACAGGTAGTTTTCCACGCTTGGCTCACGGCGTTGGGCGAGAAAAGGCCTTAAAATCTGGGTCACGGCCGGGTCGATGGCTAAATGTAACATATGGGAGATTAGGCTAGGATCGCGCTCCAGGGTCGCTTTGGCCACGGCCGCGCGCACTTTGGGGTTAGCGTGCCTAGTCAGCGCGTTCATCAGCTGGGCGGGCGGGGTTCGGCCTTGGGCGAAAAATATCTTTAAAAAGGAGCCCACGGTCGCTTCGTTAAGGGTGGCCAGGATCACGGCGAAGTTTTCCTCGGGGTGGCTGACCGTGTAAACGTAAGCCACCACTTCGACCACCAATTCTCGGAGCCGGGGGCTCTGGATTTTGGCTAACTTTAGGCCTAAAGTTTTCATGGCCTCAAAGGGCAATTGGTAAAGAAAATATCTTAAATCAGCGTAAGCGGCCTCGATCTTTTCTGGCGGGTATTGGGTGGAGAACAAAGGCTCTATGGTCTCGGCTCGCCCAATGGCCCGCTTTAGTTCTTCTTTAATGGCCATGGTGGGGGAGTTCGGCCCAATTTGGCTTTCTTTTTGGAGTCTGTCCCAAAAATAATTAAAATTTTTTAGCTCTAGATTTAAGATGGAGCGTCTGGCCTCCTCGGCTAAATAGGCGCTGGTGAGCGCCTCCACGCGGGGGCTCATGACCGGGGAAGAGATGACCACTAAGAGGATGTCTAGGGCGCTGTAAGAGATATCTAGGCTTTCGTCCCATTTGACTAGGGCGGCCACGCGTTGGGATTCTTCGGTGGTTAGGCCCCAAAAATTTAAGCGCTTTTCGGTTTGGCTCTCTTCGGGCGTGAGGGGTAACGCGCTAAAATTATCCAGAGCCAGCTCGGCGCAAGCCTCGGCCAGATTGGACAGTCCTGGATCCACGTAACCATTGGGATCGGCGATGGTTTCCCCGCCGGGCCCATAATTGGGCTCTTGTCCCTTAGCCTCAGATAGAGCCGAGGTCTGGTCGAGAAGTTTATCGAGTTGGTCATGAGGGTTACTATGACCGGCTGGGTGGCGAGCTTCGGGTTGGCCAGCCTGCCCCGGGGAATCGGTCGCTGGGCCATGGGTTAGGCTCGAAGAGCCACCCAGAACGCCCGGGGGCGCGGCCAAGGCGAACAAAGAAGCCAGGTTTTTGGCGATGGGGGCGATCCCGTCCACTTCCACGGGCGCGAGGGCGTCCAAGGGGGAACCAAAATCTTCGTTACCCGAGCGGAATTTGGCGGCCCGCATGGCCGCCGTGTCAAATTCTGGCTCCACCTCGGCGTACTCGTCCGCCACCTGGTACTTGATACTGGGAAAACTAGCTTGCCACATGATGGTGACCAGATCATCGGTATCATCTTCGTTGACGTGGCGGAAGCGGTTGAGGATGAGGAGAAAATCGCGGATCTCCTCTTCGGTGATGGTGGGCTCAAAGATCAGCGCCTGGATCCCATCCCGGAACATGGGCCCACAGATGATGGACTCGGCGGCTTTTTCTTGGTAGACCGTCGTCCCATCCTCGTCGGTTAAGCGGTCTTTGGCCACGAGCAAGGTCAAATCGCTATTTTTAGTGAAAAATTGGGAAAACCATTGGCGGGCTTGCCCCAGAGTTTGGCGGTTGGCCTGACTTCGCGCGGGGTATAAAGAAAGGTTTTTGAGGGCCACGGCTAAGAGGTGGAGCCCTTTTTTGATGTCTTCGGCTTGTTCGTTGATAGGTTGGTGGCGGGAGCTAAAAGAATCCACAACTGGCCTCCCCCCAGGAAAAAATAGCTTTGAAAACTACAATATTATCTGACTTCAACAATGAAATTCAACCTAAAAATAGACAAAAGACCTAAAAAGCGAAACAAAAAAACTTCTACCTAAAGTATTGTAGTTATTAAGCGTAAATTTTAAAAAGCGACCTCCAGCGCGGCTCGGCTCGGCCGAACCATATTTAGGGCTATTTTAACATAAAAAAACGGGGTTTTTCCACCAAACCCCGCCCGGGGTTTGACCCCGGGCCAGACTTATTAGCCCAGATCCTTTAAATAGTTCCACAACAATAGGGCCGCGTAAGAAGAGCCCCGCGTCAAGGCCCCGGCCCGAACCCCGGTAAAGGCGTGTTCGCTTTGGGCGACCAGTTGGAAAGTAGAGCCCTGGCGGGCCAAAAGGCGTATCTCCATATCAATGGTGATGGTCGCGTCGGGATCCAGTAGATTAGGGGCGCTAGAGCGCCCACCCATGATTAGCCAGAGGTCGCCGCCCCACTGGGGATCTGGCTGTGGCCACTGATCCTCGGGAACGGTCAAAAAGGGGGCGCGGTGGGTTTGGGGGAGGTGGTCGGTGAGGCTGGTGGCCAAACGCCCGCCGGTTAAGTGATCAATCAGCCCTAGAGTTAGGCCCCTTTGGAGGATAATCTCGGCCGCGGCCGAGGTTAAAGAGGCGTTGGGCCCTTGACCGAGATAATGGGGGCCCAGTCTTTGGATGACTTCCTGGGCCAAGGGTTGGATGAGCCGGGCGGTTTCTTCCGGATTTTGACCGCGAGCCGTAATGAGGATCCGCGTCTCGTTCAAACCTGACAATAGCCCCAGGTAAGGATTGGGGCCAGAGCGCAGTAAATCGGCTAACAGGAGATCCACCGAGCTTTCCCCTTGGCCGGCTGATTTAAGAACCAAGGTTTCGGTGAAACCGACCCGATCGGCGAATTTCTCCAATAAGCGCGGTTTAAGCCAATTATTGACAATGCCTTTCATCTCCACCGGCACGCCCGGCATGAAGAGCATTAAGCGCTCGTCCTCGTCAAAGGCGAAAGCGGGGGCGGTGCCCAGATGATTGGGCACCGCCAGGGCTTGTTGGGGTAACCAAGCTTGGCGGTAGTTGTTCACGGGCATTTGGCCCCAACGTTTGATGATGTATTGGCTGACGCTCTCGGCTAGCTCCGGCCTAAAGGTCAGACTCTGGTTTAAAGCCCGGGCGGCGGCTAACCGCGTGAGGTCATCCTCGGTGGGGCCTAAACCGCCAGTGCACAAAACCACCTGGTATTTTTGATAACATTCCCGGAAAAGATCGATGAGAACCTCTAGGTTGTCGCCCACGGTCACATGCCGGAGGACTTCCACGCCAAAGGAATTTAAAACCGTCGACAAGTAAGCGCTGTTGGTGTCCGTGGAACGGCCGAGGGTCAATTCGCTGCCCGTGGCTAAGATAGCGGCTGTTAAATTAGGGTTGGGCATGGCCCGCCTCCAGTGATTAGGGGATCGATGTTTTTTTAGGGCCGCGCCAGGGGGAGGTGGATGGCGAAAACCGTTCCCCGCGGTTGGCGGTCATTGACCCGGATAAAACCGCCATGGTCATTGATAATGGCTTTAACAATAGCTAGGCCCAAACCTTGTCCGCCCTGGCCATGGGTGACGTAGGGCTCAAAAACGCGTTCTTTGACTTCCGCCGGTAGCCCTGGGCCATCGTCGGCCACGGTGATGGCCACCCCCACCAGCTCGTCCAGATCAATAGTTATCTCCACTAGGCCTTGGCCCTGGGTGGCTTGGGTGGAGTTGGTCAACAGGTTCGCGATGACCCGGCCAATCTGCTCGGGATCAAAGATGAGCGTTCCGACCGGTTTTTTGACCGAAAAGCGTAAATCCAAATCTGGGTGGGCTTGCCGAAAAAGGGCCAGGCTTTCCTCGACCACGGCCACTAAATCGGCTGGCCGCGGGTTGATTTGGGGGAGACGAGCGAACTGGGAAAACTCGTCCACCAGCGTCCGCATGTTTTCCACCTGCCGGATGATGATTTCCACGCATTCCCGAAAGATTTTTCCCTCCCCCTCTTGATCCAAGCGCTCGCTAAATCGTCGCAATAACCTCTGGGCGGCCAGGGAAATGGGGGTTAAAGGGTTTTTCACCTCATGGGCGATCCGGCGGGCCACTTCTCGCCAAGCGGCCAGCCTTTGGGCTTTTTCTAGTTCGCTAAGATCGTCAAAAGTTAACAGCGCGCCCATGGGCGAGCCTTCCTCATCGCGCAGATCGTGGCGGCTAACAATGAGGCTTAAGGTTCGCCCAGCCGTTTCCACGTAGACTCGAGCTCGGGGCGAGGAACCGCGAGTTGTCCCCAAAAGGGTGGCCACTGGGGCGGGTAACTGGCCCAGAGTCTGGCTCATGGTTAGTTTCAACATGTCCTGGGCCGCTTGGTTGATGGTGACGACTTGGCGGGCCGGGTTAACGACGACCACCCCGTTGGAGACTTCTTTTAAAACCGTCTCCACAAAACGGCGGCGGCTATCAATTTCCGAGTAACTGGCTTTTAGCTCCTGGGTCATCTGGTTAAAGGCGGTCACCAAATGGGCCAGTTCCCCCGATTGACGCGGGGTGAGGATAAAATCCAGCTCCCCTTTGGCCACCCGCCGGGTGGCCGCCACTAGCTCCGTGATGGGGCTAGACAGGGAATTGGCCAAACGCGAGCCGATCCAAATGGAGAAAAAGACGGCCAAAAGGGTCACCCCAGCTAAGGACATTAACTGGGAAACCCGAAAAGGCCGCTTAATGCCGATGGCCAGCTGGTACTTGGCCAACCCCTGGCGCACTTCGTTATATTGCGCTTGGAGAAAATCGCCGCGGAGACTGTAAAGAACGAGAAAACCAACTAAATGGCCATTATGTTCTAAACGCCAAGCTAAATCGTGGCCGTTGGGGTCTTGGCTGACCGGGTGGCTGGCCGATGGGGAGCTCGTCGAGGGGGAGTTCCGCGAGGGGGAATTAGTCAGCGGGGGACTAGAATCCCTGGCCCCAGTGTCCAAACTTAATAGCCAGGTCGCCGGCCAAGGGGAACCTTCCGGCTGATCGCCCACCCGCGTGACCAATTGGCCCGCTTGGTCATACCACTCTATGGCCTTTAATAAGTCTCGGTCAGGGTTCTGGGCCAGAAAAGCCGAGATTTGGCTGTCCGGGTGGAACCAATCCCAATCTTGCGCTAAAAGATCGATAATAATGCCTTCGCCAAAGGAAATCAACTGGCGCCGATCCATTTCTAAGGAAGATTCGGCCAATGCCAGGGAGTCTTTCATGGTCTCTTTGATGGAGGCGCCAAACCAGGTGTCGTGATCTTGGCCAATGAGCAGATAAGCGAAATAGAAGATCATCAAGGTCGGTAGTAACGACAAACCAATGAAGGAAACCGCCATCTTAGTTCGCAAGCTACCGTAGTCATGGCGCTCGAAAAAGACGCGATAAAGGCCCCGCAGGATCAGGAACAACAAAAAGCCCAGAACCAATAACGAAAAATTGATGCTAACGAGGGTGATCACGCCCTGGTTGGAGGATAAGCCCGGTCCTAGGTTCAATAGGCGCCGCTGAACCAAGATCAGAAGTAACAACCCCAGGGCCATCAGGATGAGGACAAATTTTTCAAAGCGTTTTTTGCGGCGGGTTTGCTCTGGGGTCAGCGAGCGACTGGACGGCTCGGAGGGGGCCATGGGTTATCCTTAAAGGATCGAGGGGAAAGGATCGGAAGACCAAGCCGGGTAATAGGTTAATTTTTAGACCAATATTATATAAAATCAGGGGGTGGAAGACGAGCCCCTGGGGCCTAGGCCGGTTTTTTTCGACTGGCGACAATAAATTTAGCAAAAAAAATGATTTTATTCCATAATCATCGGTTAGCGCGGTTAGAGTGGTTTTGGGTGGGCCAGGCTAGCGGCGGGAATAGGCTAGGGGACAGGCGAGGAAATAGGCTGGGCGAGCCGGATAAGCCCCTAAATAAGCCCCAATAACTAAGGCCCTATAATTATAGTTGGGGCGGGAGTTAAATTTTTTTGACTTTTCGCCTTGACAGGATCCTAAAGGTGATTATATTTGCTTTAGCCGCTATGTTCGGCTGAGCGTGATTTTGAGGAACACCCTGAAATGGCTAAATCCGCGTTGAATTGGAAAGACCGTCGGGTCTTGATAGACCATCCGAAAACTAAACCAGAGTCCATGATCCAAGCTGGCCGACAGCTGTTAGATAAAGGATATTGGGCTGAGGCGGCTGATTTCTTTCGCAAAGCCAAAGATCAAGATGGTTTGCGGGAAATTTTGGCCCGCGCGGTGGACGAGGGCAATTTTTTTCTGTATTGCCTGGCCACCCAATATTTGGGCCAGCGACCTAGGGCCGGGGAATTGATCCGTTTGGCCGACCAAGCCAAGGCGGCCGGGTTTGACGTCTATCACGACCAAGCGACCCGGCTTTTGACCCAGTTACGCCAGGGCTCCCCCGCCCCGGACGCTCCAGACAACAAATAAAGCGATGAAGGCGTTTTCATGAGTTCCAAGGCTGATTATTATTCTATTTTGGGCGTGACCAAGGACTCGGAACCTGAGGCTATTAAAAAAGCCTACCGAGCCATGGCCCTGAAGTACCACCCTGACCGTAACCAAGGGGACGCCGAGGCTGAGGAGCGCTTTAAAGAGGCCGCCGAGGCCTATGAGGTGCTCAGCGACCCTGAGAAAAGAAATCTTTATGACCAGTATGGTCATGAGGGCTTAAAGCGCAATGGATTCCAAGGGTTCCAAGGTTTTGGGGATATCTTCTCCAATTTTGGGGATATTTTCTCCGATTTTTTTGGCTCCAGTTCCGCCAGACGCGCCCCGAAAAAAGGCCGGGATCTTGGGGTGGAGCTGAATATCGACTTTGTGGAGTCCTTCACGGGGGTGGAAAAAGAAATCACCATCCCCAGGGAAGAGCTTTGCGAGGCTTGTAATGGCACCGGGTCGCGCTCAGGCGCGGTTTCGACTTGTCACCAATGCGGTGGCCAGGGCCAGGTTTTCCTGTCCCGGGGCTTTTTCAGTATGGCCACCACTTGCCCTAAATGCCACGGCTCTGGGGAGTACGCCAGCGATCCTTGCCCCGAATGCCGGGGCGCGGGTCGTGTCCGCCGTCAAAAGACCCTCTCGGTCAAGGTGCCCGCTGGGGTTAACACCGGATTTCGGCTCTTGCTAAGAGGCCAAGGCGAGGCGGGCCCCCAAGGCGCTCAGGCCGGGGATCTATATGTGGAGGTGGCGGTTCGTCATCAAGAGGCCTTTAGCCGCGAAAAAAACCATCTGATTCTGGAGCATAAGATCGACATGGTGACCGCCGCTTTGGGTGGCTTGGTGGAAGCGCCCACGGTGACTGGCGAAAAGATCAGCGTGAAGGTGCCCGCTGGTAGTCAGAACGGCAAACTTATCCGCGTCCCCGGGCAGGGGTTTAAGGATCCCAGTGGTTACCGTCAACCCGGGGATTTTATCGTGGCTTTAACGGTGACCATCCCCAAGGATCTGACGGAGCGCCAAAGGGAACTGTTGGAGGAGTTTGGCAAGATTGAGGATGAGAAGAATGGTCAATTCTCCTTGCGCGGGTTTACGCGCAAGGTGGGTAAAAAACTAAAGAACGTCTTTAACGGCTGACCAGTTCGACTTAAGGAGAAATCCATGCCTTGGCCCATCCATCGTCCTCGGCGCCTCCGAGATAACCCCATCATTAGGGAAATGGTTAGGGAGACCAAACTGTCGGCCGAGGATTTGATCTATCCTCTTTTTGTCATTTTAGGGGCTAACCAGAAAAAAAGTATCCCCTCGCTCCCTGGCCAATTCCATCTGTCCGCGGATCAGGCGGCTTTAGCCGCCGAAAGTTTTTATCGCCAGGGGGGCCGGGCGGTCTTGTTGTTTGGGCTACCGGATCATAAAGACGAGTTCGGCCGCTCTGGGGCCGAAGTTTCTGGGCCAGTGCCCATGGCCATCCGGGCCATCAAGGAGCGGGTTCCGGATATTTTGGTGATCACCGATGTTTGCTTGTGTGGGTACGCTAGCCATGGTCATTGCGGCGTAGTGGAAGATAATCGCGTCCAAAACGATCCCACTTTGGACTTATTAGGCCAACAGGCCATGATCTACGCCGCGGTAGGGGCCGATATGGTGGCTCCCTCGGACATGATGGATGGACGGGTCGAGGTTATCCGGAAATATTTGGACAAGGCGGGGCACCAGCGTATCCCCATTATGGCCTATAGTGTCAAGTACGCCAGTAGTTTTTATGGGCCATTTCGGGAGGCGGCCGATTCGACCCCGAGTTTTGGGGATCGTCGGGGCTATCAGATGGATCCGGCTAACCGGCTGGAGGCCCGTTATGAAGTGGAGCTGGATCTGGCCGAAGGGGCGGATATCATTATGGTTAAACCCGCGGGGCCTTATTTGGACATTGTCCGGGAGATCCGAAATTTGATAGATCGACCCTTGGCCGCTTACCAGGTCAGTGGGGAGATGGCTATGATTAAGGCGGCGGCGGCGGTCGGGGCCTTGGATTTGAAAGGCGCGGCTCTGGAATCTTTGATGGGGATAAAACGGGCGGGGGCGGATTTGATTGTGACTTACCTGGCCCCCGAGGTTCTAGACTGGTTATAATAGGAATGGTTATAAGCCGATGGGGCGTCTAGATCAGGTTATAAAAGCGAAAAAAGATTTATTTATCGTTAAATTACAGTATTTATATCTATAAAGAATATTTATTCTGTTTAAGTTTTTGTATTAGCATGGAACGATTTTTTATGACTAATATGAATAGAGAATCATGGGTGACACGATTAAGTGGGTATTTAATTTCACTAATTTTTATTTTTTTACTCTATACTATTGTATTTATTCCCTTGTCTTATTTCGTTGTATGCACAGTCATTAACTCATATCTACCTCTTTATTTTTTATGCGTCTCAATTATTTGTGGAATAATTGTAACTTATCTGTCCGCATATCTTATGAAATCATTTAAATATATAAGTTTAAATAAGGAGATTATTTTATCTCTAATTGGTTTGACATTGGCGTTTTTTTTGTTTATTAATTTTTATTTTGTATTCTTAAATTTAGTCAAAAATGATAGTTTTTCAGTTAGTAATTTTATAAATAATTTTATAACAGTTATTAGTTCGATTAAGTCAATTATATTAGCTTATATAGTTTATCAAAATGGAGCAAAGGTGTTTACATTGATTGGAATGTGCTACTTTTGTTTTTTTGTAATTATTTATAGATTACTTGCTTGGCTAAAACCAAAATTATAAAAGACTAAATATAACTAGCTAGGATGACAAATTGGCGATGGCCTGGCGAGAAGTCCGAAAAGCGAAAAATAAAATGTTTAACTATTTGATATGAGTACTCTTTTTTAACTAATTTTTTGAAACGGGGTTTTTCTTCGCGAAGCTAAAATTATTTTCCATTTAAGTGGTTGACAGCGCGGTTTTTTTTGAGAAATCTAAATGTGGCTCAGGAGTAGCCGGAGCGAGAATGTTTTAATAATAAATTGGCCCTTTAGCGGCCAACTATGTGAATAGTCGCTCCTTGATTGGAAATTGTTTTCCAGGTTATCTTTTTATCCCAGGGTTTTTTTTCCTTATTATCAAAAATAACCAGCCAGCCTTCTTTCGCGCCACAAATATCCATATAGTCCCGTATTTGAGCTAAACTATCTTTTAATGTTTGATTATCTTTAATTTTTAATTCAATAGGGTAAACTTGGCCTTTATACTCGATAAATATATCCGTCCGTCGATAGCCTAAAGCGTACTCCCGGCGTAAAAATTTAACGCCAAGGTTTATGACCATCTGTAAGAACGCGTTGATAACTATGTAAGGTAAAGCTTCCGTATAGCCATAAGGCTCAACCAAGGCCCCAGAGGTTTCTCGCCAGTATTGTTGAGGTCTCTCTTTAAAAGGCCAAGATCCACGACGTACTTTTTGTCGACCATCGAAACAGTAAAAGGTATACGCGGAGCTCCAATGAGAATAGGCTCCACGATGGCTCTAACCCGAGGCTCTTTGAGTCGTTCCATCAGTGAGTCGATATGAGCGCGCGTGTCTTTAATCAAATTATTCGCCGATTCATCAATAAGATCGGCGGTTATTGGTTTAGAGTAGTCGTTTTGTAAAAGTTCGACCAGCGTTTCGTCAGCCAAGGCGTTGACCAGCCAGGGTTGGCCCTCTGTCCAATACCAGGCCCTATTATGGCTTTATCCTCAAAAATTTGACCAGAAGCTTCGGTATGTTGAAGGTAAAGAGTTTTAATTTCATCTCGCGTAAAATTGGTCAAAGTTAAAGCTTTTTGTGTGATATTAAATGGGCTACCAGAGCCTATCACGGAAGTGTCTCCTCCCACCTCAACCACGTAATCCCGAAGATCCCGCAGGCCCACTAAAGCCATGGAGCGGGGAAACTTGTTTTTACCGGGCGTTTCTCTAATTTGATAAGCGTCCCGAATTTGAGCCAAAAATGTAATTAACCCAGGCCCAGACAGGCAATCAGCCTCATCGAAAAAGACGATTAAATCTTTGTCTAGGTCTTCGCATAATTGATTAAGAAGATAGCTTACTTTTGTGCTTGAATCTGCCATTGGAGGCAATGAATTATATTTATACGCCTTACTTATGATAGATTGAACTGGAGAACTCAGCATAGATTTATTAATTAAAGAAACAATTCTTGTCAAAGCCCTATCATCATCGGTAATACCCTTTAAAGTGGCTAAAGAACAATTTATCGCGTAAAAACGTCCCTCAGAGTTAATTTTATCAGTCAAAAAATTCAAAAACGTAGTTTTCCCGGACTGGCGAGGCGCGTGAAAGATATAATCTGTAATTCCCGGAATTTTTCACACTACGAAAAGGTCGGAATCCCGTGGAAAGAAAAAACAAGCACCAAATCAAATAAATACCATAATAAATATTTAATAGTAAATAAAAGAGA
>JAISYP010000153.1 GCA_031269825.1 Deltaproteobacteria bacterium
TTGATATTTAAAAAAATTTTATAAAATTTCTATAAATTTTTTTATATTTTAGAGAGAGAGAGAGAGAGAGAGAGAGAGAGAGAGAGAGAGAGAGAGAGAGAGAGAGAGAGAGAGAGAGAGAGAGAAAGCAAGAACCATGCCAACTTTTAGTAGGAGTCAGATTTAACACGATATATGAATGTTTATTTGAAATAGCCATGACAGATACCCTAGAAAGGTCGCTCCAAAATAACGAACTGGCGTTTTACCCTAACCAATCCACTAATGGTTCAACAAAAATGAACCATAAACTTAAAGCTATAATAAAGACGACTTTTGATCCACACCCCTCGTCAGCCGGTCGATCAAAACCGCGATCCACATTAACAATTTATAAAGACCAAATAAGGCTTTTTATTTAAAAAATAGTTCCATAGACAATTTTAGTTGTAAAGAGATAAAACACGTAACAACACCATGTTAAAATCAGTCAAAAAACAGAATTTTTACTTTTGGCCATGTTTAGTGTTTTTTAATCATCTAAGTCTAGAGTAACACCACAAAAATTCGATGTCAATACTTTTTTTTACTTGACTGAAAATTTTTTTCCTCCCGCCAGGGATTATATCCAAAACCCTGTGTCCAGGCAATCTCTATTCGATTTTAACGGTTGAGAGGACAGATTTTACGGGGTTTCTGACCCAAATTTCGGTCAAAACTGTCACCGTGGGTTAATTTCGCACCTTAACGCTCTGCTGATACCTAGGAAATTTAGTCCGCGCTGGGAAAAAAAGTTACTTCTTGACGGTTTAAAATCTCTATTCACGGACGGTCGAGGGTTTTGGACAGATTTATTATCGCTGGTCTTTGAACCGCTCAACCAAAAACGCGACTAAATTCGCGGTAGAGAGAGCGATTATGGTTGTCTCTCGCGCGGCTCACCAGGTGGATCCTAAGGTGGGCGATCCTCTGGTAAGTGGCCATAGTAGGAATAAATTTTATTAAATATATAAATTTAGGTATATAAATTTGATTAAAAAATATTTTTATAATTTTTTTTTAAGTAATTAGACGATGAGTCTATATTTTACGGGTTTTGTGGTCACGATACAAACTTAATTTTATTTATCCCCGATGAAAGAATGGTCGCCTCAAGGCGTTATTATGTCCAAAACCCCACTCGCCACCCAAAAGTTCTAATTATTTCTAATGGGCTTACTCCGCGCCTTCACGCCTTTTTTCCACGGACATGTCTCTAGCCGCCTTCCCGGTCATGTCTAGAGATATGGAAACCAGCGTGGACAAGGTTCAGTTCGCCTTTTCGGTGTTTTTCTTTGGCTTGGCGTTTAGTTAACTAATGGCCCCTTTAGTGACCGATTGAGGCGTCGTGGGCCTCTGCGGGGTTAGCTCTCTACATCGCCTCCCGCGCCTTAATGATTTTCGTTCGGACATGGGCCTATTGTTGGCTCTCCGTTTCAGGCGGGCCTTGGGTGGTCGTGAGGCGTGATCATCGCCAAAACCGTAATCCGAGACGTCTACATTCTGAGGAATCGGCCAAGGTTTCCACCTTGGCCCTGGCCGTCCAATCCATTGACCCAGTGGCCGCCTCAAAGGCTGTCCTATTTCATCGCCACCTTAGCCTGGGACGCTTGTTTTATGTTCTTGACCGCGCTGGGGGGATGGGCTGGCTACTAACCACTTTATTCTCGATAAGACATTCTCTATGGGAAAAGGATCGCGAGATAGTCTTTGGCGGGTAATGACCGTCTTTGGCCAACTCTTTTGGCGGAAAAACTTCATTCTGGTCATCGCCGTGGGGGCCTTAGGCGATTCCGCCATTTTCGCGTTCATCAGCGGCTCGCCGATCTATATAATATAGGCCGGTTTTCCCGAGACCAAGTTTGGCTGGACATTGGGGCTCTTTTCCCTGGCCTGGTCAGAGGTCAGCCAAATTAATTTCCTTCTGTTGAAGACATTTACCGCCCAGTTCATCCTAACCGCTGGCGTTATCTAGATGGCCTTATTCAGCTTGGCCTTAACATTAATATAATAGAGTTCCACGGACTACGTCGCTATAGGCGCGTCGCCGTTCGCCGCGGCCAGACTAATACTCCCTTTTTGGGCCACTTCGGAGTCCTAACGCCCTTGCCCATGGCGCCCATCATCGCCACCGCGAGCCTTGGTGGACGATCAATCCTCGCGGATTAAGCGTTTAGCTTCCATAAAGGCAAATAAATAACCAAAACATTTTTTAAATGATCTATATTTTATTTTTAGTTACTATTTCATTTTAAAAATTCTTTTATATTTTTCTTTTATAATTTTTTAATTGATTTACATATTTTTATTATTTTATTTTATTTTCTCAATTAATAATTCATTAACAAATTTATTATATCTATATTTTTTATTTATTATAATATAAATAACTAGCAAAATATCGTTGTCATAAAAATTATTATTTATATTTTATCTTTTTGTTTTAATAATTTTTACTTTAATATTTTTCTTTATCAATTTTAATAGTACATATAAACTTATTTTATATTTAAAAAGTACTAATTTTTAATATTAATTGAAAATTAAATTAATTATAATAATATTTTTATCTATCTAACAGAATATATAATGTTCTGTTGAAAAAATTTATCGTAAATTTATAAAAACTAGCCTCCTCCCGAAAACCTTGAATTAGAGCCCATTTTCCCTTAAAATAGAAAATCGCGCGAGTCCGCGCCGGGGCTGGTTCCCTCTAATCTCGATTGGGGCCTAGCTCCCGTCAGAAAAGCGTCCCTTCCCCAATGGGTCTAACTCGCCAAAAAGCCACCATCCACAAAGGAGCAGTCAGTGAACTTTGACGTAAAGGACTTGGCCTTGGCGGCCAAGGGCAATGACCGAATTGAGTGGGCGGCCCAAAGCATGCCGGTTCTTGAGCTAATCCAAGAACGCTTCGCCGCGGAAAAACCCCTTAAAGGCCTCCGCCTAGGCTTGTGTCTTCATGTGACCACGGAGACCGCCTCCTTGTGTCGAGCCTTAAAAGCCGGTGGGGCCGAGGTTCACCTGTGCGCTTCCAACCCCCTGTCCACCCAGGATGACGTGGCCGCGGCCCTGGTGAAAACCGACAAAATCCCGGTTTACGCCATCAAAGGCGAAGACAACACGGTTTATTACCAACACATCACCGCGGTTCTCAACGCCCAACCCCAAATCACCATGGATGATGGAGCCGATCTTCTGTCCACGCTCCACACCAAAAAGCCAGAATTATTGGCCCAGGTGATCGGTGGCACCGAAGAGACCACCACTGGGGTCATTCGCCTAAAAGCCATGGCCAAAGATCAAGCTTTGAAATACCCAGTTATCGCGGTCAACGACGCTTTAACGAAACATATGTTCGACAACCGTTATGGCACTGGCCAAAGCACTCTGGATGGCGTGATCCGAGCCACTAACCGCTTAATCGCGGGCTCAAACTTTGTGGTGGCTGGTTATGGTTGGTGCGGTCGAGGCGTGGCTAAACGGGCGGCCGGGTTTGGGGCGCGGGTTATCGTGACCGAAGTGGATCCCCTTAAGGCTTTAGAAGCCCTGATGGATGGGTTTGAGATCCTGCCCATGGACATGGCCGCCAAAGTCGGGGATTTTTTTGTGACTCTGACCGGCGACATCAACGTCATCCGCCCCGAACACTTTAAAGAGATGAAATCTGGAGCCGTGGTGGCCAACTCTGGGCATTTTAACGTTGAGATTGACTTGCCAGGCCTAGCCCAGATTAGTTCCAGCCGCCGAGTTATCCGGGAGTTTGTCGAGGAATTTGTCCTGACGGAAAACGGCAACCGGATCTATATCCTCGGGGAAGGCCGTCTAATTAACTTAGCCGCGGCCGAGGGGCATCCCTCCAGCGTCATGGACATGAGTTTCGCCAACCAAGCCTTGGCCGCGGAGTACATTGTCCAAAACCAAGGCCAATTGCCTCTGGCGGTTTTTCCAGTGCCCGAAAAGCTTGACCAGGAAATCGCCCGCCTTAAACTTAAGGCCATGGGTTACAAGATTGACACGCTCACCGCGGAACAAGTCAAGTACCTAAGCTCATGGGACGCGGGAACCTGAGAAACAGATTCCTGGGAGCGACTTTTTGGGCGTTAGGGCTATTGGTTTTTTTGGGGGCCGCTCAAACCAAGGTTTTATGGGCCCAAAACGACCTAGCCCCCACGGAAAATTTTAAGCGCCCAATCCGGCCGCCCTTGTTAACCCGTCTCGGGGAATTAAAAGCCGAATTGGAAGGGGAATTGGCTGGGGCCAAGGAACAGATCATCGTCTCGGCCCTAGCCTTAAAATACGCCAGCCAAGCTTGGGCCTTGGCCGCCGAATCCCTCGTTCCCGAGGACGCTTCTTGGGTGGCGGAGGATCGCCTGGATTGGTTGACCGAAAAATGGGCGGAACAATCCGCTTCCTGGCCCAACCGACAGACGGCCTGTTTAAGACTTTTTTTTGAGTCTTTAACCGCTCTGACCTTGCTTTACGCCCAGGCTCGAAAGGATCAATGGGCCTACGGGGAAGTGGCGGCCTTGATTAAGCTTAGTTCCTGGCGACAACCCTCTCATGGCCTAAAATTCGCCCGGGAGGCGGAATCTCTGGTCATCTGGTCCAACCGATTGGCCGCCATAACGCCTATCTTAGCTCACTTGAAAGCCCCGGATAGCTCTGAGGCTCTCAACAAGATTTCGCGTCAATTAACCAATAAAGCTAGCGCCATCGCCAACCGGCGCGATGTCCATTACCAGGGCCGGATGGAGTTGTTGTTATTGAACAACGCCCAAGGTTTAACCAAGACGTATTTTTTGTTGGCCAATTCCTCAGGCTCGCCTTTAGTTAAGGAAGCTCAAGCCCTAGAGAAAGCCTGGTTGGAAGAGACCAAATCCACTAGCCCTCTGGCTGACCAAATCGCCTTGACCTGGCTGACCACGGCTCAGCTATCATTTCCTTTATCTTTTTGGCTGGCTGGCCTACCCAAAAGGCCAATCCCTTAGCCTTATAAGGCCCTTAAAAGCCTTAAAACTTTAGATCAAGATTTTTTAATCCTTTAAGGTCAAAACCATCGCATGGAAAAAGCTTTACCTATCAAAGACAGCGACAACAGTCCCTTACGCGTGGATCAAGTGGATTTCCCGACCGGACAATTGGGGATTTCCATTTGCCCCGGCAAGTACGACGATTACGCCCGCTCTGGCCCCTGCCATCGGGACGCGCGCAAGGATTTAACCACCGCCAAAAACTGGGGAGCCAAACTGGTGGTCACTCTGCTGGAAGATCAGGAGTTAGAGTTCTTGCGAGTAACCCATCTCCCAGACGAGGCCAAAAATCTCGGCCTCGGCTGGTGGCGTTTTCCCGTGCCTGACGAACATCCCCTGGAAATCGTCGGTCATCCCATCCTCGATCCCCAATACGACGTATGGACTCTGCCCAACGCCCTTTTGCGCCGATTTCTCAAAGTTGGCGGCAAGGTTCTCATCCATTGCCGCGGGGGTTTAGGGCGCACAGGCACATTGGTGTCTCGTCTTTTAATCGAGGAAGGCCATAGCCCTCAAGAAGCCTTAGCCAAAACGCGGCTCGCTCGCCGGGGTTCCGTGGAAACTAAGGAGCAGGAACAATACCTTTTTAATCTACCCGCGCGGTTAGCTAAAAAGCGAAAATTCCTTGTGGCCCTCGACCAAATTTCCGAGTCGGATCAAGGCTATCCTTTAAAAACCCTGTTTGAGGATCCAGTCAATTTTGATTTACCGGCTTGGATCAAAAAGGTTAAAGCCTTATTGCCCAAAGAAATTTGAACATTCTTTGGCGGTTTCCCTAAAACTTTAGGTAAAATCAAAGCCATAACCAGGTTAGCCAATTAAGCCACGCGAAAAAAGGTTCGACCATTTAACGAGCTAACCTGATGGCCAATTAACCTGATGACCAGTCGCCCAGGGAAATAATAAAAATTTGATTAACCGCGTAAATTAAATTAATTTCATTATGTTCATTTATCTTTTGCCCCTTGAAAAAAGAAAGAAAAAAGGTCAGATCATGAACAAGGTTCGGATTACGGTTTTGGAAACCACTTTCAATGAAAAACTCGCCCAGGCGTACGGGGTTGAGGGTTTGGGCCGTTGTCCGTTTTTGAGAGAGGGCCAAGTCTTCCACGCCGACTACGCCAAACCCGAGGGCTTTTGTGACGAAGCTTGGAAGGCCATCTACCAGTACGCTTTCGCCTTAGCCCATGGCGTGGGAAAGACCGGCGAGTTGTTCTATCACGGCGACTGGATTAAGCGCCCGAACCTAGCCATTCTCTCTTGTAACGATGGGCTTAGGCCCGTTATATTTAAAGTGGAGGGAACTAGTGAGCCAGCCTTACCTTAGGGAAAAACTTCGTTAAAAACAAATTTCAAAACCAATCCCCCAAATCCCCTCTTTTCACCGCGCCTCAGTCCAATAAAGGTAATAGACTCGCTCTTAAAATTTCTCCCACCAGCCTCGCCTGGGCGGGTGGCGAGTGGAGCGATTTAGTGACGCTCGTCCCCTTTTAACCACCAACGGTTCGATTGTCCTTGGGGCCAGAGACTTAATGAAGCTAATTGGGAAGGGAAAATCTTGGCCGCGCCCAAGACGCGGCCAAGCGAACAAACCAAAAAACTTAAGGGTTAGGGCTATCCTCCGCCTTCACGCGGATATAAAGCCGCTCCGTCTTACTGTCCCCGTTTTGACGTTTTTCCAAGCTGAACAAGCTGGATTCGGCGTTGATCAGATCGGATAACTTTTTGTAGCCATATTTACGGGAATTAAAACCCGGCTGAATCTGGTGGATGTAGGTTCCAAACTCGCAAACCATCATCCACCCGTCCGCGCGAGAAGTCTTTTCCGCGGCCTGACGGAACAGCCGCAGAGGTAAGTTATTGGGGTTGGGCGGCAAAGATATTTGTTCCGCCGCGAAGGTTAAGCTGAACCATTCCACTCGCCCCGATTTGGTCGCTTTCACTTTGAACAAGCTGGATTCGGTCTTAATCAGAGTGGATAACTTTTTGTGGCCATATTTACGGGAATCAAAACCCGGCTGAATCTGGTTGACGTAGCTAGCGAACTCGCTAAGTTTCATCCACCCATTTTCGCGAGAAGTCTTTTCCGCGGCCTTCAGGAACAGCTCAAGAGGCAATATATTGGGTTTGGGCGGAGCCTTTGGGGGTTTGGGCGGAGCTTTTTGAGGTTTGGGCGGTAACTTTTGGGGTTTGGGCGGCGAAGACTTTTGTTTAACCGTCTCTAGCGAGAACGTCGTCAGTCTATTTTCCTCTTCCCTCTCGCTTTTGTTCCGCAGGGATTCGGTCAAAACAAACTTGTTACACGCGCGCCGGAAAGCCCCAGGCGTCTTTTCCTCGCCAAACCCGTACACTTTCATGCCCGATTCTCTTAAACGAATGGCCAGGCCCGTGAAATCGCTATCGCTAGAGACCAGGCAAAAACCGTTGACCACCCTCGAGTAAAGAAGATCCATGGCGTCGATGATTAAGGACGTGTCGGTGGCGTTTTTGCCCTTAGTAAAGGAGAACTGCTGCACCGGTTTGATGGCCAAATTTTGGATGTATTTTTTCCAACCACTATTTTTCTGATCCGAAAAATCCCCATAGATACGTTTGACCACCGTTTCCCCCAAAATTGCCACCTCCTGAAGCAAAGTGGCGATGATCTGGGGCTGGGCGTTGTCGGCGTCGATCAGGATAGCCAACAAATCTGGGTTTCTGGGTTGGTCGTCGCGAGCCATGAGGTAGTCTAATCCAAGCCTCTTTGGAGGAGCATTTCGTTGTAAGTGGCGTAAAACTTTTGGACGTGGCCCATGCCACTAATGAGGATGCGCTCAATATCATCCAGATCCGCGGTATTAATGACCGTGTCCAAGGACAGACTAAAGGCCGTCAAATCATCTAACGAGGTGAAGTTGGGGCCAATGACCGCGATGAACATCTCATGGCGAATGGACAGCTCTAGACTGTTGACCGCCCTAATCAGTTGGTTACTGGATAACGTGGCTCCGTAATAATCCTCTTGGATCAACATCAACCGAAAACGCCCAAATTTTAGTTGCTTGACCGCGTCCCGAACATTGAGGGCCATCACGGGTCTATAACCAATGTTGGTTAGCTTGGTGAAAAGCGCCGCCTGGACTTCTTCGTTATCGTAAGCCACCAAAGCCGATTTAATGCCCTCAGCTATCTCGTCTAGCTGGATAGAGGTAAATTCCGTGGGGGCGGAACCGACGATGATCGCTTCCCTTGGGGGAACTGGAGCGGGCGGTGGAACGGAGGCGGGGGGCGGCGTTTGGGCGGCGAAGGGCTCAGGCGCGGCCAGCGGGGGAGGCGCCAGCTCCACTGACTGTCGCCGGTTTGGGGTGAAAGTGTTTTTCTGGGAGCAACCCGGGCAAACAAATGAGAGCGGCCGCCCATACTCCACTTTGTTGTCTGGAGCGTTGAGTTTTTTGTGGCAATACTGGCACTCAATTTGCATCGGTCGCGCTCCTTAAAAGCTTATTCCAAAAATGACCGACGGACGATTTGGCTTTCCACCCCCGGTGGTTGGGGTGGGCCACCAGAGCGAATCCGGGCGTCGGCGCGCGGCGGCGGCGCGACCGGCTCTTCCTCATGGGCGATCGCCGGGGCGGGTGGGGCTTCTTCCTCCACCCCCTCCAAAGACAAGTCATTGATGTCGTAAATATATTCGCCCGCCTCGGCCTTTAACGTGTCAATGCCGCGAGACATGATGTTCTTTTTGGAGCTAAAGGTTCGGGCCGTCTCCTCATTAATGATCTTATCCCGAAATAGATCCAAGATATGTTGGTCAAACGTCTGAAACCCCAAGGGCCGCATGGACTCCACCGCCCCATAAAAAGTCTTGTCCGGGGTCTCACCATTGGTGATGATGTCCTTAAGGAGTAAACTGGAGCCCATAACCTCTAGAGCCGCCACCCGCCCCCCGCCAATCTTGGGCAACAACCGCTGACTAACCACCCACCTTAACGACTCAGCCAACCGCACCCGAATCTGCTTTTCCTCTTCGTGGTCAAATAAACCCAAAATACGGTTGACCGTGGCGCCGGTGTCCACGGTGTGGAGGGTGGAGAAGACTAAATGCCCCGTCTCGGAAGCCGATAAAGCCATTTCCACGGTTTCTCGATCCCGCATCTCGCCGACCAGGATAACTTTAGGGGCCTGTCGCAAGGCTGAGCGAAGCCCTTCGGAAAATGACCGAAAATCTGTCCCCAACTCGCGTTGATTAAAGGTGGACAATTTGTGGAGGTGGATAAACTCCACCGGATCCTCTAAAGTCACCACGTGAACCGCCTGGGAACGGTTAATCTCATCCAGGATGGCGGCTAAGGAGGTGGTTTTCCCCGTGCCAGTGGCCCCCGTGACTAAAATAATGCCGTTTTTCTCCTTGGCCATGTTGTAAAAAATCGCCGGCAAACCCAGATCCTCAATGGAGCGGATATAGGTGTCCAGTTTCCGCATGACGATACTGTAACGGCCTTGCTGAGAGAAGATATTAACCCGAAAACGGGCCTTATTTTCCAGGTTAAAGGAAAGATCGCAACTACCCTGATCCAGAAGGGTCGTGATCAGGTGTCGATTGCCCCGGAGCAAGCTCAACGCCAGGGCCTCGGTCTGGTAAGGGGTCAGAGCCCGAATCTCAGGCTGAAAATACACCGGCATCAATTCTCCCCCGCTTTCCACCTGGATAGGGTGGCCGACGGTCATATTTATGTCGGAAACGTCCGGGGCGGCGTTCATGAGCTTGCCTAGGATGTATTCCAGGTGGAAAAGATGCAGCATAATTAAACGTCCGTGAAGTCATCCGGGGGCGAGGTCAGGTATTGTCGAAACTTGGCCTTATCTATACAGTGAGTGTAAGCGTCCGCGGGGGAAACGCGTCCCGCCAGGAGGTGATCCAAAATGGCGTCGTCCAAGGACTGCATGCCAAATTTGCGCCCTGTCTGGATGATGGTGGCGATCTGGTGAACTTTGCCCTCCCGAATGAGGTTACGGACAGCCGGGGTGGCCAGAAGAATTTCCAAAGCCGCCACCCGGCCCGAGACGTCCACCCGTTTAAACAGAGATTGAGCCACCACGGCTCGGAGGGCGTCAGCCAAAGAAGCCCGGATCTGGGCTTGCTCATTGGCGGGAAAAATATCAATTATCCGGTCAATAGTGGACGCGGCCGAGGTGGTGTGCAAGGTGCCCATGACCAAGTGGCCGGTGTTGGCCGCCTCCAGAGCCAAGGAAATGGTCTCCAGATCTCGCATCTCGCCCACCATGATGATATCGGGATCTTCGCGCAAAGCCCCCCGCAAGGCGGAAGCGAAACTGCGGGTATGGGTGAAGACTTCGCGGTGATTGACCACGCAGTTTTTCCCCATATGGACAAACTCCACCGGATCCTCAATGGTTAAAATATGGTCGCGCCGGGTGCGATTGGCGTGGTCAATGATCGTGGCCAAAGTAGTGGATTTGCCACTACCCGTGGGGCCAGTGACCAACACCAGGCCTTTGGGGAGCGAGCTTAATTTACTGATCACTAAAGGCAGCCCCAACTCCTCCACCGTGGGGATCTTGGTGGGAATCTCCCGAAAAACCGCTCCCACGCCCCATTTTTGGTTAAAAAAATTGGCCCGGTAACGCGCGATGTTGGGGATCTCGTAACCAAAGTCCACGTCCCCGCATTCCTCAAAGATCTTGATCTTCTCCTCTGGGGCGATTTCATAGAGCATCTTTTTCAGCTCTGAATTTTCCAGAACCTTGTACTTGATTTTCTCAATGCTGCCCTTCAAGCGGATCATGGGCTGACTGCCTGAGACCATGTGCAGATCCGAGCCGCCTACTTCGTGCATGAACTTGAAAAACGCGTCTAATAAGGCCAAGCTACTCTCCCCTCTGGATCTTTCCTCCAATAGATCTAGCCTCTTATAGATTTCGCCCCTTTTAGATCCCCGTCAAAGCTCTGGCCAGCGACCATATTTTTTCCCGCGGCTAGCCTTTTCGTTATCGCCTTTTTCGTTAACTTTCCGGCCCCCGCTTATCTTCTTTCTTTTTGGCCTTGGCCCAGCTATCCTTCAGGGTCACCACCCGGTTAAAAAGCCCTGGCTCCGTGGCGGTGGGCCCTTTTTCCAAATAAAAATAACCGAGCCGCTCAAACTGGACTCTCTCCCCCGTCTTTAGATCGGCCAGCGCCGGCTCCAAACGACAATTGGCTCTTTCCACCAGCGACCCGGGATTCAGTTCCCTCGCCAAATCCCCCGTGGGCCGCGGAACGACAAAAAGCCGATCATAAAGCCGAGCCACCGCCGGGATAGATAACTCGGCCGGCGCCCAATGAATAATGCCGGGTCGTTTTTTGGCCGAGACCTGGCCTTGGGGCTCCTCGCTATAGGAACAGAAAAGCTCGCTCGGTTGACCGGCCGCGTCCAGTTTAGCTTCTTGGCACCGCAGGTAGCCTGACCACCTTAGACGCGCTGTCCCACCCAAAGTCAAACGATGAAACCCGGCCGGAGGATCCAGACTAAAATCCTCGCGCTCAATATAAATCCGCTTGGTGAGTCTCAGATCCCGAAAACCCATTCGCTCAGGCGCGTCGGGAAAATAAGGGGCCGGAATATCCTTAACTAGCCCCTCTGGCCAATTAGTCAAAGTCACCAGCAAAGGATCCAAAACCGCCATGACCCGACGAACTTTGGGGTTTAAATCATCGCGGATGGCTTTTTCCAGCCACTCCAACTCAATCCAACTATCTTTTTTCGCCACCCCAATCCGCTCGCAAAACAGACGGATGGCCTCTGGAGTCACCCCTCGACGACGAAGGGCCGCCAAAGTGGGCAGCCGCGGATCGTCCCAACCATCGACATAATTTTCCTTGACTAGCTGGAGTAACTTGCGTTTGCTCATCAAGGCCCCTTCCAAGTTCAAACGGGCGAACTCGATCTGACGCGGGCGGGGCTCAGGCCAATCCAACTTTTCCAACACCCAGTCGTACAGGGGCCGATGATCCTCAAACTCCAAAGTGCAAATGGAAAAAGTCACGCCCTCAATGGCGTCGGAAACACAATGGGCGTAATCGTACATCGGGTAGATCGGCCATTGATCGCCCGTGCGGTGGTGACTAACCTTCCGAATCCGAAATAAAGCTGGATCGCGCATGTTAAGATTAGGGGAAGCCATGTCAATCCGCGCCCGGAGAAACATCTCCCCTTCGGCGAAATGGCCCGCTCGCATGCGCCGAAACAGTTCCAGACTCTCTTGGCTCGGCCGGTCACGCCAAGGACTATCGCGGCCCGGCTCGGTCAAGGTGCCGCGATATTGACGGACTTGCTCGGGGGTAAGCTGACAAACGTAGGCGTGGCCTTTTTTAATCAGCTCCTCGGCGCGTTGACACAGACGCTCAAAATAATCGGAAGCGTAATAGAGCCGGTCATCCCAGGTAAACCCTAACCACTGGACGTCTTCTTTGATGGACTCCACATACTCCACGTCCTCTTTAGCGGGATTGGTGTCGTCAAAGCGAAGGTTACAATGGCCCCCATAGTCCCGAGCTAGGCCAAAATTTAAACACACGCTCTTGGCGTGGCCAATGTGAAGGAAACCATTAGGTTCCGGTGGAAACCTGGTCACCACTTTCGGGTATCGACCACTAGCCAGATCCTCATCCACCAAAGCCCGGATAAAATTGTTAGCGCGTTCTTCGCTCATACTTTTTTCGCCCAAGTTTCGCCCAAGATTGTTTAGCCTTAAATCCAAATTCGCCCAAACCCATTAGCCATTTTTAAGCCCCTTTATTATACTATTAATAAGATTTCGCGGCAAGACCGGCCCCTGTCCCAACTACGCCGCGCCGTCAGAAGATCTGGCGACGGACGTAGAAAACTATTTAAATCAAGACCTTAACCCCTTTTAATCGAACCAAGGCTCGGATAACTTGAAAAATGACGATAATAGGTTATTATCTATATTGATCCCGACCCGAGCCGGGCGCCCCGTTTAACGGGGCGCCCGGCCAATTCCCCAGTCAGGGCGCGTTTACCCCTAGCCCCAACGGAGACCTATGCCGGAACCAATAAAAGTCCTGCTCGCCTCGCCAGAGGTCGCCCCTTTGGCTCAGACCGGCGGGTTAGCCGAAATGGTGGCCAGCCTGCCCAAAGCCCTCTATAGCCTGGGGGTTAGCCCCATGGTCATCATCCCAGGCTACCGAGACGCTTTAAAATACCCGGGCCTGAAAGTCGTGGGGAGCTTTAAGGTTCCCATGGCGAACGAGATTACCCCCTTTGAGCTGTTGGTCGGCGAGCTCGCCCCGGGGGTTCCCGTCTATCTCACCCGCTGTGATCGCTATTTTGACCGCCCGGGTTTGTACGGGGCGGGCCGGGAAGTCTTCCTCGATAACCCCGAGCGTTTCGCCTTTTTTTGTAAAGCGATTTTAGCTTGTTTACCCTCTTTAACCAAATATCCGGACATCATCCTCGCCAATGATTGGCACACCGGCCTTTTGACGCCCTATCTCTTGGAGATGGGCCCCCAAGCCCCCCAAGGGATCTTTGTTATCCATAACCAAGGTTATCTAGGCCTGGCCCCCATGGGCGCCAAGACCTTCATTGATCTGCCGGAAAGTTATTATGGCCTGGATGGTCTAGAGTACTACGGGCAACTGAGTTTTTTAAAAGCCGGTCTCGTTTTCGCTCGGGAAGTGGTCACCGTCTCCCCCTCTTACGCCCGAGAGATCCAGACCCCCGAGGGCGGCAATGGCTTAGATGGCGTTTTGCGCTTCCATTCGGCTAAATTAAGGGGCGTTTTAAACGGGGTGGACTACGAAGTCTGGAACCCGGCCACGGATCCTTATATCGCCGCCAACTACGACGCCGACCATATGGAAGGCAAAAAAAAGTGTAAACAGGCCCTAAAAAAAGAATTGAGCCTCCAATCGCCCGATGACGCCCCTCTTTTTGGGTTGGTCACCCGTTTAGCCGCGCAAAAGGGCTTAACGCTCATCGTGGAGTCCGCGGCCGAACTTTTTCGCCTGGGCCTGGATCTGGTCATCCTGGGCACCGGGGATCCTTGGCACGAGGAACAGTTAACGGCTTTAGCTAACCAATATCCCGAACAAACCCGCCTCATCCTCGCTTATGACGCTCCCCAGGCCCACCGGATCATCGCTGGGAGCGATTTTACTCTCATCCCCTCCATTTACGAGCCCTGTGGTTTAGCCCAGATGTACGCCCTGCGCTACGGAACCATTCCCGTGGTGCGAGCCATTGGGGGGTTAAACGACACGGTTAGGGACTACGCTGGCCAAAACCCGTCCGGAGCCTGGGACAATGGCTTTAAATTTAACCAGTTCCTGCCCTTGGCTTTGTTCCGAGCGGCCCGGCGAGCGGTGGAGCTTTATGGCCGACCGGCCGATTACCTCGCCATGGCCCAGGCGGGCATGCGCGATGATTTTTCTTGGTCAGCCTCGGCCAAAGCCTACCTGGGGCTATTCCAGTCTTGCCTAGCTCAACGCGCGCTTTAGGAGGGGTTAAGATTGTCCAGTTCGACCAGTCCTCGCCACTTGATCATCCATGGCCATTTTTATCAACCGCCCCGCGAAAACCCTTGGAGCGGCTCCATTGGCCGTCAACCCTCGGCCGCGCCTTTTCTCAACTGGAACGAACGGATCAATCGGGAGTGTTACGCGCCTAACGCTCGAGCGCGTTTATTGGATAAACAAGGAGCCATCGCTAGATTCATCAACAATTTTGAGTATTTAAGCTTTAACATGGGGCCCACGCTCCTGTTATGGCTCAAGCGAAGCGATCCCGCCACTTACCAATTAATTTTAGAAGCTGACCAAAAAACCGCCCAAAAACGCCATGGCCATGGCCCAGCCATCGCTCAGGTCTTTAACCATATCATCATGCCCCTGGCCTCGCTCCAAGATAAACTGACCCAGGTTCTCTGGGGGCGGGCTCATTTTTCCCAAACCTTTGGTCGCCCCCCCCAAGGCATGTGGTTAGCCGAGACCGCGGCCGACAAAGAAAGTTTGCGCTTAATGGCCCAGGCGGGGATCAAATTCACTATCCTCGCTCAAAACCAAATTGACGCCCTCCGGCCATTGGGTTCCGTTCAACCTTGGCGACGCTTGGAAACGAGCCCGGATCCTCGTCAGCCTTACCGAATCTTCTGGGGCTCAGGGGCGACGGACTATTTAGATGTTTTTGTTTACGATGGGCCCGTCTCCCGGGCCGTGGCTTTCGAAAACCTGTTGCGCGACGGGGCCATTTTTAAAGACCGACTCGCCGAAGCTTTTGGGGCTGACCAACCCGGCCAACCGCGTCTGGTGAACCTAGCCACCGATGGGGAGTCTTATGGCCACCATTTCCATTTTGGGGACATGACCCTGGCCTGGCTCTTTAACGCTCTGGAAAATCAACCCTTAAACGAGCCTAATCCCATTACCCTGACTACCTATAGCCAATACCTGTCCCTCTTTCCCCCGACCAGCGAAGCTCGCTTAGTGGAAAATAGCTCTTGGAGCTGTTGCCATGGGGTGGAGAGATGGCGGTCAGACTGCGGTTGCCACACCGGGGGGCCAGCCAATTGGAATCAGAAGTGGCGAGGCCCACTGCGGGCTGGCCTTAACTGGCTACGCGATCAGTTAAAAACCATTTTTGAGATGGAAGGGGCGCGTTTGCTCAAAGACCCCTGGGGAGCCCGTAACGATTATATTGAGGTGATTCTGGCCAACTTTGACGAGCGAAGGCGGGATGATTTTCTCCAGCGCCATAGTCTAGAGCCCACTAATAACGCCTCTCGTCGAAAAATCACTCGTCTTTTGGAAGCCCAAAGGATGAGCCTGTACATGTTCACCAGTTGCGCTTGGTTCTACGACGATCTGGCCGGTTTAGAGCCCATCCAAAACCTTCGCTACGCGGCCCGGGCCATTGAGCTGGCCTCGGACTGGGCCAAATCCGACCTCACCGAGGGTTTGCTCTTCTGGCTACGCCAAGCCCACCCCAATGACCCCCATTATCCAACCGGCGAGGACGTCTGGCGAGATCAGGTCGTGACCGCCAAACTGCGTCCGCGGCAAGCCATGGCTCATCTAGCGGCCGCCCAACTCCTTGACGCGCCGGAGGCTTTGGGCGAGTTTGTCTATTGGCGGTCAACGGTCAAGAACCTAAAAATTTTAGAGGGCCAGCCAGGACGGTTGGCTCTGGGCGAGGCGGTTATGGAGGACACCCGGCTCCTAACCGCCCAAACCAGTTATTTTATCGCTTTACTTAGCTCTGGCCAACGTTTGGAGATCCTAGTCTGCTCCTCCCCTGACCCCTTGAGGGAGGCCCGGGCTCTTTGGGAAACCACTGGGGCGGAGGCGGTCGGCGCGTGGCTAGCTATCCCGAAAACGGGCGCGTTCTTATTTGAGCCCCAAGATCTATGGCCCAGCGTCCGGCAAAACCTGCTTAGCGAGCAAATTCACGATTTTTTCACGAATCTAAAAAAATACGCCCAAAAATCCTTCGTGGAACATCAAGAACTCTTAACTATCTACCATCGCCCTAATTCGGACAATTGGCTGGATCAATTCATTTTCCGGGTCATGGTTGAGGCGGATCTAGAAAAATTCACCCTGGCCATGGCTGAGGGCGAACCCATTGATCTCGCGCGCCTAGCCGAACTGATCAAAAAAGAAACCACCGAGGATCCCACCAACGTCCAGCTGATCCGCTCGGCGGCCGAAGCTTACTTAACCCGCTTAGTAGATCGACTGGCCACGAACCCCCGACCGACTTTATTGACCGAAATCTTACAATTAATTCAATTGATCGCCAAAAGTCTACCCGGGGCGGATCTCTGGCCCAGCCAAAACCGTTGGCACAGTTTATGGAGCGATCCCCACTACTCCCAGGCCCTGGCTCCCACGGAACGGGATCAATTTATAAAAATTGGCTTAGGTCTTGGGTTTGGGGAGCGGATTTTTTAGTCTTTTCGTTTATTGGGGAATAGCCTTGAAAAAAGGGGTTTAAGCGCTAAAAGTTTTGGGGGAAAAAAGTTTAGGTCGCCTTAAGGCGTTCCTAACTAGGGGCCAAATAATGGCCGCTTGGTTAGCCTCCACCGTTTTTTTTTCAACCAATTGGCCACGCCGGCCAGTCAAGACGAGAGCCAAGCGGCTATTTAGTTAAAATCGGCCCATCCTTCGCCGTTCCAGGAGATTTTCATCAAATTATTCATTAATTATCAAACCGCCTATTCATTTTATTTAGCAATTACACGCCTAATAGCATAATAACGAATATTTTACAAGCTTTATAAAAATAGATCGATTATTATAGTTAGTTTTCATATCTATTATAGCCTTATAAGCTAATTATTAAACTATTAGAATGATTTTTTAGCTACATTCGATAGCTATAGCCATGGCTAAAACTTTAAAAAAGAGCAAACTATTTATTTATATCGTATAATAAGATAACTTCAATATCAATTATAAACTATTAATTATAAACTATTTTTAATTATAAATTAGGCCCCCATTTAAAAAAAAGAAGGGAGAAGATTTTTATCCCGCCACCGGTTCCGGGCCAATCGTCCGCGTCGCTCTAGTCACCCCCAAAACCTAATCACCAAAAAAAAGGCCAGATCGCCTTAATAAGTCGATCCAGCCAGGTCAAGTCAATTGGCCGTCAAAGGCCAAAAGGTCAGTCAAAAACCTATTTGTCGGAAACGCCAAAAATCAGATCCTTGTCCTCCACCGTGTAGCCCAGGGCCAGGATGATTTTCCGCATGGTGTCCATCCGGCAAGTCCCACCACTTTCGATGCGGGTAATGGTTTGGGTGGAAACTCCGGCTTTGCGGGCCAACTCGGCCACGCTGATCATCTGCTTTTCCCGGATCTCTTTGAAGGAAATTTTCGAATGCTTCATGGTGTTTGAATCCCTCGCCTGGTTGAGCCGCCCCTTGGGGGCGGTTAAATCGTGTTAAATAGACCGCGTGGAACGGCCTGAAGAACCATGCCAAATAAAAGGCGGCCTAATGGTCAACCCTGGCCATTAACCTGACCGCCCGAAACCATACCTCTCGCTCCAAACCGCTAGAAACACCGCTAGATCCATAACGTTAGATCCATACACTTAAAGACGTAATTACCATCCGCCGATATTTGGATGTTGGTAAATAATCACCGTTTTCATCCGATGAACCATATTACGCCTTGATTTTTGGATATTTCACGAATCAGGGTAATTCACAAAATAATTATACGCTCTTGTCGATGTTTTGTCAAGACCTGAAATGAATCATTTTCAAAAAAAAAAAATTATTTTCTTTGGAGTACTTTTTCCAATTTAAGGCTTTTTTTTTAACCATGATACGTCCCCAGGTCAAGCTTTAACTCGACCTAGGAACGCGTAGTTAGTCTAGTGGGCGTCTAGAGAGGAAAAATCTGGGATCCAAAACCACGTTCTGGGTCTAACTTAGCGGTTCACGCCAACAATCAGATCCTTATCCTCCACCGAGTAACCCAAGGCCAGGATGATCTTCCTTAAGGTGTCCATACGGCAAGAACCGCCGCTCTCAACGCGATTGATGGTCTGGGTGGAGACCCCAGCCTTGCGGGCCAACTCGGCCACGCTGATCATCTGTTTTTCCCGGATTTCCCGGAAAGATAATTTGGAATTTTTCATCATCTACCTACCAATCCAGCCCAAAAAAAGGGCCATTGTTGTCAAGCGAACGTTTCCGCGTCAAATTCGCGCCCCCGGGTCAGTTGGAACAACTAAATTCCTTTGACCCACTCTTAACAAAAAAAATCCACTATCATTAAAATCCAGGTTAAAAACAGTAACTAAGCGCCGCCTATAGAGGGCCAACAGGAAAAAACATAATTTTCCCTTCCGTAGACCCAGTATTAAAGACTTGGGCGCGGGCTTTTTAGATGAATCTCTTAAACTCACAAACTAATTTTAAAATCTTATTATTTTTTTGTCAAGAGGTAATTCCATTAAAATCCAAAAAAAATATTTTACTTTTTTTTTACTATACTTTCTTTTTTAAGCCCATTTTTCTTCCAAACAAGGCCAGCCGCTGGAAGGGATAAGTTAATAATACCACCTGTCCCAGGGAAATGGCGGTTATATGGCCACAATAGTTTACTTTTTACCTTCCCAGTCCAGAGCCAACTTATCCGTGGAAACCGGCTTTATTACCCACTTAAAAGGGGAAACGGAACTTTTTAGCGGGATTTTAGATATAAAAAACCCACGGTTTAGCATACAAACCGTGGGTTAGAAAGAGATCCCGCGAAAAAGTTTACTTTGATCCCGCTTAGGCCTTAAAAACTACTGTAGCGTCACCGGGCAGTACAAGGTTCTCTCCCCACGCCGCAGCCACAGAAGGACAGGCTGGTCTTTCGAATGGGAACGGATAGCCGCGTTAAATTCCTGGAGCGATTTAATGGGCTTATTGTCCACCTCCAAGATGATGTCCCGAGCTTTAACCCCGGCCAGATCCGCCAAAGAATTGGGGGCCACCTGCTCCACCAACAGCCCATTAGTCTCTTGGACATTGAGCCGGCGAGCTAGATCCGCCGTCAACTCGCGCAGGGTTAAACCTAGATCTAGGTTAGAGCCCTCTAACCCGGAAGAGTTGGAGTCGTCCACTAAGCGTTCCACGGTCAGTCTCAAGGTGAGTTTCTTCTTATCGCGGATAACCACGACATTGACGACTTTGTTCACCGGGGTGTCGGCCACCACGGAAGTCAATTCGCCAAATTCCTTGATGACCCGGCCATCGAACTCCACGATGATATCCCCGTGCTTGATCCCAGCTCGGCTAGCCGGGGTGTCTTTAACCACGTCGCTCACCAAGGCGCCCTTGGTGTCTTCCACCCCAAAATTCTTGATCATGTCTTGGGTCAAAGGCTGGATAACCACCCCCAGCCAACCTCTTTCCACATGACCCCGGGATTTGAGCTGATCCACGATCTTGCGAGCTAGTTTGGAGGGAATGGCGAAACCAATGCCGTTGCCGCCGGCGATAATCATGGTGTTAATGCCGACCACCTCACCATTAAGGTTTAACAAAGGCCCCCCAGAGTTACCGGGGTTAATGGAGGCGTCGGTCTGGAGAAAATCATCATAGGGGCCGGCCCCAATGGCCCGACCCCGAGCCGATAGGATGCCCGTGGTCACCGTGTGCTCTAAGCCAAAAGGGTTACCTATGGCCACTAACCAGTCGCCAATCCTGACCTGGTCGGAATCGCCAAAACTGATAAAAGGATAATCGCCGGGTTTGGATAACTTGATCAGAGCCAAATCCGTCTTCGGATCTCGGCCCACCACCTCGGCGGCGATCTCTTGAGCGTCGTCAAGCTTAACCTTGATCTCGTCAGCCCCCTCCACCACGTGGTTGTTGGTGATGATGAAGCCTTCTTTATCGAAAATGAACCCTGAGCCCAGGGCTCTTTCCCGAAAAACCTGGGGTGGGGCCTGGGGAAAACCAAAAAATTCGTCAAAAATATCCGGCGGGAAAGGAAAATTTGGCCCTGGCTCCCGCGGCGAGTTCCGATTGGGAAAACGACCCCGAGGCCCACTCCGACGGTTACTAACCGTTTTAACCGTAAAAATGTTGACCACCGCGGGCTTGGAACTTTCCACCACTGGCGCCACAGATGGCAAAGAGGCCAAGCCATGGGCGACGCCCGGGGAACTCAAAGTCGAGGGATCGGCCAGGGACGACTGGGGCGAGGAGCTCTGGTTGGTCTGAGCGGACAAAGGGCCAGCCCAAAACGAAAACAGAAAAACAGCCACCACGATCCGAATTATTTTATTAATTGGGAAAACTTTTTCACCCCGAAAATCTTTATTTACCTTTGAATCCATGGAACTTTTCCCTTCCAAAAACCTTAATAAGTTACACGCCACCCTAAATGACCGCGAGCGCCACCAAATCTTAACTCTTCCGGCCTGAAGTGAGACTGACGTATTTTAGGCGAGCGTCGCACAAAAGGGCCTGCAGCAAGGCTTCCTCTTCGGTGTCCAGGTTGCCCTTAGTTTTTCGCTCCAGAACTCCCAAAAGATCGATAAACTGTTTGGCCGCCGGTAGATTGGGCGTGTTGGGGAGAGTTTGGCCATCATGGCCTTTTTCGCCCATTTGAAGAAAAGCCGAGGTGGTTAGATCCAAAAACAAAGCCACGATGGAGACTGGCAACCCCCCCATGTCCAAGGGCTCGCCCTTTGACTCGGTCTCGGTAGGCGCCTCGTCCCCACTCTTGGGCTCGCTCGCGCCTTTGGCGAATTGAAAATCTAAAACATTATCGTTGGCCTCAGCCTTCTGGTCAGTCCCAGCTTTCGCGTCAGTCCCGGCTTTCGCGTCAGATTGTTTGGCCTGGTTAGCCTCTTGGTCGGCGATGAGGTTACCGTCTTTATCGAAAAGTCGGCGGTCGTTGACAGTTAATTCAGACATCTATCCTCCATATAATTTTTAATAATATTTTACCACGTTATATTGCCTATTCGAGCCAGTCTAAGCCAGCCGCCCTAGGCGAGTCGCCCTTTTTTAATAACCAGCCCCAGCCAACCCCGCCTGGCCATGACCAAATTTTATGACCAATTATATCCACTCAATTATATCCGCCTTAGCTTGACGCTCTCGGAAAAACTCCCTCCCGAGGGGTGGGGAAATATTCCGTATAATAGGCCTTTCGTTAAGCCAGGTCAACCATAATATTAAAAACCCCAATTTAGTGACCATTTCAGGCTCTTTTTTTTTGTCCTGTAATTTTTCCTTCCGCCAATCATTTTGGCGGTTGGGGCGAAAAAACTATTTTAAAATGATTGGGTTATTGCTATGATGAACAAACAATAGGAAACCACCTATTACGTCCGTCGTCTTCGGAAACCTCTTGGAATCACCGCCAATTGACCCTCCGATCTCCGCGGCCACCAGCCGCTTTTCCCATTGACCCTTTAACCAAAAACGCCATGGGCCTAAGAAAACAGCCGCTAGTGGCCAAGTATTCAGCGGCCTAAGACCGCCGTTAAGATATGTCGCCAAGAAAGACGAGTCCCGCCTGATGATTGACGCCAAACTGGAAACCCCACCCGCCTACCGGCTCCTGGCCCAGGAGCTGCGAAAAAAGATCGCCTCTGGCGAGTATCCCAATGGCTCTAAGCTCCCCGCGGAAGCCACTATTGGCCGGGAAAACGGCCTATCCCTGATGACTGTCCGCCAGGCCATCGCCATTTTAGTTCAATCGGGCCTTTTGGAAAAAATCCATGGCAGTGGCACCTTCGTGACCACGCCTTTTTGGGTTAACGCTAAATTCGGTTGGACTCACCTAGCTAGTCTGTTGGAAGATCGCCTCAACATCTCCGTGGCCACTTTCAAAATCCGTCTGGCCACCGCTGGCCCCAAAACCCGCCAGCGTCTAAAACTTCCCCCCCAAGGGCGGGTTATCCACCTGGATCGCCTGATCCGCCACCAGGGCCATCCGATCCTTTTAAATCAATCGGTTTTGCGGTTTGATCCGCGCTCGCCCATTGTGGAGGATGAGCTGGAGCTGATTAATCTGATGAGCCCTTGGAAAGTGGCTCCCAAACACGTCAAAAAACAGATTATCCAAACGCGCCCCGTGATTTTAGGGGCCGAGGAAGCCCAGAGCCTAGAACTGGCCCAGGGCGACCCAAGCCTTAAAATCATTTATGACCTCTTTGACTCTGACGACCTCCCCCTGGGCTCAGGCTGGCTCTTGGCCCCCCGGAAACTGACCGCCCTTTCGGTTCGCTTAGGTTTTTAGGCCGACCTTTAGTTTTTGGCCGCGTCCCGGCTTGGGGGACGCCAGTGGTTTTTTCTTGTTCTTGGCCTTTTCGCCTTTTGGTTTTTGCCTTTTGGTTTTTTGGCCTTTTTGGCGGGACTTATGCCTTTAATTATCGAACAAGCCCTAATTGAGCTTAAGGATAATCTGGTAGAGCTTAAAGAGGATGAGAGTCTAAAACTAACTCAAAATCTTCTACTGAATGGGCTCAACCCTGACCTAATCAAAGAAAGCGCGGGGCCCGCTCTGTTGGAGATCGGTCGCCTTTTCGAATCTGGCCAATATTTCTCCTCCGCCCTGGTTTTAACTGGCCGTATCCTCAAAAAAATCCTGGCCCTCATCCAGGGCGCCCCCTTAGTCGAGACTTTTCCCGGCCGGGTTCTGTTGGCCTCCCTTTCCACCAAAGAGGCGCGCGAAAAAAATCGCGTCGGGCTCGCTCTGGCCTCTTTGGGTTTTGAGCTGCGGGATCTGGGTTTGGGGCCCACCCCCGAGACGATCCTAGCCGAAACCCAGCTTTTTCGACCCAACTTAGTGGGCCTCCATTGGGAGGGGCCGATCAAAGAAGAAAAAACCCGGCTAGTCATTAAGCCGCTCAAAAAGTTAGGTTCCCCAGACAGCCGACCATTTGTCTTCCTATCTGGCTCTCGGGTTCTAGAAACCTTTCGACAAAAAATCGGGGCGGACGGACGCCTGGCTTCCTGCGCCGAGACCCTGGAGCTCTACCATCGTTTGGTCATGAGCTATCCCTTAAACCCCTGGGCTTGGTAGACAAGAGGCGAAAAAAGAGGCTTAACCATTAATATAGTAATATAGGGGTCATACCTCAAAATTGGCTGGGGAAAAGGCCAAAAGGGAGCCCCCCAGAAAGGATTTTTTGGCCTTGGGCTCCCTTTTAAAAAGGATATTTATTGACTCAAATTCAATATTTTAAATAAAATCAACCTTTAATATACTTAATATACGTTTTTATACATTTTTCCTTAAATAACATTTTAATTTTATGGCTTGATTAATTTTCTGGCTCTGATATACTTGTCAATTGCCATTTGAAGCGCTGGCCACTAGGCGAAAAACGAGGGGCGGCGGGAATTAAGGAGGAGCATGTCCAGGGAAGAGCTAATTAAACTAGAAGGGTTCGTCACCAAAACTTTAGGCGATGGGCATATGGAAGTGGAGACTTCGGAGGGCGTAAAAATCAGGGCCATGCTTTCTGGACGCCTGAAAAGGTTTAAAATCCGCGTCCTTACCGGCGATCGAGTGGAAGTGGCGGTTTCTCCTTATGACCCCACCCATGGGTTGATCACCTACCGACTGAAATAACCTAGAGCTAGATAACCTGACGCTAGCTCCGCCTCTGGGCTAAAAAGCCTCATGGCCGGTCGCGATCCCTAGGGGTCAGGTCGGGATCTCAATTTAGCTCGCCGATGGCCCGCCAGAAGGGGGCCAAGGAGCCATATCAGCGGTCTAGGGCTCTGGGTCGTTCGGGGTTTGACGCGCTTTTCTCGGACGACCGTAATTTTTGGGGCCGTCTAGTGGATAAAAACCCTAGTTGATAAAAAATATAGTTTAACGTATATAGGGACGTGTTTTTTCTCCGCCTCGGGAAAGGTTTAGGCCAGACCCCCATCGAGACGCCCTCCATCCCGCCGATTTGGCCGGCTTAAGGACGCTCGTCCCCTAAAGACGCTCGTCCCCTAAAATAGTCTGAGCGTTTTTTTTCCGGGAGTTTCCATTGAACAGTTTTTCGCGCAATTTTCTCATCTGGGTCATGATCGTCATCGTCATGGTGGGGTTGTTTAATTATTTTAAACCCTCGGAAAACCAGACCAGAAAACATTACTCGGATATCTGGAAAGCCATAAAAAACGGCGAGGCTCGGGAGGCGATCCTCACTGGCCACGAGATAACCATTACGGTTCAAGGTTCCACCAACCGTTGGACGGCCTACATGCCACCCCATGATCCCGAGCTGTTGCCGACGCTGAAAGAGCAAAACGTCAACGTCGTGGTCACCCCACCGCCCTCAGGCTACTGGTACACTTTCTTGGGGGGGCTGATCCAAATCGTCTTGTTGGTGGCTATCTGGATTTTTTTCATGCGCCAAATGCAAGGTGGCGGCAAGGCGATGACCTTCGCCAAAAGCCGGGCCAAGATGCTTTCCGAGGAACAGAAAAAAATCACCTTCGACGACGTGGCCGGGATTGAGGAAGCCAAAAACGAGCTAGAAGAAATCATCGACTTTCTGCGCGAGCCCCAAAAGTTTGTCCGTTTAGGCGGCCGCATCCCCAAGGGCGTTTTGCTCATGGGGGCCCCGGGCACGGGGAAAACCCTCTTGGCCCGGGCCATCGCTGGCGAGGCTGGAGTGCCTTTCTTCGCCATCAGCGGCTCGGACTTTGTGGAAATGTTCGTGGGCGTGGGCGCTTCCCGGGTGCGGGATATGTTTGGCCAGGCCAAGAAAAACTCCCCCTGTATCCTTTTTATCGATGAAATTGACGCGGTCGGCCGCCATCGGGGCGCGGGGTTAGGGGGCGGCCATGACGAGCGCGAACAGACCTTAAATCAATTATTAGTGGAGATGGATGGTTTTGAGCCCAACGAGGCCCTCATCGTCATCGCGGCCACGAACCGGCCCGATGTTTTGGATCCCGCGTTGTTACGACCAGGCCGTTTTGATCGCCAAGTGGTGGTTCCCATCCCCGATGTCCGGGGTCGGGAACAGATTTTAATCGTTCACTCCAAAAAAGTGCCTCTGGCCAAAGAAGTGGATCTGGGCGTGGTGGCCCGGGGCACGCCCGGTTTTTCTGGGGCGGATCTGGAAAACCTTATTAATGAGGCCGCCCTGATGGCGGCCCGGAAAAATAAAAAGCGCGTGGGCGGGATTGACCTAGAAACGGCCCGGGATAAACTGATGATGGGCGTGGAGCGCAAATCCATGATCATGAGCCCGGAAGAAAAAACCAACACCGCTTGGCATGAGGCGGGCCACGCCTTGGTGAGCATCCTTTTGCCTGGCTCGGATCCCATCCACAAGGTGACCATCATCCCCCGTGGCCGGGCTTTGGGGGTCACCCAGTATCTACCGACTGGCGACAAGTACACCTATAGCCGAGACTATTTCAAAGTCCGTTTGGCCACTATGATGGGTGGCCGGGTGGCCGAGGAACTGGCCCTGAACATCATGACCACTGGGGCTGGCTCGGATATCAACCAGGCCAGTAAGCTTGCCCGCGACATGGTCTGCCGTTATGGCATGAGCGAGGTTTTAGGCCCCGTGTCCTTTGACAAACAAGGCGAGCAAATCTTTTTGGGCCGAGAAATCGCCCAACACCGCGATTACTCGGAAAACACGGCTAAACTAATCGACGTCGAGGTCAACCGTCTCATCGTGGACGGCTATAACCAAGCCAAAGAACTCATCGGTCGCCACATGGACGCCTTAAAGGCTTTAACCGACGTTCTTTTGCTCAAGGAAACCATTGACTCGGCCGAGGTCGTGGACATCTGCCGGGCGGCCATCATCGCCGAAGGCTTAGAACCACCCACGATCAATCCGGAAGCCTCCTTCGCCAAACAAGCTCCTAATGAGGAAGAGTTGGACGACGAAGAGGAGAATGAGTCCCAAGAAACTGTTCATTGACCATTTTTTTAGTCAATTGTTCATGTTTTTTTGTTCCTAGTGGCTCTAGTCTTGTTTTTCTGTTCATAGTTTTTCTGTTCTTAGTTTTTCCGTTCCTAGCTTTTTTTCGTTTATAATTATTCTGTCCATAGTTATTTCGTTCTTAGTTAATAATAGTTCCCTGATAGCGGCGAGCGCCCAAAAAACGCCCCGCGTCTATACTATAATTATTAAGCCCACGCGCGCTCAGATGGGATCCCATGACCGACCTTAGCCCTCCCGCCGAACGTCTAATGACCTGGGTCGACCACCACGGCCGCCCCCGTTCCTTGGCCTTTGACCGGCCCCTGGTCATGGGTATCGTCAATATCACCCCGGATTCTTTTTCCGATGGGGGCCAATATTTCACGCCTAGCGCGGCCTTGGCGCGAGCCCAAAAACATATGGACGAAGGGGCGGATCTTTTGGATCTGGGTGGGGAAACGACCCGGCCTGGCTCGCTACCCACCCCAGCCGACGAAGAGTGGCGACGGTTAGAGCCGGTTCTTTTGGCCTTGGCCCAAAACCCCCAGACCCCGCCTATCTCCGTGGACACGAACAAAGCCGAGGTGGCCGAAAAAGCCCTCCGAGCCGGAGCCTCCATTATCAACGACATCTGGGCGGGCCGCAATGATCCCCAGTTACTGCCGGTGGTGGCTAAATTTGGGGTTCCGGTCATCCTCATGCATATGTTGGGCGATCCCCGAACCATGCAAGAGGCTCCCCATTACGACGACGTGGTTAGAGACGTGCGTCGTTTTTTGTGGGATCGGGCTCAAGTGGCGATGGCCGCCGGCGTGGATCGCTCGCGGATCATTTTGGATCCCGGGTTGGGATTTGGGAAACTGGCCGAGCACAACTTAAAAATCTTAAAAAACTTTGATAAAGTTTTCCCGGTAGGCTTTCACACTTTGATGGCCCTGTCCCGCAAAGCTTTTTTGGGGACTATTCTGGGCGGCGCCCCACCCGACCAGCGCGATTTGGCCACGGCGACGGCTAATTCGATCGCCATCCTCAAAGGGGCGGAAATCATCCGCGTTCACGCGGTCAAACCTTCCAAGGAGGCGGCCCTGGTGGCCCAAGCCATCCGCGCCGCCTAAACGCCCGAGGCTGACCGCTCGGGCTTTTAAGGCCCCTAACCTAAGTAACCATGTTCAACAAACTGTTTCAAACAGACATCTTCGCCAACTTCGCCAGCGCCACCAAGAGCATGAACGCCCAAGACGTGGTGGACATCATCCTGGTGGCGGTCATCATTTACCAGGTCATCCGCCTGGTCAAGGGCACCAGGAACGGACAGGTCTTGGTAGGGTTGTGCCTTTTAGCCCTGGCCAACAAACTCGCCGAGTATTTTGAGTTATTAACCTTAAGTTTTCTGATTTCGTACTTTATCTCCAACTTATTCATTGTTTTGGTGGTGCTTTTTTCCACCGACATCCGACGAGGTTTGGCCCGGGCGGGTCGTTTCACCTTTTCCAAGACCCAATCCCATGTCCAAGAATCGGTTAACGAAGTGGTGCGGGCGGCTTTTTTCATGGCCGAAAAAAGAACCGGGGCCCTCATTGTTTTTGAGCGGCGGGTTAGTCTGGGCGAATACGTGGAAGCGGGGGCCAAACTTTTCTCCGTGGTCTCGGATCGGTTACTGCTGGCCATCTTCAATACCCACGCCCCCTTACACGATGGGGCGGTCATCATCCAAGACGGCCGCCTAGCCGCGGCTGGTTGTTTTTTACCGCTTCTGCCCTCCGAAGATCACATTAGCCAATTTTTTGGCACCCGACATCGCGCGGCCATTGGTCTATCGCGCGAGTCCGACGCCATCGTGGTGGTTGTTTCCGAGGAACGGGGCCTGGTCTCTTTGGTCAGAAACGGGGACGTGGAAGTTATGATGGGGGCGGGCATGCTCCGAGATCGTCTGCTGGGCCACCTGGGTCTGGATCCAGCCAAAAAAAAGGGCCAAAAAAACCTTAAAAGCCCGGGGGCCCGGCCTTAGCCGGAACGATATTTATGGCTCCATCTAAGGAAAATTCCTCTGGTTTAGTGAAGAACTTCTTCGTCACCCAATTTTCCATGTTTGTCCTGTCCCTGGTTCTGGCCTTCATCCTGTGGCTGACCGTCTCCGGCCAGGACACCACGGTCTATGATTTAACCGCCACCTTGGAGTTGACCAACCAACCCCCCAATACGGAAGTGGAAAACAAGACTTTGGCCATCAATATCCGCGTTGAGGCCAATAAAGCCCATTCACGTCTATTGGAGGTCAATAAGTATTTTTATCGTCAAAATTTGGCTAACATTGAGCCCGGCCCCCATACCGTGGCCGTGAATATCGCTAACCTCAGCCCCACCCTCCCTCGAGGCGTTAAGGTGACGCGCTTTGATCCCATGGATTTTACTTTCCACGTCTACCCGTACGAGACCAAGGAAGTCCCCGTCACGGTCGAGTTGGTGGGGCAGGCGCCTAATTATTTGGAGATTACCGGGCCAGCCATCATTGAGCCGAAAGTGGCCCGGATCACCGGCCCGACTAACCACCTAGAAGTGATCAACAGTTTAAGTTTGGGGACGGCCCGACTGAGCGAGATCCGGGGGCCGGACACGATTTTAACCCTCTCCTCAACTAGCGCGCCCATAGATAGAAACGTGACCGTTGAGCCGAAAGTTTTCCGAGCGCGGGTAGCCTCGGTTTTAAAAGAAGAGTCCGAGGTGTTCGTTAACCCTGTGCTCCTAGACACGCCCATTTGGAATGGAGCGCCCACGCCTTTAAGTTTTCGGCCTGGCGTGGCTAAAGTCAAGGTGTCCTGGACATTGGATCACCCGGCCCCTAAATCGGAGGACATTAAGTTAACCGTGCGCTTAACCCAGGAAGATCTGGCCCATCCGGGCAACCTACGGCTCCCCATTAATCCCACTGGCCCCAATTGGGTCAAGATTGTCAAGGTGGAACCTTCGCATCTGGTGATTTCCAAGGTGCGTCGGCCGGATATATTAAAACCATGACCTTAAAAACCTCCAGCGCCGCCCGACTTCTTTTTGGCACCGACGGCATCCGAGGCGTGGTGGGCCGACCGCCCATGACCGCCGAAATGGCCTTGTCTTTAGGCCGAGCTTTAACCTTTCTTTTAAAAGAGGAAAGACGCCTGGGGCGCCGCCCAAAAATCGTCATTGGCCAGGACACGCGCCTATCCGGGGACATGCTAGCCGGAGCCGTCTCGGCGGGGGTGATGAGCCAAGGCGGGGACGTGTATCTAGCCGGCGTTCTCCCCACCCCAGGGATCGCGAACCTAACGGCCTCCACCCGGGCCGACGCGGGCATCGTCATCAGCGCCTCCCACAATCCTTATCAAGATAATGGGTTAAAAATCTTTGATGGCCAGGGTTACAAGCTGCCCGACCAGATCGAGGCGCGTCTAGAGGCCCTCATGGCGGACGCGCGCCTAGCCAAAGATCGCCCGCCCGCCGAGACCGTGGGCCGGGCTTGGCCCATACGAGACGCGGTGGGTCGTTACGTGGTCTCGGTAAAAAACACTTTTCCCAAAACCATGGATTTAGACGGCCTGACCATTGTCCTCGATTGCGCCCATGGGGCGGCTTACCAGTCCGCCCCAGCCGTGTTTGAGGAGTTGGGGGCCAAGGTGCGCGTCTTAGGGGATCGGCCGGACGGCTACAACATCAATCAAGGCGTGGGCTCTTTACGCCCCGAGATCTGCGCCGCCCAGGTCATCGAAAGCCAGGCGGATCTAGGGGTGGCTCTTGATGGGGACGCGGATCGGGCCATCCTCCTTGACCACCAGGGCCAAGTGGTGGACGGGGATCAAATCATGTTCCTGTGCGCCTGGCATTTGAAAAATAAGGCTCTTTTGGCCCGTAACGCCATCGCGGCCACGGTCATGAGCAACATGGGCCTGGAGCTGGCCCTGGAAAAAGAAGGGATTAAGCTTTTTCGCGCCAACGTTGGCGATCGCTACGTGGCGGAACTGTTAAGACAAGAAAGCCTTAATTTTGGGGGAGAAAAATCGGGCCATCTAATTTTCCTCGATCACGCCACCACGGGCGATGGAACCCTGGCCGCCCTCCAAACCTTGGCCATCATGAAAACCACTGGCCGTCCCTTAAGGGAACTGGCCGCGCGCATCACCCTCATGCCCCAAATTTTGGTCAGCGTCCCCACCCCCAACCCCGCGGCCACGGCCAGATTGCCTTTGGTTTTAGCCAAGGAAGCGGAGCTAAAAGCCCGGCTTGGCCGTCAAGGCCGCGTTCTATTAAGGCCATCGGGCACTGAGCCCGTGGTGCGCGTTATGGTGGAAGGCGAAAAAGAAGACCTAATCAATGACTTAGCCGAAGAATTGGCCCAAACCGTGGCTAAGGCCAACTGACCAGATGGCCCCACAATTGAGGCCTAAGGCTGGCGACGCGCCTTAGGCCATCCCGCCCAGCTCGCCTCTTGTCCACGAAAATTTCCCCTTTTTCCGCTCTTTCACCATCAACAGGCCAATCTTAGCCCAGCTCCTCCGCCTAAAAACCGCCCGACTCGGTTGAGCCGTCCCCTTTTTGAGCCCACCGATTCTTGTTTTCGCTATCTTGATAAGTCTTGAAAATGACGGGACAATTTATTCCTAGATTGTTGTTCATAGATTGTTGTTCATAGATTGTTGTTCATAGATTGTTGTCCTTAGATTGTTGTCCTTAGATTGTTGTCTATAGATTGTTGTCTATAGATTGTTGTCTATAGATTGATAGATTGATAGATTGTTAGATTGATGGATTGTTAGATTGATGGAATTAATGTTAAATGTCCCTAAAGCTAGTCGGATTTTTAGGATCCAAAAAAATCTAACTTATCTTATACTTTATTTTTAAAGTATTTTTTACTTAATAATTAGGGAAAATAATAAATTTTATTCCAAGTTACTACATACTAAAAAAGGAAATCCGTTTGGGCGATCCGTTTAGACAATATTTAAATCATCACTATTTAAAATATAGATAGACCAAACGTCCCGTCTAATTTCGGATCAGCCCGCGGTCAAAGACAATAATCCAATAAGAACCAAAAAACCAAGCCAGTCTTTCAACAGTTACAAACAGAGGTAGCCAAATAGATAAAATGAAAATCCCTACTCCCGTAATCCATAATAATCTCGCGATCGGAAAAATAACCCGCCTTTATAACGCTTTAAAAGTACCCGGTTATGACCAACGGCTCCTCAAAGTCTACCTTCTTCGGCTATTGTTTGGCTTTTTCGCCGAGGGAGCCGGGTTTATTCCCAGAGGTAGCTGGGGCGCTTATCTGGCGAAGTCTCGGCCGGATGGGGCGGATCTTGGGGAAAGGATAGGTCAACTGTTTGAATTTATAAATTTGTCTGACCATATTTTATCGGGCGATAATTTGTCGAATAGTCGCCCGACCCAAAAGACCCCTGACGCCGCCGCGCTTAGGCCTTTTCGTCATCTTAACTGGGCGTTATTTTCCGATATTTTGCCCTTAGCCGATTTTGACGCCACGACTCGGAACAAACTTCTGGACTGTCGCCAGATTAACTGGAACGGGCTATCGCCAACCATTATGGGTTCCTTGTTTCAAGGAAGCGTGGAAAAAACTCATCGCCACGCGATGGGGGCCCATTACGCGAGCGAGGCGAACATTTTAAAACTGATCAAACCTTTGTTCTTGGACGGTTTATGGGCGGAATTCGAGTTGGTTAAAACCAATGAGGCGGCCTTAAAAAAGTTTCATCATAAAATTAGCCATCTAAAATTTCTGGATCCGGCTTGTGTCCGCGGCCTTTTCCTGATTATCGCCTATAGGGAAACGCGGCTTTTGGAACTGGAAAATATCAAATTTTCCGCCACCGTTGACCAAAAAATGGGGCCTATCGCCCCGCTATTAAAAGTGTCGACGCGCCATTTTTATGGCCTTGAATTGGAAAAATCGCCTGAACTAATTGCCCAGATGGGGTTATGGCTCATGGAGAGCCAGATGAGCTTCCGCGTCGCCGAGACTTTCGGGCTCGACTTAACGATCAGCCCGGTCTTAAAAATATCTACCATAAGAAGGGCCAACGCCCTAACAATTGACTGGGTGGACGTGGTTCCAAAATCCGAGCTTAGTTACATCCTAGGCAATCCGCCTTTCCTTGGCTCAAAAGCCCAAACCAAAGAACAACGCCAACCAATCGCCCAGCTGGCCGTGGACAATCAGGGAACTCCGTTCAACCAAGGCGGTATTTTAGACTATGTGGCGGGCTGGTTTTTCCGTTCCGCCCAAATGACGCGAGACACGCGAATCCCAGCGGCGTTTGTTTCCACTAGTTCCATCGTCCAAGGCGAGCGAGTAGCGGCCCTGTGGCGGCCGTTAATGGAACAATTTCCATTGAGAACGCCCTAACATGGTTTAAAATTTACTCAGATCCGTCTTAAAGCCGGAACAATCCAAAACCTATAATCTCGGTAACCCTCTATGTAGTTAGTCATTCCAGAAGGGCCATTTAAATTCGGTGAATTTGTCCCCTCATCTTCTCAGATCCTTTAAATTAAGCGATGAGCCTAAATTTGATGGCCTCGCAAAAAGGCTTAAAATCGAAAAACAAATTTTTTAATTCTTTGATATTAGTACTCTTTTTTTACTTAATTTCTTTCAACAGGGGTTTTCGCGAAGCCATCAAATTTATCGAAAAAGTCTTCGCCGTGACTGGTCTCTAGACCAATCCACCGCCAAATTCCATGGTCGTCCACTTGGCTGAAAAAACTTATGATTCAGGCCCTCGCTCGGGGGCTTTACCATCAATTTCCCTCGCCAGGACAGCCAACTGGTCATGGGCGCGATGACCCAACACATGAGCGACAAAACTCTATTAGCCTCGCTTGAGGAGCTCTCTGGAGTAGTTCATGGCGTACGCGCGCGCAGCGGTCTAGTTTAGATTTTCTCAATTTTATGGAAAGCTTAAAAGCGCGTCGCCGATTGACCAAGAAATCCAGATTATTATGGCTCATTATTTATCGAGTAAGACCGAGTTCGTTTATCGAACGCGGTAATAATTATTAGAAAATTTATTATTGAATATCCAGAGTTAAAGATATATTGGCCACAGTTGAAAGGGCTAAGTCCGCCCTGGCCGCGTCCAAAGCTCAAATTCATTGGCGGCTCTTTTGATTGATAAAGGGTGAACGGATTATAGCTCCAACGCGCTAGGATTTTCCAACGCCCTTGATGGCCTCGCGGTCGGGGCGGCCTTTTGGTCAATCAACGCCTCTCAGAGCTTGGTTAGTCGTTTTTCTGACCCACATACTACATAATTAAATGTACTACGTTTTAATTATAACCTAAAAATATTAAAAATATTATTAACACGCTTTTAAAACGTAAAATAATTAGTATCCTATTTTTTTAACATAATAATTATCGTTACTTATTTAATCATTTATATATCAATTAAAGTAAGACAGTAAAACAGCCAGCCAGCGTTCTATCATGTCAGAATTGACCATAGGATATTCTGGATAGCTAATTTTTTTATTTAATATCTTCAATTAAATCAAAACTGTCTATTTCAAAATTACATTTAATATCTATTATTTTTTCATTAAATTTGATATTATCGACTTTTGGAGAGTCACCAACCGATAGAATTATCTTTAATATACCGCCAGTTGTTATCTCGGCTGGAATAGGGATAGATAAGTTTTCAATATCATATTGTGACCATTCGATACTATTATTCTTTCTAAAAACACCTATTAAAGATTTTTTACAATTTATATAAGAATCAGTAATACGTTTTAATTTTATTATTAATAGTAAATTTTTATTAATTTTATTATTCGGAATTAAAAAAGTAGCATAGATTGGGAAATTATTAATTTTCCAATTAAATTGATTATATTTTATTAATCTATCTTCATTTAAATTATTACCTTGTATAGCCGCGAAACCTTGATTTTTTATGCTTATAAAATCATAAATAATAAAATTGCCTGATGATAAGGTTGGTCGTTTAGCGTTTATAATACCATCATATATATTGTCAGATAAAATAAAAGTATTATATGAAAAAGACTTATAATAATTTAATGAATAAAAGAGAAGAAATAATGATTTAGTAAACTTTAATTTATATGATGTATCATTGCTAAAAATAATAGAAGTAATAATATTTTGGTGATATGGCAATAAATCAACTATGAGCGTTGAATTTTTAGGCAAGTTTTCTTTAATATTTTCCAAGGCCTTGATGAAGTTTACGGCTGAATTCATTCTATAATATTTGCTCGGTATTTCAGTAAGTGTAGGTAATTTAATAAATTGAATTCCAAAGAATGATATTACGCCTATTATTATCAAATTTGGTAGATAGTGAAGTTTGTCACGCGATATTTTAAAAAGCGCGCTGACGGCCAAGGCGATAGGAATAAATGACAAGGGGAGGACAGTGTAAGCGGCGAATTTCCAAACTTTATAGCTATGACCAAAATTAAGATAAGCAATTAAATAACAAATTAAACATGTTAAATAAACTATTATTAGCGATATTATAGTTTTTTGTTGAAAAATAATTAAATTTATTTTAGATAAAGATAATTTTTGTGATAAAAGTTCTTTTGAATTAAATTTAATACTAATTATCATCAGAATTATTAAGGTAAAAAATATTGGCAGATAACTAAGAATTGAGGTTAGTCCGCCGTCAGCCATTTCGGTGGACGAAAGGGAGCTGACCGAATAATAAGGTAGCCCAGACAATAGCCAGGGCTTAAAAAAAGGTAATCGCCAACCAGTAGTTTGAGTGGATATTTCGGCCATTCGCGCGCCCATATAGTAAAAAACGCCCGGCGACAGCAAAGCTAACAAAGAGGTAACGGCAAGAACGGGGACAAGGCCATGGAACATGGCTTTAGTAAAACGAGGCCACCAAAAATGGTTTTTTAAGCTAAAAACAACAATTAAAAATCCTGTAAAAATAATTAGTAATGATATAGGAATATAACCACCTGGATATGACATTAAAAGTAATAAAAGAGGAAAAAATAGAATTTTTACTCGTTTTATAAATGTATAATTATTTTTAAAAGAAATTAATAACTGTTCTAAAGTAGTTAAATATAAAGTCATAGCTATTAAATGGCCGAACATTCCGTATATGGCTAAATAATTAAAAAGCCAACCCAAAGCCACGCTCAAGGTCAAAATTAGCGTCAACGGGAATTTAAAGCCAAAAATTTTTTTCAAAAGGGAATAAGTGGCTCCACTCCACCAGACCAGGAGAGTCACTGACACCGCCGAGCTGGCTAAAAGAGGCGATTTTAAAAAAGATAAGGCGGCAAAAGCTATAAAAAGATGGGTTCCAAAAGCGTCCTGGATCCAATGGCTTAAAACGGGATGGATTTCTAGAACTTCGGGTTTGACGCCTTCCACCAAATACTCGCTCAAAAAAATCCAAATGAAATAATCCACGCTGGTATCCATCCAAACATCTATCTGAGCGGATGGCCAAATGGCTGAGTATAAAAATGAAAAGATGATGGCCAAAAGAATAATAGCGATGAAGGAGTCATTATTTACAACGATTCTTTTTAATAAGCTATATTTACATTTTGAATATTTAAAATGATTTAAATAAAATATAAAAAATTCAATTAATACTCCTATAAGTCCAATAAAATAAAATATATTTAAAAAAATACTATAATTATGAATAAAAGGGAAAAGAGCTTGAGCCAAAAAAACCAGCGAAGCCCAGCCCGTTACCATCGGCAACATCTGGCCATATTCTTTTACGTTGACTAACTTAAGAACTTTACGGCCCCAAAAAGATAAAATTAGAGTTAAAAGTCCAAATAGTACTGTAAAATTTAATATCGATAAAATTATTTTAGTATAATACATAATATTATATCCAAATACTATTTGATATAATTATATTAAATAGTTAAGTTTAAAGATTCTTTTTAAAATTCTTTGAGACTTTAAAACCTTCCAATTAGTCGTTTCAGACTTTTTGGCGATCTTTTGGGCCATTTCCGCTAGTTTAACTTGGTTATCCGCGTGGAACATGGCATATAGGTTAAATGGCCAATCAGGCGTGGGATTATGGCGATAACAATGGGAAACGTAAGGTAAGTTGGCTAAAGCCCCCCCAACCAAATCTAACTTTTTCTCATCCAGAAACAAGATAACCATCGCGTTGGCGGCGAAACCGGATTTTTGGCGAGCGATTACGGCTCCAAAACACCTGATCAAGCCTTTAGTGAACAGACTTTCAATGGACGAGATAACTTCAGCCTCGCCGCTCTCCAATTCTTTGGCTAAATCAGCGTAAAGATTTGGAGAAACGTTTAAATCAGAGCGTAAAAAATTTACCAGCCACCTTTCAATACCCTTTAATTGGATAGATTCATGGGTTATTCTAGCCATAGCGGACTTTGGACAGACTTTTGGGGCATTAATTTGAGTATCTCCAGTTGATAAAAATTTTTAAAGGCAATTATCGCGTCGCGGTAGGAAGCGCCCTTTCGGGCACCCCCCCGCACAGATCCCCGCGAGCGGAATTACCGCGCAGGGCTCCTCAATTGAATCGGACGTGTGTACCTTTGATTAGGATAGGGGCGCGCGGTGACCGGCGCCGGTAGCCATTGTTTAATTATTGGAGTGAATTTCTCCCATGTCATTCGGGCCTTCTGACTTCTTCTTCTAACCGTCTTCATCCAAGTTCGGCCGAGTAGAAATACAAATCCGCCTAATGTGGCCCCGTTATCCGGGACAGCGTAGTAATTGTAGAAACCCGTTACCACTCTGTGTAGCCACTTTCCAACCCGCGCGATTTTCCAGTTGATTCTTTTCCTCAACTCTAGCCGTAACGAAGAAAGCTTAGCGCCCCATTTCTTCTTTTTCGTCGCTCAATTAGCTGGCCTGGTTTTCCTCTACTAACGCTTCACCGCCTCCCTCACGGGTAATTCAGCC
>JAISYP010000041.1 GCA_031269825.1 Deltaproteobacteria bacterium
ATTTAATTATTTCGTCGCTCAATTAGCTGGCCTGGTTTTCCTCTACTAACGCTTCACCGCCTCCCTCGCGGGTAATTCAGCCTTGAAAGTCAGACTGAACAGACAGCGCATAGCTCGAGGTTAATGATGAGTCGCTACTCCTTTCACTCTAGGGACTTGTCAATGTCCAAAGGGGCCTTGACTCACCCACGTTCTTGCGCGGTTTGCGCAGTCGCCTCTAAAAAGTTATAATTAAATGACAGTTCTCAAAATTTCTTAGACGAAAGGATTGTCATCATAAAGATCCGAATTGAGCATGATGTGTTGCTCAATATACGCGTCATATTTACGTTTCATAGCAAATAGTTTAGCTTCAACAGCAATTATATCGTCATAGTCAGTAAAGAAAAAACATAAATCAACATCACTATGTTCATTTGCCGTTCCTTTGGCGTAAGAGCCAAACAAGATGGCCTCGCAAAAAGGCTTAAAATCGAAAAACAAATTTTTTAACTCTTTGATATTAGTACTCTTTTTTTTCTTAATTTCTTTAAACTGGGGTTTTCGTGAAGCCATCAAACAAGATGATGACCTCGCGAAAAGGCTTAAAATCGAAGAATAAATTTTTTAACTCTTTGATATTAATACTCTTTTTTTCACTTAATTTCTTTAAACAGGGGTTTTCGCGAAGCCATCAACAAGATGGTCTCGCGAAAAGTCCAAAATTCAAGAATCCTAATTGACAAGTTATTGAAATTAATACTCTTTTACTTGACGATTTTTCTTAAACTAGGGTTTTCGCGAAGCCATCAAACAAGTACACCTTGTCAATTGGCATGACCGCTCTCACCTCAGCGACATAGTTTTTTATGTCTTTGTTTATGGCTTCAATGTCAATAGCCATGCGAATGCCTCCTTGGATTGGTGTAAGTAAATCTCTGTCTCACGCTTGATGGTCTCGCGAAAAGGCCAAAATTCAAGAATCCTAATTGATAAGTTATTGAAATTAATACTCTTTTACTTAATCATTTTCCTTAATCTAGGGTTTTCGCGAAGCCATCACGTTTGATGGTCTCGCGAAAAGTCCAAAATTCATGAATCCTAATTTATAAGTTACTGAAATTAATACTCTTTTGCTTGACGATTACCCTTAAACTGTGGTTTTCCCGAAGCCATCAGTTTTCTTTATTAACGGTCTTTTAAAATCTATACAAACCTTAGTTTGAGACAAAAATTATAATTCTTTGTATACAGTTATTTTTGCCCAGCTCCTAACTGAAAAGCGTAATTTTGACGGTCAATAGTCTAATAGCCTAACGTGGTCGCTCCCATTCCACCTGGAGGATTTTGGGCCAAAGTTTGCCGGTCAGGTAAAGTTGTCCCCGCGCGTCAAAGGCCAAACCATTTAAAACCGCCTCGGGCTTTTTGGGGGCGAGCTTATTAACGATCGCCTGGCAGTCGAGATAAAACTGGATTTGGCCGGATTGGGGATCAATGAAGGCCACCCGCGAATCGCCAAATATATTGGCGAGAATCAGTCCCGACTGGGGGTCATGTTCCAATTCGTTTAATAATTTAACTGGCTGCCCGCGATCCGTTACCGTGACCGGCGAGCCAGCGGCGGCGAGGGATAATTGGCGTGGCCAAAGTCGTTCCGTGCCATCGGAACGCCAAAGTTTTTCCCCATCAAAAGTTAAACCCCAGCTCTCCTGGGGCAAAAAAATGGTTCGATTTAGTTTAAGGGTCAGGGGATCTAATAAAAAAACCACCCCTTCCCGCCAGGTGAGGACATAAACTTCGCCCCCAGCCAGAACCGCCCCCTCGGCGAAAAATTTTTCCTCTAGCCGCCATTGGGCTAAGATTTCGCCATTAAGCCGACGCCTTAAAACCTGGGATTTTCCATAAAGGCCAGCTGACTCGTAAAGATCCTCGTGGTGAAAAAAAAGGCCTTGGGTAAAAAGGTTAGGATCATGGTCAAACTCAGCCACGACCCGCGGGATAACCATGGGCGCTCCCAGGGCGTGGGATGGGAAAGATTTCGCCCAAACTAGCCAAAGCCCCAATAAAACCCAAAAAACCGCTAAAGCCCGCGGCCTCACAGTCCAGCCACTTGTTCTTTGGTCTTCTTGGTCACGGTGGTTCGAGCCGCGGCCCGGATTTTGGGGATGAGGATGCTTTTAACCGTCTCCAGACCTTGGTAAAGGTTCAAAGACTCCTTGTCAATGACGTCCACGGCCCCAATCTTGTCGCTGCGCAGTTCCGCTTGGCTACCCGCCTTGGCGATGGTCGAGCAAATGATCACCGGTAACGGAAAATAGACCATCAGTTTTTTTAAAAACGTCACCCCATCCATTTTGGGCATGACGATGTCCAAGGTCACCACGTCCGGCCCCAGCTCCAGTAACATGGATCGGGCCTCGTAAGCGTCCTTGGCTTGACCCACCACCCGGATGTCCGGCTCATCGGCCATGGCTTTAGCCAAAAGACTCCGGACAATGCTGGAGTCATCGACGATGAGAACTTTGATGACCGCGGATTTGGCGGGAGCGGATTGAGGACGGGGTGGGGTGGTGGCGGAAGCGGCGAGCGCTGGTCGCGAGATCTCCTCCCGGTGGATCAGGGAGCCGGACATGCTTTTGTTATCCATCATTTCAATGGTTAGTTTGTTGTCCCAGTTCTGGTAATGCAGTTTGAGCCCTGAAGTGCCGCCAATGTTTTCCTTAATGATCGGGATTCCCCGTTTGCGCAAAGTCTCCTGAGCGATCTCAATGTTGCGTAAACCGATCTGGGTGCCGCTGGAGATGGTTTCCACCACTTTAGCCCCGCCGCTGATGATGGCCTGTAACCCTTGTAAGCCGCCTAGCGTCCGTTCCATGAACTGCAGTAACACGGCGATGGCGTAATCGCCATATTTGCCAGAGCGCTCCTTATTGGGCGAGGTCGGGAGCATATAATGGTTCATGCCGCCAAAATGGTGAACCGGGTGGTATAGACAGACGGCCACGCAAGAACCAAGGAGAGTGGAGATAATATGGGGTTGCTTAGAAATGAAATATTCGCCAGGCAAAATGAAAACGCGGTTGGGCTTGGTTTCGCTCATATCAGGTGTCCTCAATCCAGGCCAAAGGCCAATCGGGCGATGCCGTCGGCGGCTAAAACTAAACCTAGGCCGCCATCGCCTAACAAGGCGCTACCGGCCAAAAAGTTCAGTCTTTTGAATTGTTCGCCTAGCTCCTTAACCACTACTTGTTGTTGGCCCATGACCTCGTCCACCAACAAGGCGTAACGGCCCGTAGAGGTTTCCACCATCACCAGCAAACCCTCGGCGGGATTCACATGGTCAGGCACCAGGTTAAAAATCTCGTATAACTTAATTAGTGGGGTGATTTGGCCTCGGCGGTTGAGGATGAGACCTCGGCCTTCCACGGTGGATAGTTCCCCTGGGCTAGGCCTTAAGGACTCCAGAATTTCTTCCAAAGAGATGATGAAGTTGGATTGACCCACGCGGACATGGAGGGCTTTGATGACCTGGAGCGTGACGGACAGGGGAATTTTTAAGGTGATGATCGTTCCCTGGCCCACTTTGGAGTCAACATTGATCGAGCCGTTTAAAGCGCTGATGTTAGTGCGCACCACGTCCATGCCCACGCCCCGGCCAGAGACGTCGGTGATGCTTTTGGCCGTGGAAAAGCCGGCCCCAAAAATAAGGGCGATGGCTTCCTTGTCCGTTAAGGCCTGGGCCTGGGTTTCGCTCATCATGGATTTAGAGATAGCCACTTGCCGCATTTGCTGGGGATCAATGCCGCGGCCATCATCCTCGACGGAGAGGTAAAAAAATTCTTTGTCCGCCGAGGCGGAAACTTTAACCAAACCCTCGGCCCTTTTCCCTTGGTCTTCCCGCTCCTGGGGTTCCTCTAGACCGTGATCCATGGAGTTTCGCACCACGTGAACTAAGGGGCCCTCTAAACTTTCGGCGATGCTTTTATCCAACTGGACATCCTCGCCCACCAGTTGCACGCGAACCTTTTTGCCTAATTGGCGCGATAGCTCGCGAACCATCATGTTGACTTTTTGGAGGATTCCTTTGATAGGCACGCGCCGGATTTCCATTAGGCTTTCCTGGAGTTCGTCGGACAGTTCCCGGAAAGCTTGGTTGGCGTTTTTAAAGGCGCGGATGGTGTTGGGGTTTACCTTTTCTTGCTCAATGGTCTTTTGGAGGTAATTGAAAGTCTCGGCCGTGACAATCAGTTCCCCCACGTAGCTCATGAACCCGTCCACCTTCTCCTCGGAGATGCGCATGGTTTTGCGTTCTTGCTTGGCGTGGGCGTCTTTTTCTTTTTCGCTGGCGCTCTTTTCGGTGGCGACGACATTTTCTGGTCGCTCCAGGGGGGCGGAATCCATGAGGCTAACTTCCAGGTGACCTAAAAAATCTTCCAACTTATTCCGCACCAGGCCCACTAAAATGGGGTCAAAATCTAATCCAGACTCAAAAACGGCCGTGAAATCCTCGCTGGCCACCTGGAATGAGGGCTCCAATTCCGTCCAGGCGCGCTCTTTGATCAGCGCGCCGATTTTTTTCAATTGCGCGTCAAAAGCCGGTGGATCGAAGGTGGGGGCCCTTAAGTTATCCAGAGCGGCCAAAAGGGGTTCGGAAATGTTTTCGCCCTGGTAGCTGATGGCCTGGGGTCGGACGTAGGCGGCTTCTTTTTTGGCCGCTGGGGCGGCTAAAGGCAGGGAGTTAATTAGATCGGAGATGGATTGGATGAGTTGGTCAAGATCGCCCCCCTCATCCATGGCCGTGGCTAAAAGGGCCTTGATTTGGACACAAACGCCCTCAAAGTCCGGCGGGCTATCCGGCAAACCCATCCAACTAGCCAGTTCTTTCTGAAACGCTTCCTCCTCCGGCAAGAGAATCGCTCTGGTGTCGCCATTGGAGAGTCGGTCGAACATGGCTTTGAGGTGATTGCCAGCCAAAAACAAGAACTCAATGGCCTTCGGCTCAGCCAAACGTTTGCCATGACGGAGCTCATCGAGGAGGTTTTCCAGCTTATGGGCGAAATCTTTAATATGGTTTAGACCGAAAAACGCGCTGGAGCCCTTCAGAGTGTGGGCGGCTCGGAAAACCGGGTTAATGGTGTCTAGGTTTTTGGGATCAACCTCAAAGGCGGACATGGAGGAAGAGTAATCCTCCAGGAGTTCCTTTGATTCAGTGATGAAATCCTGAAGTAGATTGGCGTCAAGCTCCATGTCCGACATAGCTCGCTTCTTTCCGCGGGGTTAGTGGGTTGACCAACCGGCGATGATGGCCAGGTGGTCGGCCAGATCCCGGATCTCGGCCAAATGGGAGCGTAGGTCATCCAGGGCGTCGTTGAGCCCCGAGACCCCGGCCGGCTTTAAGAAGGTCAGTTTGTCCACGGCCTCGTCGATTTTGCCCAATAGCCGACGGGAGCAAGTCGCTGGCGAGTCGCCGACGACGTCGAACTCCTCTGATGACGTTAAAAGGGCTAAGGCTTCCTGGGTCAACCGGGTCAGGCGTTCGTTGAAATAGTTCAGATTATTATGGTTTTGGCGTCTGTTTTTGACGTAAGAGTCCACCCGGGTCAGAAGCTCATAACGCTCAAAAGGCTTTTCCACGTAATCCACCGCCCCCAGATCCAAGGCTTGACCACGGTCAGCTTGATGAACCTGGCCGGTTAAAAAAATGACCGGGATAGAGGCGGTGATGGGGCTAGCCTTCAGCAGTCTCATCACCTCAAAGCCGTTAAGACCCGGCATGATGATGTCCAAAATAATCAGCCTGGGCCGATGGGCCCTGGCCATCTCTAGGCCTTCGTCGCCCTGGGACGCGAAAAGGCACTCATAACCACCTTTGACCAGAACTGACCCCACCAATCGTCGAGTCAGCTCGTCGTCGTCGACCACCAAAACTTCGGGAGCCACTAAGGCCTGGTTCATGTTACCCCCTAGAAGACACGGTACTATGGCTGAACTAATGGGCCGCGCTAATGAGCTGTAATAGTGGGCCCTATAGATGGCTCAATAGACGGGCCCAATGGCTCTATAGATAGCTTCATAGAGATAGCTTCAGAGAGCCCGGCCAAATCTTACCCCAAAAACGGGATTACCCCAGAGATTAGGCTCAATTTTTGGCCAACCCCGCGAAATCGCTGTCAGCCATTTTTAATTATATATCAAACCCTATTTTATCACAATTAATTCCGGTTTTCGGTTCCGGATAGTCTTTCTAGTTTGATGGAAGGCCAAAAAGTGGCTCTAGGAAAATTGGCTCAAGAGCGCGACAAAATTGGCGGGGTATAAAAAAAACCGGGAGCCTTTTTGGGATCCCGGCTATCTAAGGTAATGAGCGGCTAAATGAGCCGTCCAATTTACCGTGAAGGCTTAACGGCCCGACAACACGAATTGCGCCCGACGGTTCTTGGCGAACGCCTCTTCGGTGTCGCCCAAATCCACTGGCTGTTCCTTGCCATAGGAGATGGTTGACAACCGGTCGCCAGAGATGCCTTGGCCAACCACGTAGTTGTAAGCCGCTTTGGCCCGACGATCGCCCAAAGCCAAGTTGTACGCCTCGGTGCCCCGAGCGTCACAGTGACCTTGGATTACGGATTGAGCGGCGGTGTTCTGGTTCAGATAGGCTACCTTGGCCTGAAGCGAGCTGATCTGATCGGGACGAATGTTGTAACGGTCAAAATCAAAATAAACATGCTCGTTCATGAACAGTTTATCCGCCTCCGTCAGTCCGCCGGTGTCGCCGCCGCCCTGGGGGGGTTTGGAGCAACCAACGCTCAGCGGGGCCAAAAGAAGAGCCAGGGCCGCCACTAGTAGAAGTTTCCTCATGTTTCCAATTCCTCCGTGTGAAAGTGGTCAAATTATTTTGGCCTGTAACCAATTTCGAGCCTGAGCATCCCAGCCCATTCGCGGCAGCCGGATATTTAAGAAGCTAACAGACCCCAGGCCTAGGCCTAGGCCCTGGTTAAAGCGAAGTAAAAATGTAGTCAAGCGTTATTAAAGCTTTCCTAATAGCGTCAAAAAACCCAAAAACAATACAAGTTTTGGCTATATTCCATCCCGCCCACGGACGGATAAAAGCTTTAACCTGTAAAGTATAATGCTCGCTTAAAAGGCTGTCAACACTATAATTGGCGGGCCTCTGGGGAGGTCGAGCTCGCCAAAGCCCTGGCTAGGGGGATCTAAAACCTCTGGCCAGAAGCTCAGGAGCTATTACTTAGCTAGCTATTATATATTATTTAATAAAAAAAAGATATTATTAAATATACATAATTTATTAAACATTAAAATTGTGGTCGATGTAAAAAGTAAATTGTTAAGGCTCCCCTTATTTATGGAAACATAATGTTCCTTATTGAAAAGTTTTTTATGGCCAAAAAATTTTAGGGGAAATTTTATTTTGGACTTTTTTTATTGATTTTTTTTGGTATAGCCTCAATTTTTGGCTTGGGCTAAGAGGGAAGCTAAGCCCTCTCGGAGGTCAATATGGGCCGATGATTGGAGAGAGCGGGTCGTTTTGGACACGTTCGCCCAGGAATGGAGGCAATCCCCTGGTCGGTCGCGGTGGCGGATGGGCCGGGGCAAGGACGGGGTTAGTTCCTTTAATATCTGGTAAAGGCGGTTAATGGAAGTGGCCTGACCAGTGCCTACGTTAAAGACGCCCCCCGTGGGCTGGGGGGAGCGGCTGGCCGAGATCATCGCCTCAACCACGTCCCGCACCTCAATAAAATCTCGCGTCTGCTCGCCATCGCCAAAGATAATCGGGCTCTGGCCATTTAAGGCCGCTTGGACAAAAAGCCCAATGACCGAGGCCTCGCCTTCGGTTAAGCTTTGCCGGGGCCCATAAACGTTAAAAAAGCGTAAAGAAAAAACTTCTAACCCCCAAATCCGTTGAAAATAAAGCCCTAGGTTTTCGGCCAGAAGTTTGGTCGCCGCGTAAGGGGTGTCGGCCTGGGGGGCTTGGTTTTCCGTTTGGGGGCAAGGGCCGTCGCCGTAGATGGCCGAAGTCGAGGCCAGGATCACCCGTTTGACCCGGGCTTGGGTCGCGGCCTGGTACACGCCCAAAGAGCCTTGGCCATTAACCTCCACGTACAAGGCGGGCTGGTTGAGGCTTTCCGGCACGCTCGCCAAGGCGGCGAGGTGGAAAACCACCTGCGCCCCTTCCATGGCTTTGGATAAAGCCTGTTGATCGCGGATGTCGGCTTCGAAGAATTGGATTTTCTTCCAGACACTTTTTAGGTTATCCCGACGACCGGAACAAAGGTTATCCAGAACCCGCACCTGGCAACCTAGACGCGTCAGGGCCTCGGCCAGGTGAGAGCCAATAAAACCAGCGCCGCCAGTGATTAGAGCCAAGGGCTGTTTATTCGTTTTCATTGTCGAAGGCGGACATCAGTAGCTCTATCTTGGCCGCCTCCAAGCAACCAATAAACTCCAACAGATTATCGTGTTTTTCCAAGCCCGCGATGAAAGCGTGCCTGGAACCGCTGGCCTTTTTGGAGATGACCATAATTTCCTCAATTGGATCTTGCTGGTCTTCCTCGGTTAAGGCCACGATCACCTCATCAATTAATTTACGTTTTTTAAATTGGAAAATGGTCATAGGGCCACCAAATGGAAATTGTCTTAGGAAAATTATAACTAAACCGGGTCGATTTTTCAATGGCCATAGCCAAACCAAGCCGCCTTCAGCCACGGTTCCGCGCGATAGGGACGGAAAGCCGGATCATTTAAGGCTCGCTGGAAACTGGGCCAAGTCAAATTATCTTCCCAGGCCGGGGGATGGGCTAAGGCTTTTTTTAACTCTTCCCGATCCCCGCGCCAGGCCGCCCAACGGGCTCGGGCGTAGTGGCTAGAGCCGGGAGCGCTTTTTTCGGCTTTTTGCCAGAGAGTTTGGGCTTCTTTGAGTAAGCCGGGATCGGGAGCGCGGTTTAATAAGTTAAGTTCCGCCAGAATTAAACCCTCCTCGGCTAGGATGGCGCCTAAATCCGGATTATCTTCTTTGGCCGCGGCTAACCTTAAGAACCTTAAAGCCAATCGCCAGTAGGCCATCCGCTCTTCGGCCGGCAGATACCCAGAGGCCGCGGCTAACCTTAAAAATGAGGCTAGTTGGAGTTGGTGCCAAGGGGGGAGGGTCTCGGGTCGGGCCATGGCCAACAAGCGACTGACCGGTCGATTCAAAGCTGAGGCCAAGCGTTCTTGGAAAGTGGCCACTGGGGCGTAAACCCAGGCTTGCCCCACCTCTGAGGACAGAAACCTTAAGGGCTCGTAGGTTTGGGCTTGCCCGGCTGGGGGTGGGGAGTCGGCGTTGGGACGCCAGACGGATAAACTTTCCAAACTCTCCAAAAAAGCGTCTAAAACTTCTTGGAAAGCTTTTTTGGCCGTAAGATCGCTAGTTACGGCCGGGTCATCGGGCCAGGCCGGTCGATTGGCCAACTGGGCGAAGACGGTTAGGCCCAGAGCGAAGCCATAGCCTGGCTCGGCGGGGGCTAGCTTAGTTAGACGTCGGCAGATATCAATCAATAAACTTAAGGCTTGATCTTGGCCCTCGGGATATTGGGCCGCGATACGCCAGACGCCGTCGGCCATCTCGATGAGGCTGGGGATCTGGGCCACGTTTAAACTTAAATAATGGTTATAGGCGGCGAAGGCCTCGGCGATGACGTAGTCCTGAAATTCAGGGGCTAGATTATGATCCTGAAAAGATAGACAACGCCCGGCCCAGGTCAGCCAAGATCCCGCCGGATTATCCGAGGCCCGAACAGCCAGATGGCCTAGGGCCGTGGCTTTTTGAAACAAAGCCAAAAAAAGATCGCGCTCTTTGGCCGCGAAGGCGAGAAAAACACTCACCCGGGCTAAGGATTTTAAATTATCCAGTTTTTGGCCCAAATCCCAGGCTTTTTGGTATTGATCGCGGGCTTGAGCCAGGGATTTTTGACGCCGAAGGTTCTGGGAAGCCGGGGCGAGCCAATTTTTGTTTGGGGCGACATAATAAGCCACTAACTCCAAAGTTTTGGCCCATTGTTCTAAGGCTCGATCTTTTTGGGGGCTAAGTTCCACGCTTTTAGCGTAGAAACTCGCCGCGCGGGCTTGGAGTTCGGCCCAGAGACGATCGTCGGCCAGGGACTCGGCCCGTTGATAGAGATCTTGACCCCAGGCGGCCCAAACCTCCGGGGCGTCGTTAGTGACTTTAAGATAGCGGTTAAAGAACTGATCCCGAATAGCCCAAAGGGCTTCCCGCTGGGTAGGATTGGGGGCGAAGGGTTCGGCTTGATCTAATCGGGTGAGGAAACTAGCCATCTCCGAGCGATTTAGGGGTAAATTTAAGGCTCGAGGGTAGAGGGCTAAGGCGTCGTTAAAAAGGTTAACCGGGTTAAATTCCCGGCTGGACTCGGTCGGTTCTCTCTGTTGACGAAGCTGGTTAACGAGGCTAGTTAGGTTAATAGGGCTAGTCAGGTTATCAGGGCTCGTCGGGGGCGCTGGGTTAACCGGACGCGAGGGATCGGGTTGGTTATTAGGTGGTTGAGGGGCGATAATTTGGTCGCGCCCGCTAGACAGAAATAACAGAGTTTCCGTCCAGGCCAGGAGGACATCAATTTTTTTTAAGATGGGCGGATCGGGTCGTTGGTTAAGCGCCTGGATGGGCATGGAGGCCCAGACCACGTCAAATTCTTTTCGGAAAATGGCCAACCAAGCGTCTTTTTTTTGGGGATCCGGCTCGGCTAAAAGGATAAACCGCCGATCTGACCATAAGCCGGGGTGGTATAAGGGGTTTTGATCATTAAAAGTGTAATGGAGCGTTAACTCATTGTTATTGATTTCACCCTTTTTTAAGCGGCTAGCCCACAAAAGATCCGCGACAAACGGATCAGCGGAGCTAGATAAAATCGTCTTGGTCTGTGATTTAGGTGGATGGGCCAGGTTATAGCCTAAGTAGGCGGCTTTTAAAAAGTGGACGCGCGCCTCTTCCATCAGTTCTTCCTGATTTTGTGGATCAGTGGCCCAAAGACTACGGATTTCGGCCAATCGGCCCAATCTTAGCCAGACTTCTGGGGACTTGGGACTCAATAGGCTGGCTTGGTAATAAATAACCACCGCCTTATCCATCTGGTAACGATAGCTCTGCCCCAAATCAGTGGCCTGGGCGGAGAGGAGTAAGGATTTAGCCTCGGCTAGTAGGGCCGCCAATTCCACTCGATAATTGGGCTTGGTCGGGGCTTGGGCCGAAGCTAGTCCCCCTAAAAGGCTCAGAGCTAACCATAAGGATAAGAGCGGGCGTGGAAAAAACATGGTTTGCCTTAGGGCCCGACTAGCCGTGGAAAACAGGATCGGGTTCGGAAGAAGACGAGGGGTCAAAGGCCCACTGAGGACGATTTGACAACAAATATATAGATAAAAGGGACAAAAAGGGCAAGACATTTTTTTCCTCAGCTCGGAAATGGAGAGCGGAAAATTATAGGGTAAAAAAGTCACCGTTCATGAGGGCGATTTTATCCGGGCTGGAGAGTCTTGGATGGCTCGGCTAGCTCGCGCGACATCCTCTCCATCTTAGTGGTGAAGGCGCGGGCTAAATACTTGGTGGACAAGGCGCGGCGGGTCTATCGACGCCAGTCAGTTAAGATCAACGACCAGAGCCTTAAGGTCATTGTCCGGCGGACGCTTTGGAAATTCCGGGTGAAAAACGCTTGGGACAAGGAGTTTTTGGTGGGCGAATCGATGGATCGTCCTCGTTTTGAGGTGATTAACCGCGCTATCACTGAGGAAGGGAAAAAACCAGCCACGGCGGAACCTCTCCCGCGGGGAAGCGCTAAGGCTTCTTTGTCCACCGCGAGCTTCATCTCGGCGGCTAGTTTCCAGGAAACCGCCCAGGTTCTAACGGAAACGGCCGTGGCTGGGAAGGTTGACACCCTGGCTGGGCTCAAGGAAAACGCCATCATGGGTCGGTTGATTCCGGCCGGCGCGGGTCTTTAAGGTAGCGGCGCCCCCGGATCAGGAGAAAAGTGGGGGACTAAGGCTAGTCAAGTAGCGGGACAAAATTTTAGCTAACATCTCTTTGGTTTCGTTAAACATTTTGTAGAAAATGGCCTTTTCTAGGGTTAGCGCTCTGGGGACGGCCTTTTTATTTGGGAGAGGTTGGTTGGTCTACTTTTTTTGAGTGAATCCAGTTTTTGACAGGATATAGTCAAGGCGCGTTGATAAAAAAATACGGTTGACGTCTGTAATTATCTGAAAATAACGAGAACAAATTGTCATATAATGATAGGTTATTATAATAAAAGATTAATATAATGATATAATGTAATAATTATAGATGAAGTAATTATGATATAATGTATCATTAAAAAGATAATATTATTAAGTAAAATATTTATTTTCTATAGTTTTAATTTAAGATTTGATGTAAAAATGATAAATTAAATTAGTATGTTGATTAAAATGATGAATAATTAATGGTATAAAATATTTAAAATATAAATAAATAACAAATTAAATAAGTAGTAAAAACAATATTTTAGCTACTAAGAAACAAAAAAGTATGAATGAGCGATCATATCAGGAGATTATTGTATATGGATTTCTAGATAGCGATTCATAAATATAAATATAGATGGAAATATAAATTAGAATATTTTATGTTAGAAAAAATAAATTAGAAATATTTTAGGATTAAAAAAATATAAAGTATTAAGTTAGTAATAAATTTATATGAAGTATATATCAAGTTGATTATATATTTAAATATTTAATTTATATGTAAAGTAGAAAAGTACAATCAAAATAATATTTAAAACTTAAATTGATGCTCATATGAGGATATATATAAATTGATAAACAAAAAATACCATGTAATTTAAATATAAATCAGAAATAAAAAAATATTAATCATTTATATTTTCATATTTAGCATTATAGTTTTTGATAGAAAATAATATAACTAAAATAATTATTATATCATAATTATATATTTTTTATAGAATAAAATATAGTAAAACTCTAAATATTAAAATATGATATAGCGATCACTGGAGGAATTTATAGTTTGTGGCTTTTAGAATAGCGCTCTAAAATTGGAATAAAAAATTTGGTATATTTTTTGCCTAACAGTTCTCTATTTTTGATGTAATATTATGTTCAAGAAGAATCGACGTGGAACCTTGGGTTTACCTTAACGCCTGAGATGGGCGCCGTGAGAGTGATTATGGTCACAGGGTGAGTACCCGTTCACCGTGGTCTCCCCCAGGCCAACTGACTGGGCCTCCAATTCTCCTTCTTGATTTTATTCTATCCTTCCAATACTAGCCCATTATGGCCCCAAAAAAATATTTTCGACT
>JAISYP010000159.1 GCA_031269825.1 Deltaproteobacteria bacterium
CAGCGCATAGCTCGAGGTTAATGATGGGTCGCTACTCCTTTCACTCTAGGGACTTGTCAATGGCCAGAGGGCCATGACTCACCCACGTTCTTGCGCAGTTTGCGCAGTCGCCTCTAAAAAATAATCAATTTAGTTTTTATATTAGATATAAAATACTTATTCATTTAACATACTTTATTAATATCAATATTATTATATATTAAATCTTTTTTTAATATTTAATTTAATTTCTATACAAATTTTATTTGTTTATTTATTGCTTAATTTATGTATTTGTTAAAATTTAATACCATGTTTAATATTTTATTGATATTTTTGATATAAAACAAGAATTAATTGAAAAAACGAGTTTCCAAAACAAACCTTTAGCCAAAAAAAAGCCCCCAAGAGGGGACGTAAAAATCAAATACTAACATTTGGTATGATGATCAACTACTTTTACTTCAAATAGCTTTAAATAACTCACCATTCATTGGGCTCTCAACTGAAAACCAGAGGGCTAGGGCCGTCAACCATTTCGGAAACCAGGGCTAGGGCCAGCCCCCACAGACCGTCCAAGGCCAAGTAATAGTGGGCGTAACGATCAAATGACCAGCTAATCCGCGCCGGAAACTCTTCATCGGCCGGATCGAGATAGCAACCCAATTCCACAAATGGCAGAACCCGGAACCGAAACGCGGTGTCCGTGATAGCGTCAGCCCCTAAAGCCAACGCTTTGGCCAGGAAACCTTCCGGATCTTGGCCAAAAACCTCCACTAAGCTTTCCATGGGCAAAGCGTGTGGCCCCCGAAAAAAAACACTCCCCCCCGGTAAAGTCCACGGCCCCACCAATTCGTTGGCTAACCCTGGGGCAGGGCCCTGGGCGGATTTAACCAAATAAGACAGAACCACCATGGTTTTTACAAAACCGACCGCCCGCAAATCTGGGGGCCCAACCAAGAGCTGATTGGCGGAGTCCAACCGGTGGTTCCGTCCGAAAAATTTCAGGTTAAAACCCGTCGCCGTCCTCTCCGCCCCAGACAATCTCGCGACCGTCTCGGGATCGAGTTTTTCCAAATCCCGCCACAGAACCGGACAGAAAACCTCTTGGTCAAGAGCGTCGTTAGGCACGGCCGCTCAACAGCAATCGCGGCAGCCGCCGCAATTCGAGTCTTGAGTCGGGAGGCTTTTTTCCGGCTCAACAAAAAAACCCGAGTCAAAACCATTGTCCTTAAAGTCAATCGTGACTGAGCCAGTGACTTCATGGAGTTTTTTGTCAATTGACAAAGTTAGCCCATCGTTTTGAACGGACACATCGTTATCGGTTGGACCGTCCACGGTTAAGGCCAATTGGCTGTCCCCACCGCACCCGCCCGAGGGCAAGAAAACCCGCACCTGGGGGGAAGTCTGGTTCTCGGCCAGAAAGGAAGACAATTTTTCATGGGCCAAGGGGGTAATGGCAATCATTGGGCACCTCAAAAAGCGATCAGCTCTAAACGAGCTTGTTTATAAGATAAGGCCGATACGGCTTAACGTCAAGGCGTTTCAGACCAAAAAATATCTCTTGACTTAGCTATCTCAATTTAAATAATTTTAACTTAATTAATTTATATTTAATATACCAGACCCCAATTAAAGGCCTCTAGCTATTAAGTTGGCTCAGAACCGCCCATTGAGCTAAAGCCGCTAGAGCCGCCGTCTCCACCCGCAAGATCCGAGGGCCCAAAGAGATGGGGATAAAACCCAGAGCCGACGCCGCGGCCAGCTCTTGGTCAGCCAAACCCCCCTCCGGCCCAATAAGGATCAAAGGTTCCGCCTCTAAAACCGGCCAAGAGCCGCCTTGTGGCGAAAGAACCAGTCTCGGCCCCGTAAAAGCCGCGGCCTGGGCCAAAAACCCTGGCCAATCCAGGATATCCTCAATGGTTAAAGGCGTGGATCGGGCGCACTGTTTTCTAGCTTCCTCAGCCAATCGTCGCCAACGACTTAATTTATGATCGCTCGGATCAGTGGATCTGACCCGAGCCGTCATTAAGGGCCACAACTGACGCGCCCCAAGTTCCACGGCTTTTTCCACGGCCCAGTCAAAACGGCTAGGCCTAATTAAAGGCAAAACCAAGGTGGGGCCTTTAAAATCATCGACCACGAACGCCCCAGTTAGGCGAAGAGTTAAAACCAGGTTTTTGCGATCCGCTCTAAGAACCACGGCCGGAGCCAATCCCCAAGGACTAGCCAGGGTAACCGCCGCGCCTTCTTTTAGGCGCAAGACCCACAACCCATGTTTAGCCTCGCTCGGCTCCAACGTCACCTCCTGACCAACTGGGACTAAGCGTGGCCAGGTCAGAAGGCGTTGTCTCAAATGGGCGGCTCCTCAATAACTTGTCGACTCGCGCCCGTCCCAGCCGAGCCCAAAAGTAGAGCTGACCATTCCCCTTGGCCCAAATGGCGAAGACAACCCAAGCCCAGGGCCTGAAAAACCTCTTCCAGAGCCGCCGTTTGGTCAGCCAAAAGACCCGAGACAATGACTTGGCCCTGGGGAGCCAATAAGCGTTTGATTTCCGGGGCTAATTCAATCAAAACGTTTAAAGTCAAATTGGCCACGATCAAATCATAACCCGGCCCCTGTTCCGCCAGGGGAGCGTTGGAAAAATTGGCCCGAGCGTCGAGTTTGTTGTTTTTACCATTGTCCTCGGCCACTTTAATGGTGTCCGCGTCAGTATCCAACCCCACGACCTGGGCTTCGGGATAAAGCGTGGCCGCGGCTAACCCTAAAATCCCGCTTCCCGCCCCAATATCCAAAAGTCGCGCCGGCGGGGTGGCGAGATCGTGAATCAGGGTTAAACACAAAAAAGTGGAGGCGTGCCGACCACTGCCAAAAGCTAGGCCCGGATCAATCCGAAGAATTTTCGTTCCCGAGCCACAAGGAAGGGGCTCAGTCCACCAACTGGGGGCGATCCACAATTTAGAGCCCACGCCAAAAGGCTTTAAATCCTTTTTCCAAGTCTGGCTAAAATCCTCGGCCGGTTTTATTTCTAAAGACAAGGTCACCGAAGTTAGAGGGAAGTCCAAGCTTTCGGCGACGCGGACTAGACCAGCGGGAATCTCCGCCATCAGCCTAGACTCATGACCTAAAGGAAAACCAGCCCGAAAAACCAACCGCCCCTCAATATCGGGCGTGTCTTCCCAAATCCCATCCGCGCCAGCCTCAAACAAGATATCGCTCACCGCCTCGCCGGCCAGCGGCGGCGCAGCCAAAGTCAGGCCTAGCCAGTCTTCCATTTTTAAAGCTCCAGAAACTTTTTGGCCGTCTCGCCTAATACGCCTTGGATAGCCTCTTGGGAAAGGCCCGCGTCCAGGAAATACTTCTGGTACCGGGCGGTTTTCAGCAATGGGTAATCAGTGCCTAGACAAAAGCGATCGCCTAAAATGTCATAGGCCATGGCTAACGCTTGAGGCTGAAAAAGAAATGGCATGGCCGCGGTGTCAAAAATGGTCGTGGCCAAGTATTCTTTGACTTGTTTTTTTATGGTGGCCAATAACGGCAACCCTCCCCCAAAATGAGCCAAGATCAATTTCACGCCCGGACACCCACGGGTTAGAGCGTGAATCTGACTGATCTCCATGGGGGCTTTACCCGGGTATTGATGACCAATGGGCTCATTGACGTGAACCAACATTGGTTTGTTAAAATTTAAACAAAGCTGGCCCAAAGCCGCCAGTTTATCTAAAAGGGACGGCGTTAAACCCTCGTCATAAACGCACAACTCGCCCAGGCCAAACCCACCAGCCTTTAGGAAAGACTCCGCGTGTTTATAGGCCCAAGGCTCGCGGGGATCAAAGGCGGCCAGGGGATAAAGTCGGCCAGGATATTTTTGGCCTTCCGCCAATAGCCAGTCATTGTGGCGTTTAGCGTTGTCCTCCAAAGTCCAGGGGAACCCCATGACCAGGGCTTTGTCCACTCCAGCCGCGTCCATATCCGCTAACAAGGCCGCGGAACTAGTCAAAGGGGACTTGGGATCGCTATACAGGATGGACAAGCCCTTTTCCCCAGCGAGGTAGGGCGTCCGGTTCGCGACCAAATCCGGTGGGCTCAAGTGGATGTGGGTATCGATTATCATGGGATAAACCTTAGAAAAACGGGTAAAAACCTGGGTTTAAGTCAAAAACGTCGTTTTGGGGTTACGGGCTAAGATAAGGTCACCAAAATCGCGTCAGCTTCCACCGAATCGCCTTGTTGAACATGGATCTGGTCAATGGTTCCCTTTTGGGGGGCGGTGACTGGAATCTCCATTTTCATGGCTTCCATGACGATCAGCTCATCGTCCTCGTTGACCGAATCGCCTGGGTTGACCAAAATTTTCCAGATGTTGCCACTCATGGGGGCCAAAATATTGACCATACTTTTCTCCTTCACAGTCCTCATCCAAGGGCTCCTCCCTATCCTAAAAGCCGGCCTGAGGCGGAAGAGGCCAGGATTCCACCAATATCTCCTTAGACGCGCCAGCGAGAGGCCGGACATTTTACCCTGGCGAGCCCCAAGATAACTGATTAAGCCAAATTTATACCATAAAACCGGTCTAAATCTCTAGACAAAAACAGACTAATTTTCGGAACCAGGCTAATTTGGCTGGCCAAACCCAATTTTAATAGGTTAAATTCGTCCCTTAACCCAGGAGCCCCCCAGATTATGGAAAATTACCTTAGCCCAAAAAACTTTTTATCCCGAGGAAATTCCGTTTTTTTAAACCGGGGTTTTAGCGGAAGCGTCAAAAATGATGATCTCGCGAAAAGTCTAAAATTCAAGAATCCTAATTTATAAGTTATTGAAATTAATACTTTTTAACTTGATGATCCTCTCACACTAGTCTTTTATGCTATCAGAATTGTTAACTATTGGCCATAATTAATAATCAAAACTATTTTTTGATAAATATTATTAAATATCAGCAAATATTATCTAAAAATTTATAACACCCTCTCCACCCACGAAGAACCTGACCAAAAAAAGAGGGCGACCGGGATTCAACGGTAATCGGTGAAAATAAATTCCCTCTTATGGATTCCAGTCAACGACGCCTTGGCCGCAAGCGTGAAACGGTTAGTGATTCGTTTCGTGAACGTGTTCTTTCGCGCGGCCATCAATTCCGCTTAAAAAAGTCTTAATCACATTTAATTTTTTACCTATATATTGCTTTTAGTCTTTTAAAAATATTTTATCCTTTTTATAGTAATTTTTATATACTTTTTATTTCTTTAATTTTTTATCGCTTACTTTGGCGTTTTGAGCGCCACTCCCTTTCCCCGTCAACGACAGCGCGCCCTCGATTTTTCGCCCTTCGCCTAATAAAACTTTAGTATTAATTCTAGGTGGTTACTCGGTCACTACTAGGTGGCTTTTCGGGGGAACTCTGAGAAAACTCCAAAGAAGACTGTCTTTTTCCCTTCCAAAAGGCTATTATAGTCACAAGGTCACATCCGGCCCACGCCGCTTTTTATCCAACCTTCCGCGGCCTTTTTTTGGTTTCTCCTTTCGAATAATTGTGAGTTTTACAACTTTTATGACCTTTTCAAGTTTTTTATATATAAACGCTAGCGATTTAACCCGCCCGGCCGGGATCATCGCTACTATCTGGCTTCTCCATGACCAATCCTGATGTAACTCCGCCTGAGGTTATCCGCCACCGCCGCTTAGTCATTGGCACAGCCGTCTCGGCCAATCTATTGGGCAACATTGGCTTAGTTGGCGTCAACGTGGCCGCCCCGGCCATTTCCAAGGAAATGGCCATGTCCGCCACGGAGGTGGGCTGGTTACCACTAGCCGCCCTATTGACCATGGCTATGTTTTCCGCCCCCACCGCTCGTCTATCGGACATCCTAGGCCGTCGTCGAGTCACCATCTATGGCCTATGGGTGGGCATTTTGGGCTCCGCTATGGGGGCTTTGGCTTGGTCGCCCTTAAGCCTTTTAATTAGCCGGGCCATTACTGGTTTGGGTTTAGTGGCTTTTTTCACGACGGTCACCACCATGGCCGCCGCCGCCTTTCCCCCAGAACAAAGGGGTAAAGTTTTAGGGATCACTATCTCCTCAGTCTATATAGGGTTATCCATAGCCCCCTTATTGGCTGGTTTTTTAGTGGAGTACCTGGGCTGGGCGTCGCTATTTTGGTTTACGGTGGTCGGTTTACTGCCTTCGGCCGTTCTGGCCCAACTATTACAAAAAGATCCTCCTCCCTCCGCTAGCGATAAAATGGACTGGCCCGGCTCCATCGTCTGGATGGTGGCCGTGGCTTTAATTTTCTCCGGGCTAGCGAGCCTGGGCTTTAATCTATCTTTGGTCGCCTTAGGCCTGGGCTTAATTTTATTGGGCTTTTTCATCGCCCGATCCATCGCCTCCCCTAGCCCCATCCTCGACATGTCTTTATTCCGGGACAGTCGGCGGTTCACTTTTTCCAGTTTGGCCGCCTACATTAGTTATATGTCCTCTTTCAGCGTCTCTTTTTTATTAAGTCTGTACCTTCAATACTCCAAAGGTCTCAAACCCTCCCAGGCTGGCCTTATTCTAGTCGCCCACCCGGTGATCCAGGCTATCCTAACCATGTTCACTGGCCGACTTTCCGACCGTTTTGACGCCGGTCGCTTGGCCTCCTTGGGGCTGGGCGTCATCCTCGTGGCCATTTTAATTTTCGCCAACAATCTGTCCGAGGCCACCAGCACCTTGGCCCTGGTTTTGAACATGGGGCTTTTCGGGGCCGGGTTCGCCTTGTTTTCCGCCCCTAACTCCAACGCCATTATGGGGGCGGTTCCCCCCAAACGCCTTGGCCAAGCCTCTGGGGTCATCACCGTCACGCGATTGTTGGGCCAGATCTCCAGCATCGCCCTCATGACCATGGTTTTCACCATAGTCATTGGCCCGGGCGATATCACGCCCGATCTTTACCCGCGCTTCATCCAGGCCGCCCGGGTCTGTTTTTGGATCTTCGCGCCACTAACCATACTGGGTATTGGAGCTTCCTTGGCCCGGGGCGGGCGTAAACCGTCGTTATGACCAAAATCCTCTTTCTGGGCGACATCTTCTCGCGAGTCGGCCGCCAGCTGGTTCGCGACCTTTTGCCGTCCCTTAAAGAGGAATTCCAATTCGATCTAGCCCTAGCCAACGCGGAAAACGCCGCCGGTGGCCGAGGTTTGACCCAGCCCACGGCCCAGGAATTATTTGGTTATGGCTTAGCCGCTTTATCCGGCGGCAATCACACTTTCCAACAAAAACAATTTCTACCTTTCTTAGAGCTAGAGCCTCGCCTCATCCGGCCAGCTAACTATCCCGCGCCTTGCCCTGGACGTGGTTGGACGGCGCTGGAAGTCAACCAAACTCTCATCGGTTTCGGTAACCTGATCGGACGAATCTTCATGTCGCCGCCTTTGGATTGCCCCTTCCGAGCCGCTGACCAAATGATCGCGGATATGGTTGACACCGGGATCAAGATCTCCCTCATCGATTTCCACGCCGAGACCACCAGTGAAAAAATCGCCTTAGCTCATTATCTAGATGGACGTTTAGGAGCTCTGCTGGGCACGCATACCCATGTCCAGACCGCCGACGCCCAGATCCGGCCTCAAGGTTTAGCCTACATCACCGACGTGGGCCTAACCGGGCCTCATGACTCGGTCATTGGCATGAACGGCTTGGAAGTCGTGGAAAGCTTCTTGACTGGTCGCCCCCAACCTTTTAAACCCTCCGGTTCGGGCGCCCGCTTGGATGGGGTTTTAATAGAGTTTGGCGAAAACGGGCGCGCCCTAAGGATCCAAGCCATATCGCGTCCCTATCCTCCCTTGGAATCTCCCATTGGAACCAATAAATGACCGGGCCAACCGGGCTAAACCATGACCCTGCGCGCGAGGGCTTTTTAGCCCTTCAATCCAAAGCCGAGGCGGGCGAGCCTAACGCCCAGTTGGAATTAGGCCTAGCTTACGCCGCGGGTTTAGTCGTTCCCCTAAACCACGCCTTGGCCGCCTATTGGTTTGGTTTAGCCGCTAACCAGGATTTAGCCGAGGCCCAGCACAACTTGGGCGTTTGTTACGCCCAGGGACTGGGCGTAACCGCGGATCCAAGCCGAGCGGCCAATCTTTTCGAGGCCGCGGCCAAACTTGAGCACCCGCCCGCCCAGCACAATTTAGCCTTGTGTTATCTGGATGGCTTAGGACGTCCCCTGGATCTACCTCAAGCCGTTTATTGGTTAAAAAAAGCCGCTAAAAATAATGATCCCGAGGCCCAATGGCGACTAGCCGAACTTTTGATCTTAGGCCGCGGAGTGGCCGAAGATCCCCTTCAAGCCGTTCATTGGCTCACGCTCGCCGCCGAAAGCGATCTCAGGCCCGCCCAGTTGGCTTTGGGCAGCGTCTATGACCTGGGCCGAGGGGTGGCGGCGGATCCTCAAAAAGCTTTCCATTGGTTTTTAAAAGCCGCCCAGTCTGGTTCCCCAGAGGCCCAGGTCAACGTGGCCTTCGCCTACCACTGGGGCCGTGGAACGCCTAAAGATCGGGCTAAAGCGTTCCCTTGGTGGAAAAAAGCCGCCGAAGCTGGGTTGAGCTCCGCCCAAAACGCTCTGGGCTCCTGTTACAGTCTCGGCCTCGGAATCGAGCCCAATCCGGTCTTAGCCTTTCATTGGTTTCAACAAGCCGCCCAGCGAGGTCATCCCGGAGCCCAACTCAATTTAGCCATCCTGCTGGAAAAAGGTCTTGGCGTCGCCCAAAACCTCACCGAAGCTTTGATTTGGTATCACCGGGCCGCTCACCAAGGACAAGCTCAAGCTCAGGCCATTGTTGGCCACTGCCTAACCCAGGGCCAAGGCTGGCCCAAGGATCCGGCCAAGGCGGTTTTTTGGTATGAAAAAGCCGCCCAGCAAGGTTTCGCCCCGGCCCAGTTTAGCCTCGGGGCCCATTACGCCTTGGGGTTAGGCCTGGAACCAGACCACACCAGAGCCGTCCATTGGTTCCGGAAAGCGGCCCAAGCAGGTTATCCCGAAGCTCAATACGCCCTAGGTTACTGCTACCGAGAAGGCCAGGGCGTCAGCCGAGATCCTAGTCAAGCCTTAGAATGGCTATCTCGCTCCGCTCTGGCCGAATACGCCCCCGCCCAGTTGGAAATGGGTTACTGTTATGAGGATGGGTTAGCTGGTCTGCCTCGGGATCGCAAAAAAGCCGTCTATTGGTATGAAAGGGCGGCCCAAGGCGGCCACCCCATAGCCCAAACCATTATGGCCCTCAATTGCCAAGCCGGGACAGTCGTTCGGCAAGATCCCCAAGCGGCCCGGGAGTGGCTTACCCAAGCCGCGAACCAGGGCTTGGAAAAAGCTCGCTCGCTTCTGGCTAGCTGGGAGCCAGAACTATCCCCCCCGCCCGGCTCCCCAAACTGACCCGCCGTCCTCAAGCCAGGTCTATAACTTGAGGAAAATACCAGATTAGATATTGTTACGGTCGAACTTACGAGTGACGCCCTAAGTCGACGACCGCGACCAAATACTCCCGCTAGAAACCGGTCGGATTAAGGGTTCGCCGGTAACTACTTAATTTTAATATTTTTTTATTTTAAGCTTTTTTGAGCTAGACGAGAGTCGCGGTAGGAAGTGCCCTTTCGGGCACCCCCCGCGCAGATCCCCGCGAGCGGGACTACCGCGCAGGGCTCCCCAATTGGATCGGACGTATATACCTTTGATTTGGACAGAGGCGCGCAGTGACCGGCGCCGGTAGCCATTGTTTAATTATTGGGGTGAATTTCTCCCATGTCATTCGGGCCTTCTGACTTCTTCTACCGTCTTCATCCAAGTTCGGCCGAGTAGAAATACA
>JAISYP010000007.1 GCA_031269825.1 Deltaproteobacteria bacterium
ACACCAGTGTCCATCCGCCCCATGTTTTCTGCCTATGTTCCATGAATCGTAACTCCTTGTAAAACTTTCAGGAGCCTGAAATTGCCACATTCCCTCGTCAGCCCCTATAAGTTATTTATATGAAAAGCCCAAAAAACTTGAATTAATATCAATCCCCTCAAATCAATATCAATAACAAGATTTATAAACTATTTTTTTATAATCAAGCCTCCTAAAACAAACCAGTAAAAGTAAAACCAAGAGATTACAGAATGAATTTCAATCAAAAAAATAAATAAAATCTAAAAAATAATTAAAAAATAATGTTTAATTAGTTTATATATCTATAAAAGCAGCCAATTTTTAAATTTATAATAAAAAAAAGATAAAAAACAACCCCTAATTTAACACAAAACGCCATCCTCGTCTGAGCTAGTGATCAGGGTTTGAGCTGATAATCAAGCGAAAAATCAACCTTATAGCCCAAAATCATATAATAATCATTAATCATAAGACCAACCAGCGGCATTTCGATCCCATTAGACAGAATCCAAGACGCCAAACAATTCTCGACACCTTAACACCGAGATTAGGATCCGTGTCAACAAAATAATTTATTTTTTTCCCCCAATAAGCCACGCCATCAGATCACCGGCTCATCCGCTTCTTCGGCCTAAACACTGTGGTATTGTAAAAAAATTTCCTTAGCCTAATTCATCCTTAAAATCAACTATTAATTCCCTATTATCAAAAATTACCCAATAATAATAAGTTAAAAATATAATCTATCATAATTTAAGAAACAAATAATATAATAAATTTATTAAAGCACTATATTTTTCTCAACCGGTTTCAATATACTTTATTATATTTTTATTATTAAATTTTATATAATTATATTTTATGATTTACGAGCCAATAAACTATTTATAAATATTTTTATTACTTATTTAATATTAACAAGTATTTATTACTGAATATAAACTACCTAACCCATCATTATTATAAATTCATGACCTCTCTAGCCAAGGCGCGAGCCTTTAGATCCGCTTCTAGGACATCCTCCAACACGGCCACCTTTTCTATGGCCAAGCGGCTCAAACACTCCTCAACTACTGGAATTATTCGGACAAAAGGTATCTGTCCAGCCAAAAACCCACCAACCGCCTCTTCATTGGCCCCACTCATAATCGCCGGGGCCGCGCCACCTTTTCTTCCCACTTCCTCAGCCAGGGCCAAAGCCCGAAACACCAGTCGGTCAGGTTGAGCGAACGTTAGGGGACAGTCTGTCAATTCCAGGGCGCGGATACCTAATGGACTTTCTGACCCCATATCGCCTAATATCGGCCACCTAGAATTGTAACATAAACTATAGGCTAGAGACAAACGCATGTCGGTTGGCCCCATCTGGGCCAACATGGCTCCATCGACAAACTCTACCATGGAATGAACGACACTCTGGGGATGGACAAGAACCTCAATCTGATCATAAGCGACCCCAAATAAATGATGGGCCTCTATAACCTCTAACCCTTTGTTCATGAGAGTGGCGCTATCGCAGCTAATTTTTGGGCCCATGGCCCATTTAGGGTGGTTTAAGGCCATCTCTCGGGTGACGCCTTTAAGCTTTTCCTCGCTATAACCCAAAAAAGGGCCCCCCGAGGCGGTTAAGATTATACGTCTGACCCCATCACCAGTCAATCGTCCCCCTAAAGCCTGAAAAATAGCCGAGTGCTCGCTGTCCACTGGAATCAACTGATCAACCATAGGCCGGATAAGCTCTCCAGCCAAAACCAGACTTTCCTTGTTGGCCAAAGCTACCCTTAGTCCAGCTTTAAGGGCCGCCCAGGTTGGTGGCAACCCCGCTCTGCCCACCATGGCCGACAAAACTATCTCCGCCCCGCTTTGATTGGCGACTTTGATAGCCCCATCCGAACCAGACAATATCTCTGGCCAAGATTGTCTATTTAACCCCTGATTCTTTAAAAGGTCTACCAATTTATTAGCCTCAGCGTCTCCTAAAACAGAAACAACCTGAGGCTTATACCGCTTGATGGCCTCGGCCAAAGGCTCAACGCTCACAGCCGCGGCCAACCCCATAACTTTAATCCGCTCTGGAAAGGCGGCGGCCAAACTTAAGGCCTGCCGTCCAATGGAGCCAGTGGCCCCTAAGATAGCTAATCTAACAGACTCTGTCATAATCCAACTTATTATTTGACAATCAAAGACCTATCGACAAATAACCAATATTTTTACTTAATTTATCTTAATAATTTATAATTATTTAATTATATGTTTAATAATTTATCTATATTTTATTTGATTGAGTTTTATATATCCTATTTTTATATATATCTCATTTTATCATTTATTTTACTAATATTTTTTACGCTTTTCATCTATATCTTCTTTTTATTTATCCTGTTCCGCTTCCCCAAAAACTCGACCAGTCCTATTGTCATAACTATTTAGAAGATTATATAGGTTAGAAGATTATAAAGAAGTCCTGAAAGCGCCCTATTCTTTATACTCAACCCTTGACTCCCTATAACTCCCCATAACTCCCTATAAATTCCACTATTCTCCCCATCTCCCTTCTAATCTCTTCCATAATTATAACCCACCACAACCAGGCTATATACCTAACCGTTGAGGACAACAACCACCTTATATACCAAAAAGTTGAGGATAACAACCGCCCTATACACCTAATTAAGGTAAGGACAGGGCGAGAGTCTAAGGAACCATCTGGAAGCTGATATAAAAGTAGACCAAAGGTAAGTTGAACAAGATCGAGTCTAGCCTATCCCAAAGGCCGCCATGACCTAGTAGTAACGTGGAAGTGTCCTTCAGACCCATCGCCCTCTTCAGAGCTGACTCAAATAAATCCCCAAATGAGCCCCACAAGGCCAGGGCCAAACTCAGTACCATGATTGAGGTTCGAGAAAACTCAGGCGGTAGGTAAGAAAATGATAAGGCCCCAGTTATAACGGCGGTGAGACATCCACCCACTAAACCGGATATGGTCTTATTGGGGCTAACTTTGGGAAAGAGCTTTGGGCCTTTAAGACGAGAGCCAACGTAAAAAGCGCCAGTGTCAGTTAAAGCGGTAACTAAAATAACAAAAAACAACCATCTATTACCAAAATATTCTTGTTTAACTAAAAAAACAAATGATAGTAAAAAACTAAGATATAAATGTCCTAGGGCGTAACGGGAGATGAGGTTGACCACCGCCCGATCCTCTTTTTCTGGGAGAACGCCCATCAAATAAAAAGCCCCTAACCCTAAAGCTAGCGTTAAACCCAGAACCTGACCTAATGGGCCAAAAAACAACGCTCCCATGGCGGTGGCCAACCAACCTATAATGGCCAGACTTAAAAGACCAACCCTTTCCCGGCCCAATAGATTGACAGCGAACTCCCACCAACACAAAGCTCCCATGGAGCCCACCACCCCGAGGATAACGAGGTTGTTATCCATAAAAATGGACAACATAATGGGTGGAACCAAAACCAAGGCCACCAACCAACGGCTAAGCTCGCCCTTTGTCAAGCGTTCGGGCACACTCACAAAAACACCCTTTCCATTTGGTATTTCTGGACATCGTCCCAGACCAAAATGACCGATCTAACCACTTTGCCTGGTCAACTGAAAAGCCCAGGACGATACTTTCTGATCCTTAATAAAGGCGAATCCCCGCCCCGAATACTCGTCAGGCGATTTAAACCCCATGATCTCCTGTCCCCAGTACAAACCACTTCCAGATTGCCAAGGCATCATAACCGTATCTTCTACCAAGACAAATAATCCATAAATAGGTTCAGGTCCCCCCACTTGGGATTTCCACTCCGTAAAAGTGGCTAGTTTCGGCATCGGAGTAATTTCGTAGCGGCTAATAAAATCCCTCTGATCCTGACCAGAAACCTTAATCTGGCTCTCTAGCGTCCACAAATCAGCGGTATGGGTCAACAATAATTGACCTTTAGCGTCATGCCGGTGATCCTCCCGATCGTAATAATGGCCTTCCACTTCCCAAAGTCCAGGTTGCACAAGATAGGTATGGTTGAACACCGGTCTTTTTCCCTTTTTTACAATCATGTCGCCATGATTTTTATCGAATGGAACAAAATATTGAATAATAGTTAATCAATAGTCAATAATCAACAACTAAAACCATATAATCACTAACCAAGCGGTAAAAACAAACAACAATTAAACTTTATCATACAATATTCATTTTTTTTAACAAACTAAAAATAATTATTAGCTAAAATAACATTATAAATATAGTATTTAAATTATCAACTTTATCTAAACATTTAATTGATCTAACATTCGCCAATACCGTAAACCAGATTCCATTAAATGACCTTTTGTGATCTGATTACTAGCAATAGATGCCAATAAAGCCCGATATACCGCCCTAACGACCTCAATCTTCCGACAAACCAAAACCAGGTCATGACCAACTAAAACCGCTTTAACCGCGGCTCGACCAGGCTCTTGTTCGCCTACGATCGCCCCCATCTCCAGGTCATCGGTTAACAATAACCCATTAAATCCTATTTCCCTTCTCAATTTTCCCACTATTTGACCTGAAAAGGTGGCTATATGATCCGGATCCAAGGCTGGATAACGGGCGTGAGTGGTCATGATGGCTGGTAACCCTACCTCGACCAAAGCCTGAAAAACCGCCATGGCGGTAGCCATTTTGGTTTCATCCCAGCTAATTTCTGGAATCCTCTCATGGGGATCCAAAACCGCGCCACCTAAACCAGGAAAGTGTTTGCCACAAGCTAACATCCCACCAGCCAATAACCCGCCCATAAAGGCCTTGGCGTGACTAATCACCCTTTCTGGCTCAACGCCAAAAGATCGGGAGCCAATGTAGCCGCCTGGAAGGGAATCTAGATCCAACACGGGAGCCAAATTGAGGTTAAAACCACTCGCTCGCATCTCTCGGCCCGCTCGCTCAGCCAAGCGCCGAGTTTCCACAATTTCCAACATACCCATTTCTCGAGCTGAAGGCAATTGAAAAAATGGTTCCGGTAAACGTCTAACTAATCCTCCTTCCTGATCCACCGCTATAATAATAGATCGTCCCAAGATTTTTTGAGCGTACTTCTGGATCATGGTTAAAATTTCCCCAATAAACCCCGGGGCTCGCAGATCCAGACGCCACCCCAAACCGGGTTTAGCGAATTTTAACCTATTAGGATAGTTACGCCGGAAAAAAACTAAACCTCCTGGCCTAAATTCATCAATAAGCTCCCGAATCTCCCCTGAATCTTGGCCTTCCCAGCCAATCATCATCAGCCGACCCGCGGCGTCCTCAGGGGATTCAATTAAATATCGCCCCTGACTAGACTTTTTTCGGTCTGGAACCGTTATTTTTTTATCATGCGGTTCCATTGTTTCCTCTTTTCCCTTCCCTATTCTTTCTTTAGCTCTTTTAACTTTAATTGTTGTTTCTGTATCTATTTTTTCTATCTTTGGGATTATTTCTTTACTATTATTTCTTTATTTATTTTCATTTATTTTTTCCATTACTTTTTTAGTTATTAGTTTTTATTATTTATAAGATTTTATTATTTTTAATTAATATAATATATTTGTATTTTACCACTTTTATCTTCTATTTATTATTTCATTTATTGTTATTAGTTTTATTCACTATTTAATAATATTATATTTACTCTATGCACTTTGTTAGATCATTTTTATTTATCCTTTTTATTTTTTTCATAATATTTTATCTTCCTTATCTCCCTTTTCTTACTTATCTAATTTTCTTACTTATCTTACTTATCTTACTTATCTTACTTTTCTTACTTTTCTTTCTTTTCTTACTTACCTAATTTCTCTTTCCATCCAATATCAATTTTTTTCACAAGCCCCACAACGACCACAACCCAACTCAACCGGGCAAGGCGAGCTAGTCTGGGCTCTTTGAGATCTTTCTTTTTCCGTGGCCCAATGCGCCGAACCCGCCGCGACCTCGACCACTCGCCAAGGTTTATATTTGCCCGAAGGCCAAGCTTTCCCTAAAACTTGATCTGTAAATTTATCTTTTCCCTCCATTTGAGTCTTAAATTTACGATAAGCGGGTTTTATCTTACCCCCTTCTAACCACAATGCCCGAACCAGATCCCCTGACTCCGCCCCACCTCTAGCCAATAAACTCTGAACAATAGACCACAACGGCGGATCCAATCTTAATTCCAAGCCCCCCACCTTAGCTAAACTTTTTTTCACCACTTGGGCTTTTCTAATCAACTCGGCCTCAGATAATAGCGGTTCTGACTCAAAAGGCGTTTGCGGTTTGGGACAGAAATTAGCCACCGAAACTACCAGTTTCGGGGCGAAACTCTTCGCCCGAACGGATTTTTGGATTTTCTGACATAATAAAGCCAAGGACGCTAAATCTTCGTCCGTCTCCCCGGGTAACCCTACCATAAAGTATAGTTTCAGTTTCCTTAAACCCGCCTCCGCTAATAGTCGACAGGCTCCTAGAATTTCCTCTTCGCTAATGACCTTATTGATAACGTCCCGCAATCTTTGGGTTCCCGCTTCTGGGGCCACGGCTAGCCCTTTAACGCCACTGGCCAACAATCGCCTCGCCAAGTTTTCCGTTAAAGCGGAAAGCCTTAACGAGGACACCGACACCGCCCGCCCTTGTTCCTTTAAGACATCCAAGAGAGTATCAATCTCTGGGTGATCCGCCACCGCGGGGCTCACTAGGCCCACCGCTTCCCCCAAAGATTGAGGTTGACCTAAAACGCCCAGAATTTGTTCCAACGGCCAAGGTCGATGTGGACGATACAAAGAGCCCGCCAAACAAAAACGACACCCATGGGGACAACCCCGGCTAATCTCCACCAATCGCCTTTCGCCAAACTCTGTATTAGGGGTGATTATGGGCGAGCGAGGTGGCGTTTGATCCAAAGGAGGCCAACAAACTCTAGCCGGACGGATGGGATTGGCCAAGGCAACTTCGCCATTTAAAACCTCCACCGGCCAAAGACTGGGGGCTAAAGCCCCAGGAATCTTCTCAACCAGAAGTTTCAGTTTCTCTTCTTTAGTCGCCACCGCGAAAAACGGATCCAGATAATATTCCATAATCTGGGGCCACTGGATCTCGGCCTCGCCTAATAGAAATAAATCAGCGAAAGGGATGAGAGGCCAAGGATTGGCCCAAACTCCCACGCCGCCCACGAAAACCAAAGGCTCCCGATCTCTAGCCGTTCTTTCTGGTTTGATTTGACCTTTGGCCAGAATATCCAACAAAATCCAGTAGTCGTTTTCCAAAGTCAAAGAAGCGGCCAATAGATCAAATTCGCTAAGGAACGTTTTGGTCTCCAGGGACAAGGATTTGTTTCCTGGATGTTTCGAGCCGGTCTTCTCCGAGAATGTCTTTTCCGCGAAAATCCTTTCCGCGAAAACCCAGGGGAGAGCGTTTAATAGAGAGTAAACCGTTAAAAACCCCAATGAGGACATACCAGTTTCGTAAGAACCTGGCCAAATGAGCCCCACTCGAATTCGCCCCCCTGGTTCCTTAGTTTGACGACCTTTTTCCTGGGACAAACGGCTGTCCTGAGCTTTTTTGACCTGACCCCGGGACATAGACGGGGTTAATTCGCTGGTTCTATAACATAATCAAGCTGCTCTAAACGGCCATTTCCGTCATTAGCCGTGGCGCTGGACTCGTTTAGACGGTTAGCCCTCTGATCAACCCCCAATGATGGCCTAATAACTCGGCGCGTGGGGGTGGCGTACGGGCCAGGAGCCACAGCCAAAGGTTTTTCCGATTTAGTAGGTTCCATCGGGTTAGAACTCGACGTTTCTAAGGTTAAATGAGGCCGAGAGGTTATGGTCGTTACTTCCATATTAAGCACGGGCTTTAGACTCGGCTTCGGCTGGGCTGGGGTCACGGGATTACGTTCCGCGGATTTAAGTTCCACGGCTTTAAATCTGACGACTTTATTACCCGCGGTTTTATTTTCCGCGGTTTTATTACCCGCGGGTTTATTTCCCACGGATTTATTTACCGAGGCCATATTGGCCGCGACTTTAACCGGTTCCGCGACCAATTTGGAGTCAGAACGCGCGATATTCTCTTCCGCCGAGGCTTTTCCCCCCAATCCCGTCGCCAAAAGTGACACCCTTAAGGCGCGAGATTCTTTTAGACTGTCGTCAATGACCAGGCCAAAAAATAGTTTCACGCAAGAGCCAATGGATTTGTGGATTCTTTCATTGATATCCATCACTTCCCTAACCAAGACGTGGCTATCCGCGGAGATAACGCAAATAACCGCTTGGGCTCCTTTTAAGCTAGTTTCGGCCAACATGGGATTGGCCAAAGCGTCATCTAAAGCGTCCACGGCTCGCCGATCGCCAGTCGCCTCCCCAAAACTAATGATGGCCGGCCCCTTGTGCGACAAAACCGTGGAAACATCAGCGAAATCCACGTTGATCTCCCCGGGCGTCTCCACCAGATTGATGATGCTGGAAACGGCTCGGAACAAAACGTCGTCGCCTTTCCTCATATTCTCCAAATAGGGGGTTTCTGGATCTAAAGACTCTAGCTTTGAGTTATCCACGCTAATGACGGCGTTACAATATTTATACAATTCCGCGGTAGCTTGTTCGGCCAAGGGGAGCCGATAATCCTCATAGGAAAAGGGTCTAGTCACCACCGCGACGATCAGAGGCGCGTTTTTTAACTCTGAAAGAGCTTTAGCCACCACCGGCAAGCCACCACTACCTAGGCCGCCACCAAGGCCCCCGGTTAAAAACACCAAATCGCTCCCAGCCAGGGTGGCCAAAATATCGGGAATCTTCTCCTCCACGCATTTCCGACCCGTCTTGGGATCCCCCCCACAACCGCCGCCCCTGGTGACGTTGACCCCCACTTGGATCTTGTTCGGGGCCTTACAGCCCTTAAGAAACCGCGCGTTAGCGTTAGCGGCCACAAAAACCGGCCCCTCCAAGCCTTGGTCGATCATGTGGCTAATAACGTTATTACCGCACCCGCCCAAGCCAAACACCTTAAAGACATGTTTTTCGCGAGTATTCATGAGCTAAAAACTTTCCGCCGGAGCGCCAGTTTGGACAAAATCTTTCTTATCTTCCCAACAATAAGAACCAAAACCGCGTGGATCACAATTCCGTAGTTAAAAACAAGCCATTGATAGATCACAAGATCAACATAGATAGCGTGTCAGACCATCATAGCTCGCCAGACCATCTTACTGGCTAATCCACCATCGACCGCTCCTTAGTTAGGAACGCCCACTCTTTAACTTAGCCTAACTCACTCCAAATTACCCCAACTTTCCAACAAGTTAGGAAAACTCGCCAGCCCAGAAGCTAGGGCGAGCGCGACTCCCATCAAATTAAAGCTAAGGCTCTCTAAATCCAAGTTGAACCCTTGAATTCGCCCTCAAGTGATCCCCTAAGTTGACCCTCAAGTTGACCCCTAAGTAAACCCTCAAGTTAACCCCTAAGTCAGCCCTCAAGCCACCCCTAAGTTAACCCCTCAAGTTAGCCCCTAAGTTGTAAACCCCTAAGTTAGCCCTCAAGTTAACCCCTAAGTTGTTAACCCCTAAGTTAGCCCTCAAGTTGGCCTTCAAGTAAGCCCCTAAGTTGTTAACCACTAAGTTAACCCCAAGTTGGCCACCTGACCTATAGGTCGAGGTCTAGGTGTATCCCATGGACTTCTATCAATACCTCAACTTTTCCGTCGCCCTTCCACCAGCCCCGTCATTATGACCGTCACCCGCAAAGATTCAGGATCAGCCACCTTATCGTCCACCACCACGGAGCTAACAATTTCCACGTTTTGTCCAACGCCATCTTGAATCTGGCGGTTAATCGTTTTGATCTCGCTTTCTTTGGCTCTATGGGAGCTAACCACGTTGACCAGAACTCCCCTCGCGTCCTTAAGCGAAAAACCACTCATCAAAGGATGAGCCAACGCGCTATCCAAAGCTTGTTTGGCCCGCTCCGCCCCAGAAGCCTCGCCATAACCAATGGCGGCTAACCCTTTCTTGGCCAAAACCTTCAGAAAATCATCTTTGTCGCTAAAGTAAGTCAAGGCGCTCATGACCCGATAAATGGCCTCATCCGCCTTTTTTTTGGCCGCCAATAGCGAAAGCTCTGGATAACTTTCGCAAATTCTAGCGTTGGCTATGTCCAGAACCACCGCCCCACAATTTCTAAGATCCCGAAGAGCTTTTTGAGCCACGGGAGCGCGGAAGTCTTCCCAGTCAAAGGGACTAAACGTCACCGCGAGCATTAAAGGTTTTTCTTTCCGGGCGGCCAGAGATCTCGTCACCATGGGCAGGGCGGAACCTGTTCCGCCCGCCAATCCAGAGATCAACACGGCCAGATCGGCCCCAACCAAGAGGCCAACAATCTCGGGCAAGATTTCCGAAAGGCCTTTTTTCCCATTCTCTGGATTCCCCCCCGCGCCTAACCCCTTTAAGGCTTTCGCCCCAACTTGGATTTTAATGGGGGCTTTACTGGATCTTAGATCCTGCAGATCAGTGTTAGCGGCCACCAAGACCGGCCCCTGAAGCCCTTTGTCGATCAGGTAGTTCAGGGCGCTAACGCCACGACCGCCCAGACCAAAAACCTTTACGACCGGCTTTTTTTTAACGCTGCTCATAAGTCCCCTTCTTCCGCTGGAGCGACCGATTATAAAAGAGGCGGGTTCGGGGCCAAGCCATCTGGCTTGGCCCGAGTCTTACCCATTACTTCCGTCGAAAATGGGGGGGTAAATCATAAAATTCCCCCTGAGTGTAGGCGGGATCCACGCCCCGGTTTTCCTCGTATTTGTTCCGCGACCGATGGCCCAACTGATTCGGGCTGGGCGGCGTAACCAACGTTTCCACCGGGCTTAAGGGGGCGGAACGATTAAACGCGACTGGTCGCGGCGCCACTGGGGCGAGCGGGCCACTACCGAGCGCCCCGAACCGGCTCTCTGGACGAGCGGCCGCGGTTATTCTAGTCTCAGAGACCCTAGGGCCAGGTAATTTTGACGCGGCTACCGCGGCTTCCTCAACCGCGGGCTCCAGAATAACCAGATCTGGATCGTCTAGGCTGTCTAGAGCGTCTAGGTCGTCTAAATCCACGTCCATGTCCAGGTCAACTTCCACTTCAGCTTCCGCCTCCGCTTTCATTTCCGTTTTCGTTTCCATTTTGGGGGCCACGGTCGCGCCCACGTGGGGGCTAACCGGCTCTTCCCCCAGATCATCATCGACCTGATCCAAACCCGTGGCCACCACGGTCACCTTTAGAACACCCGACGCGGCGAGGCTATCGTCAAACACCAAGCCGCTAAAAAACTCCACCCCCGGCCCAATCTCGGTGTGCACCAACTTATTGATAATCTGGATCTCGTTGGTCTTAATGCGACGGTCGCAGGTAATGTTGACCAAGACTCCCCGGGCGCCTTTTAAGGAAACGTCGGACATCAAAGGATTGGTGATCGCCGCTTCCAAGGCCAACTGGGCCCTTTTTTCGCCACTAGCTTCCCCATACCCCATGATGGCCGAGCCTTTCTTGGTCATAACCTTGGAGATATCGGCGAAATCCAGGTTAATCTCCCCAGCCTTCTCAATCAAATAGGTGATGCTGCTGACGGCCCTTAAAAGAACGTCATCCACCCTACTCTTAGCTTCCAAAAACTCCATGTCCGGGTGAAGATCACAAATTTTGGCGTTCGGGATAATGATAACGCTGTTACAAAACCGCCGCAAACGGGCGATAACCTGATCCGCTAAAGCGACGCGATAATCTTCCCAAGGAAATGGCCGCGTCACCACGGCCACCACTAAAGGTGGCTTTTCCAGCTTACTTAAGGACTCAGCCACCACCGGAATGGCCCCACTACCGGTGCCCCCCCCCATGCCGGCCATTAAAAAGGTCATGTCAGACCCTTTCAGGGGCTTCATGAGGTCGTCTAAGTTTTCCTCGGCGCAGCGTTGACCCGTTATCGGATTGCCACCACAACCGTGGCCACCGGACAGCTTAACCCCTAACTGCACCTTAGTCTTGGCCAAACACCTCCTCAAATCCTGCAGGTCGGAGTTGGCCGCGATAAAAACCGGCCCCTTCAGCCCGGATCTTACCATATGGTTAATGGCGTTGTTGCCGCAGCCGCCCAACCCCATAACCATTATTTTATGATGGAGCATGGGGCAGTCGTCGACAAACTCAAGCCCGCAGTCTGGCAAGACCAGAGAATCTGGCGGGTTGGCCGTGAAATTATCGTTATCCATATTTAGACCTACCTTATAAAGTCCTACCTGACAGGAGCTGTTCGCGGTCGCGCGTTCACGCCCAAAATAGCGGCGACCTTGGCCATAGACTAATGATCGACGATCAATGACCCAGACCAATGACCACAGACCATAAACTAATGACCAAAAAGGCCCTAGTTTCTAAAAAATGAGGCCAAACGATCGTAAATCCACTTAAAGAGGGATTTTTTGCCATTTTTATGGCCAATGGACTTAACCCCGCCCCCCTCCTCTTGTTTGAGGCTGAACAGACAAAGCCCCACGGCCGTGGAATACCGAGGATCGCGCACGATTTCCGTTAGACCCCCAATGAGGCATGGCACCCCACGCCGCACGGGCCTTTCCAATATTTGCGCCCCCACCTCGGAAACCCCAGGCAACAACGACGAGCCACCAGTGATCACCACGCCGTTAATCAAATCGTCAAAACCGCTGCGCACAAACTCGTTATTGAGAAAATCCATGATTTCCTCGACCCTGGACGTTAAAATGCCACAAAGAGCGTTCTTGCCGATCGACTTGGGGGGAGCGCCACCCATGGACGGCACGTCAACGTACTCCGGCCCAGTGATAAAGGACGGGACACAACAACCATGTTGAATCTTTAGCTTTTCCGCCGTATCAAATGAAATGCGCAAAGATAAAGCTAAATCATTGGTTAAATTGCCGCCACCCATAGATAGAACCGCTGTATGCCGTATGCGAAAATTTGAGTATATCGCTATATCAGTAGTTCCCCCGCCCAAATCAATAAGCGCGACTCCCAATTGCCTTTCCTCTGGCGTCAAGACAGCTTCGGCCGAGGCCACTGACTCCAGAACAATATCATTGACCTCCAATCCAGCTTGTAACGCGCAACTTATCAGGTTCTGCACCGCGTTAATTGCCCCGGTGATGACGTGAACCTGGACTTCTAGGCGCGACCCGTTCATGCCTATGGGCGGATCAATGATGCCAGGCTGATCGTCAATCTTGTACTCCTGGGTGATGGTGTGTAAAACCTCTCGATCCATGGGGATGCTTAAGGCCAAAGCCGTGTCGTGAACCCTAGAGATGTCCCGGTTGGAGATGATCTTGTTCTCCACCGCGATCATGCCGGAGGTGTTAAAACTATTGATATGGCCACCAGCCACCCCTAAATAGGCCGAGTTGATCACGCAACCAGCCATCCTTTGAGCTAGTTCCACGGCTTGACGGATGGAGGCGACCGTTTTATCAATGTTGACCACCATCCCTTTGCGCATGCCAGCGGAAGGAGCCGTGCCCATGCCCCGAATGTCTATGCCTCCCTCATCATTGGGTTCGCCAACTAGACAACATATTTTGGTGGTTCCTATATCCAACCCGACCAATAAATCGCTGGACGACATTTCGCGTTACTCCTGTTACCAGCCCCTAAAGACCTAATAAACTCGGCCTCGGGCCGATACATGACTCTATATGGCTAAAACAGCCAAGCCCTTAACCAGAAGGGCGAAAAATTTTCCTAAAAAACATATAGTTAATGCCGTTTATAGACTATATCAAGACTTTAGAGTTAAAATAACGCTTTTATAAAATTACTTACCAACAGAAATTTCAAGCCGACAATTTTTACTCTCCACACCCGCCTTGGCCCACTTTTTCCCATGTTTGGCCCATTGATTATATCTAAGCCAAGGCCCGTCAATTAACTAGCCTGAACAAAACCCTTGATTACCAAAGCGATCTAGGCGTCAAGATTTCCTCAAATTTTTGGCTCTGAATCAATATTTAAGCCCTTATTGAAGTCTGGTTACAACAGACTGTCCTGTTTTAACATATAATTTAAAAAAATACCAAGCTTTTTTTAGCGCCCTTGGAATGATCAGGAAGCTGAGCCCAAAATTTCCCGGTTGTAACGTAAAACCACTCGCGGTGGGGTTTCTAGGTGGATAAAAGCCAAACCCGCCGCCTGTCCAGTGACCTTTAAATGGGCCATCACCCGGCCTAGACGCCTAAATTTTTCCGAATACGAACCAAATCCCACTCTTAACTTCAATCCCGATCGACGGGTAAAAACCGTCAATCCCAAATCATGATCATAATTAAGCTCTGAAACGCTATCCAACCGAAACTCATCCGACCGATCGGCCAGAATATCCATCAAATCAAACGCCTCGCCCAAAGCTCGCTGAACCAATGGCCCACCCGAAATCAACTCATCCAAAGAAAAGCCACTAATAATGGGTAAATCGGGATTATCGCCAGGATCGAGTTTTTTAAAAGCTCGCCCTTTCTCATCCAAATAATAGAGCTCATCCAGAATAACCAGGGCCTTGGGTTGGTACTCGGTCACTTCCACCAATAACCCATCCGGCAAAACCCGACTAATTTTCGCCTCTTCCACCCAAGGCAAACTCCCCAGACTAGCGATAGCCGCCTTTGTGTCAAAAGTTAAATTATTGGCCGGACGATCTAGCCCCGAGGCCGCCAAGACCTCTTCCATGGTCAAATGACCCAATCCAGTGATCTTTAAGCGTTTAACCGCGAAATAATCGGATTTTGACAAATATAAAAACCCGCCCACCAAAATGGCCGACACCGTGGCCAGAACCAAAAAACCGCCTAGGCCCCAGATGACCAACTTCAGAGCCCGCCCCACCCAAGCCCCCACGGCCCTGGACTCGGAGGTGGATTTCCTGACGTTATTGATTTCCACGTTTCGAAAAAATATAGAGCCCTGAGCTCTCTTGCCCCGATCGCCTGAACGCCGAGACATTGGCGGCGGCAAGACTTTTTTCTCCAGTTTTCTGGGATTGCCCTTACCTCGGCCTTTGACTAAATTTTTCAGGCGCGCCCCTGGTCGGTTCATAATAGTTACCTTTACCCTTGTTGTTTGCCTTGCCCTTGTTTTCCTTGACCTATATCTTTCCTGTCTTCGCCTCCCCTTAATCCTTATCCACGTCCTTTTTATCCTGGCCATAGTCATTATCTAGCCTTCGCCTTTTCTTCGTTTTTCCCTAACTTATCCCATCGACCTAAGCCTGGTCGAATAATTTCCGGGGCTAGTTGACGCTCAAAACGCTCATAAACTTGTTGGCTCATTTCCCTCATTAAGGCTAAAACATCATCGGAAGTGGCGTTATCGACGTTAATGATAAAATTGCCGTGCTCATGACTAATCTGGGCCCCGCCAATCCGATGACCTTTGAGCCCACAAAGCTCAATCAATAAACCGGCCGAGATCTGTTGGCCACCTCTGACTGGGTTTTTAAAAACACAGCCCGCTGTTCGGCCTTTGGGTTGATTAAGCCGTAAAGCCGCGTTCGCTTCCATTTTGGCTTGGATGGTCAGGGGATCGTCTTTATACAAAGAAAGCTCCACTTCTAAAATCACGCCTTTTTGGGGTTTCATCTTTAGGCTCCGATAACCAAAAGACAAATCCGCCTTAGTTAATTCCAGCGTTGTCCCATCCAGTTCCATAAACCGCAGCTTAGACACGCGTTTGCCAATAGTTCCTTGACGCCCGCCCGCGTTGCCTTTAACCGCCCCGCCAAGGGTTCCCGGTAGCCCCACCAAAGGCTCTAGGCCACTTAAATTATGTTCTTGAGCTAACCGCAATACCGCGCTCACCGGCGTTCCCGCCCCGACCGTCAGCCGAAACCCATTAATACTAGTTTCCCTAAACCCCGCGCCTAAACGTAAGACCAAGCCCTTATACCCTTGATCCCCGAACAAAACATTGCTTCCCCCGCCGAGAACAAAAACTGGCCACGCGCGTTCCTGACTTAAAGCGAGTAAATCCTTTAAATCGTTTTCATCGGCCACCTCAGCCAAAACATCGGCCGCGCCCCCAATATGTAAGGTGGTTAACCGCGCTAAGGGAGCGTTTTGGCTAATGACGCTACGCGGATGAGCGCTCACCCAAGGGGTCAGATCAAATGGCGTTAGACTCTTAGCCATTGTTTAACTTCGGCTCCCCAGTTGGCCGCCGGAGGCGGCTAAATCCAAGTTAGAGCTTAAAGTGGGCGATGATGTTTTCTTCTCGCCTAATTCCACGTTTTTCGATGACGATGACGCTAACGATGACGCTAAAGTCAACAAATCATCGCCCACCTGATTGATATCGCCCGCCCCCAATGTCAACACCACGTCCTGGGGTTGGATAATGGCCATCACGCGCCCGGGCAGATCCTTTACCGCGCCCACGTACTCCACGCCTCGATGCCCACGGAACCGGATCGCCTCAGCCATTTTTCGGCTATCCACGCCCTCGATAGCCGGTTCCCCCGCGCTATAGATGTCGGCTAAAAACAATAAGTCCGCCTGGTTAAAGGAGCGGGCGAACTCCTCAAAAAGATCTTGGGAACGGCTATAACGATGGGGTTGAAACAATACTAGCTTACGCCGATCGGGATAACATTCGGCTAAAGTGGCTAAAGTGGCTCGGATTTCGGTAGGATGATGACCATAGTCATCCACCACCGGCGCCCCACCAATTTCGCCTTTGATCTCAAACCGTCGGCCCACGCCTTTTAAAGAGCTTATCCCACGAGCGATAACCTCTGGGGTTAACCCTAATTCCAAACCCACCACACAAGCGGCCAAAGCGTTCTGAACATTGTGTTTGCCCGGTAACCCCACGCGCACGCGGCCTAAATCGGCGCGCTTAAAATTTAAGGTAAAACTGTGGCCACGCTCCTCGGCGACAATATCTTTGGCCGTCGCGTCCGCGGCGGCCGATAAACCATAAGTGATGTAGCGCTTCTTAATCCGAGGAATCAAAGATTGTACCCGCGGATCATCCAGACAGATGATGGAAGCCCCATAAAAAGGCACCCGATTGATGAAGGTTAAAAAAGATTCCTCCAAATGAGCCATGTCTCGATAATAGTTCATATGTTCTTGATCAATATTAGTCACAATATTTATAATCGGCGATAACAATAAAAAGGAGCCATCGGACTCATCGGCCTCAGCCACTAAAAATTCGCCTTGACCGAGACGAGCGTTGGAGTCAAGGTTAACAATCTTGCCCCCCACGACCAAAGTGGGATCCAAACCAGCGGTGGTCAAGACCATGCTTAAAAGCGAACAAACACTCGTTTTACCGTGAGACCCAGCCACGGCGATGGAGCTTTTTAGGCGCATCAACTCCGCCAGCATCTCGGCCCGCGGAATGACCGGCACGCCCATCGCGCGCGCCGCCACTATCTCCGGGTTATCCTCGCGCACGGCCGAGGAGACGACCACCACCTCGGCGCCTTGGATATTTTCCGCGACGTGACCAAAAGCGATCTTGACCCCCATTTGGGCGAGACGGGTCGTTAGTTGGCCAGATTTTAGATCCGAGCCGGTGACCTCATGACCGAGGTTATAAAGGAGCTCCGCGATACCGCTCATCCCGATACCGCCAACCCCCACAAAATGTATCCGGCGTTTTTTGTGATACATGCCTAACCTATCCGCGCTTTAACGCGATAATTTAACGCTACAAATTGCTCTTAACGCTACAAATCGCTCTTAACGTTATAAATTGATCCGGTTTAGAAGTCGACGGGCCATTTGACTAGCCGCCTCTAAATTAGCTAAATGTCGACCTCGCCCTGAAAGGCTATTTAGCCTTCTGGGGTTATCCATCAAGTTTTTAACCAGGGGAAATAACTCGGCCAACTCGTCTTCCTTTAAAATCATGGCCGCGCCCGCCTCCACCAAAGACTGGGCGTTTTTGGCCTGATGGTCATCGGCCGCGGTGGGCAAGGGGATTAAAATCGCCGGTAACCCCACGGCGGCCAATTCCGTGACCGTTAACGCCCCAGCCCGAGTGATCCCCAGATGGGCCTGGGCGTAAAGTCGGTGGGGATCGTGAAAAAAAGACTTGGTTTCGTGTTTAACGCCTAGCCGATCGTAATAGGCCCGGAGGGTGGCTTCGTCATTGGCTCCGGTCTGGTGAAGGATCTTAAAATCGCGTCCTTCTTTGGCCAGTTTCGCGACCAGTTCCATGGCCGCCAAATTTATCCGATTAGCCCCTTGACTCCCCCCCATGATCAAAATGATGAGCGTCTCCCCAGCGACGTAATTAACCTTATGGTCAGCCAAAGCGACTATTTCTGGGCGCGCGGGGTTACCGGTCAAGACCGTTTTTTTCGGGGAAAAGCTCTTGGCCGCCTCTGGAAACCCGATAAAAATCTCTTTGGCGACTTTTCCCAGCCATCTATTGGCTAAACCTGGTCGCGAATTTTGTTCGTGAAGAACCACCGGCGTCCCAGTCAGCCAAGCGGCTAAGCCCACCGGGCCAGTCACATAACCGCCTACCCCGTAAAACAGATGTGGTCGGTAACGACGGGTTAGTTTCAGAGCCTGGCCAAACCCTTTAAAAGCGGAAAATAACGATCTAACTTTGCCCGAAAGGGAACCGCCTTTAAACCCACGGGCGGTTAAAACCACCCGTGGCCAACCATCTTTATCCAAAATCTCCGCTTCCGCTGGTCGACCGGCCCCGACGAAAAGAAAGTCCGTTTCTGGACAAAGTTTCCGAAAAGCCTCCGCCACGGCGAGGGCGGGGATCAGGTGTCCCCCCGTGCCCCCCGCCCCAATGAGAAGACGGATAGTCACGCTCAAACCGCCCCCGCGATGGCCAGGGGTTGGTGGTCGTTAACGCGACTTTGACTAATCGACTTATTAGCGGCGTTTTCGGCCATTCGCCCTTGGCCGGCGATGTTCAGCAATAGGCCCACCGCCAGGCAACTAACCACAAAACTAGAGCCGCCATAACTAAAAAAAGGCAACGGCAAGCCTTTAGAGGGCCAAATGGACAGTGCCACGCCCATATTTAAGAAAGCGGGCAGGATCACCACCATGGTTAAACCCGGGGCTAGATAAAAACCACCCAAATCCTTGGCCATCAAACCAATTTTTAAACCGCGAGCGCAAAAGATTAAAAATAGTAACGCCACCCCGCAAACTCCAATAAAGCCTAACTCCTCCCCCACCACGGAGAAAATATAGTCCGTATGCACTTCTGGCAAGAAAGATAGTTTTTGAACGCTCGCGCCAGGACCAACGCCAACTAACCCACCGTTAGCGAAAGCGAAAAAGGAGTGAATGATGGGGTAACCACTGTTTTGGGGATCTATCCACGGATCATACCAACCAGAAATACGGCTTAAGCGATATCTAAAAAGACTAATTAAACCCCAGACAGTCGGAATAGCCGCCGCTCCAATGATAAAGAAATAAATATGCTTTAAACCAGCCACAAAAAGTATTCCCATGACTAAAGTCATGATAATCAACGCTCCGCCTAGATCCTTTTCCAACAGGATCAAACCCGCGAAAATGAGCATAACTAAAAATTGAGGCAAAAAACCGTGACTAAAGCTATTGACTAATTCCCCTTTTTTACTCAATGATTTAGCCACAAAGATCACTACCGCGATTTTAGCCAATTCCGAGGGTTGGATACTCAAAAAGGGCAACCATCGCGTCGCCCCACCGGCCTTAATCCCTACGCCAGGAATCAAGACCGCGACCAAGAGGCCAACGCTAATCAACATAATGACGTTCCCAAACCGCAGCCAAAACTGGTACGGCACCTTCCACAAAACTAGGATCGCCACCACGCCCAATAACGCGTGCCGTAGCTGCCGGAAGATAAAATAGTAGGGATCGCCTTTGGATAATTCTCCGATGGAGTAACTGGCCGAAAGGAGCATAATTAACCCTAAGGCCATTAGAATAAAAACCAAACTGGCTAGAACCGTGTCCAGAGGCGTTTTGCTTTTAGATATCATGATCCTTCGCCCTTCCTTTTGGTAATCTCGCTGGCAGACCCCATTATTTAAAATTATTTAAACGCTGGCTGAAAAACCAGGCGCGCGTGTCGATATTAACCTGATCGGTTATTAAGGTTATGATCTAAACTATGATCTAAACTATGACTTAAATTATGACTTAAATTATGACTTAAATTAAAATCTAAACTATATATAATATTAAGATCAAGATTAGCTATAACTTTATGTTAAGTCTTTTAACGTATTATTTTTGATTATTTAACTTATTAATCACTCCTTAATTAATATAATATAAATAATTATTAACTTTTGTTTTAATCAACGTCTTAAGAGAATAAAACTATACCTTAATCTAGTAGAGCCTAATATATCGACCCTAAACGAATTGAGCCTAAACTACTAACCCTAAATTGGTCATTAAGCGCGGAGCTCAACGCGCCGCTTATTTCTTTTTCCGCTTCTTAGTCAGATTTTTCACCGCTTGAACAAACGCCTCGCCGCGCTCTTTGTAGTTTTTAAACATGTCAAAGCTAGCGCAAGCCGGCGACAAGAGGACGATTTCACCAGGGCTGGCCAACTCGCTCGCCTTTATGACCGCGTCCTCCATGGAATTGGCCATACAAGAGCGAGCCGCCCCACCCAAAGCTTGCCGCATTTTTTCCCGGCTTTCCCCTATCAAAACCAAACCATTCACTTTGCGCTTAACCCAGGGCCAAAGATAACTAAAGTCCAACCCCTTGCCTCGTCCGCCGGCGATGAGAATCACGGATTCGGGGAAGCTATCCAAAGCTCGGGCCACGGCTCCCACATTGGTGCCTTTGGAGTCATCGTAGTAACGCACCCCATTGATCTCGGCCACAAACTTTAATCGATGGTCGCCGGGGGCGAAGTCTTTGGCCACTTCCAAGGCTTTGTCGGGTTTCACGCCCGCGGCGAGCGTCAATCCCACGGCCGCCAAAACGTTTTCCTGGTTATGAACGCCAGTTAACTGAAACGCCGACCAAGGGGCCTCGGCGAGGATTTTTGAGCCATCAACCAGGTAAAGAACTTCCTCCTCACCCACTTTAGCCACGTAACCACCAAAACCGGGCCTTTTAAGACGGGAAAAGCCAAACCGTCGACCAGAAACGCGTTTTATGGCCAAAAGCGGATCGTCTTCGTTGATGACGCTCAAATCCTGACTGGTTTGCCGCTGAAAGATTCGGCATTTAGCCCGAAAATATTCCGCCATATCACCATGTCGATCTAAATGATCTGGCGTAAGATTTAAAAAAGCGGCCGCGTTAGCCTTAAACAAGTCAACTGTTTCTAGTTGAAAAGATGAAACCTCTATAACAGCCCACTTATAGCTAATCAAGTTCTCATTAACAAAATCATAAGCTAAATTAGCTAAAGGATTTCCTATATTTCCACCAATAAAAGGACTTTCCTTCGTACTTTTGGTTAAAATATGACCAACTAATGAAGTAGATGTCGTTTTGCCATTTGACCCCGTGATCGCGATGATAGGTAATTTTTGAAACCTAAAGGCCAGTTCCATTTCGCCGATGACCGGACGCCCGACATCCCGAGCCGCCACTAAACCCGGATGATCATAAGCGACCCCCGGCGAGACCACCACTAGATCCGTATTTTGGTAAATCTGGTCTGGTTGTTCGCCAAAAAGCCACTCCACGGATTTAGGGGCCATTTCTTTGGCCGCGGCCAATTCCTCGGGCTCTTTTTGATCGACGATGGTCACTTGAGCCGATAAGGCCTCTAACAGGCGAGCCGCGGCTAAACCCGACTCGCCGGCCCCGACCACCAAAACTGATTTGTCCCTCAGGCCATTTTCCATTTTTTTTTCCTAACGCAATTTTAGGGTCGACAAACCGGCCAGACCCAGTATAATGGCGATGATCCAGAATCGGATGATAACCTTCGGCTCAGGCCAGCCTTTCAGCTCAAAATGATGATGAAGAGGGGCCATTCGAAAAAGCCGCCTTCCCCCGAAAGTCTTGAAAAAAGCGACTTGAAAAATTACCGACAAAGCCTCAATGACAAACAAACCACCCACTAATATCAAAACTAACTCTTGTTTGACGATTAAGGCCGCCAATCCCAAAGCCCCGCCTAAAGAAAGTGAGCCAACATCCCCCAGGAAAATATCCGCGGGAAAAGAATTGAACCAGAGGAAGCCTAAGCCCGCGCCAATGAGAGAAGCCAACACCACGGCCAACTCCGAGGCCCCTGGCACGCCGGGTATTTGTAAATAGTTGGCGATCACGGAGTTACCGGCGCAATACGCGAAAACCATGTAAGTGCCCGCCGCCATGATCAAAGGGCCAATGGCCAGTCCATCCAAACCATCGGTCAGATTCACGGCCGAGGAGGTGGAGACTAAGACTAAAGAGGCGAATAGCGCGTAAAAAGGGCCTAAGTTTATAACTAGACTCTTCAGACCCGGAAAAGTTAGAGTTGGGCTAAAACCTGGCGTTAAATACAGATAAATACCCGCCAAAAGTCCGATAATGACCTGAGCGGTCAGTTTTTGACGGCCGCTGAGGCCTTGATTGCGCTTTCGTCGCGCTTTAAGGTAATCATCCTGAAACCCAATCAAGGCGTAGGCGAAGGTGACAATCCACATCAGCCAAACCACTTTGGAGCTCAGATCCGCCCACAACAAACACGACACAAACGCCGCCCCTAAGACCAATATCCCGCCCATGGTTGGGGTGCCGGCCTTTTTTTGGTGGCTAGCTGGCCCCTCCTCACGGATATACTGGCGCATCTGAAAGGCTTTAATGACGCCGATAAACTTTTGGCCAAAAATAAACCACAAGAACATCGAGGTCAGAGAGGCCAAAATAATCCGAAAGGTTATATAACGGAAGACGTTCAAAGCCGTTAGTTCATTGCTCAAACTTAGAAATAAGTTATAAAGCATGCCATCATCCCCCCGCGCCCTTACTTTTCTAGGAGCTTAGCGACCGCGCGCTCCAAGCCAATGGCCCGGGAACCCTTGACCAACACCACGCCCGCGTCATTAATTCGCTCTTTCACCCAATCCGCCGCCGCCGCCGGATTATCGAATACCGCCACCCTTGGTCGATCCAGATTGAGCTCGCGAACCCCCGATAGGACAGCCCGCGCCTGGGCGCCGACTAAGGCTAAAAAATCCAGTTTCGCGTTTCGGGCCAGGCGACCAATCTGTTGATGATAAAGGCCGCTATCTGGCCCTAGTTCCAACATATCCCCTAAGATGGCTCCTTTGGGGCCAGGGAGCGAAAGGCTAGCCAATAAGTTTAAAGCCGCCCGCGTGGAAGTGGGGTTGGCGTTGTAACTATCGTCGAGCGCCCAAAACCCCTTGGCCGCTCGACGCGGCTTTAGCCGCCCAGCCAAGGGGATAGTATTGGCTAACCCCTCTTTGATTTCCCTTGGCCCACACCCCATGGCCACGGCCGCGGCCGTGGCCGCGAGAGCGTTAAAGGCGTTATGTTCGCCTGGCGAGGCGATCTCCACTTCCATGTCTTCCACTAAAGTACCGCCAAAAGTTAATTTTTGTCCAAATATATTAAGTATTTCCGAAGATAAATCATTTTGTCGCTCGGATAATCTTATTGGTTCCACTTTTTTAAGCCAAATTTGACCGCCAGAACCATAAAAGAGCGTCTTAACCACCAAATTACGGCAGCGTTCCATTATTAATGGTTCCGCCTGGTTGGCCACGGCGACGCCAGCTCCCCCTAAGGACTGAAATAGCTCGGCCTTGGTATGGGCCACGGTTTTTAGATCCTTAAAAAACTCCAAATGGGCTTCGCCTATGGCGGTGACCAGGCCCACGTCGGGTCGAGCGATTTCGGCTAAATACTGGATATCCCCTGGTTTGGAGGCTCCCATCTCCAAAACCGCCTCTAACGGCGATAATTCCATCTTTAATGACGAAAGAATGGTTAAAGGCAAACCAATTTCATTATTAAGATTGCCTTGGGTGGCTAAAATATCACGGACTGGAGCGCTACGTAGGGGATCCAAAGGCCGGTTTTTAGCTATTAAGATATTCCGGGCCATTTCCTTAACCGTGGTTTTACCCATAGAGCCCGTGATAGCCAAAACCGTTAGACCCTTTTGGCGACGCACCTGGCGCGCCAAATCGCCTAACGCCCGTGTCCCATTTTTCACCACAATGGCTGGCCGATCCTTTAACGTTTCGCGATCCGTGATGACGCCTAAAGCTCCCGCTTTTAAAGCCGCGTCAATAAAATCATTGCCATCAAAACGCGGGCCTTGGATGGCCACAAACAGTTCGCCGGGCTGGATGGAGCGACTATCCACGCTAACCCCGGTAAAAACCAGATCATTGGTTGACGCTCCCACCCATTGGCCGCGAGTGAAAGACAAGACATCGGAAAGTTTTACGCCTAAGGACATTCGGCCCCCTTTTGGCCCGCGCTCTGGGAAAACGCGAGCTCTAACGCCTGGCGCGCCACCAACCGATCGTCAAAGGGCCATTTTTCCCGGTTAATTATTTGATAATCCTCATGCCCTTTACCCGCGATGAGTAAAATATCGCCCCTTTGGAGGATCGAGGCGGCCAAATTAATGGCTTTTCGTCGATCCGGCTCAACTAAGTAACCACGTTGGCTCATCGCGGCTTCTTTTTCCGTTAAAAGGGGAACGTTTAAACGCGATAGCCCTACCCGCGCTTCCGCGATAATGGCCAGCGGCTCCTCAGTTCGGGGATTATCCGAAGTTAAGATGGCTAAATCCGCTCCCCTAGCCACCGCTTCGCCCATTAAAGGCCTTTTAAGCCGATCTCGATCGCCACCACAGCCAAATATAGCCAATAGTCGGTTAGGCTTTAATTGCCTTAAGGCCTTTAACACCGTCTCCAAAGCTCCCGGCGAATGGGCGTAATCAACCAAAACCAAAGTTTCCGGGGGACTGGCCACGGCCTCCAAGCGACCAGGGGCTCCCTTAGCCGTCGCCAAGGCTTTTTGGATCATGGGGACTGGAACGCCCATTAAGCCGGCTAACCCCACCGTGCCCAAAATATTTAAAGCGTTATAAGAGCCAATGAGAGGCGAAGTTTGTTCCCATTCGCCAAAAGGCGAATGGATCAAAAGAGTTAAGCCATTAAGATCGCGACGGATAATCTCGCCCCGGATTTCCGCGTCCGCGGAAAATCCATATCCATAAGCTCGAGAGCCTAATTCCGTCCTTAGCTCCCGGCCGTGGGCGTCATCCACGCCCACGACCGCCCTAACCGCGCCATCCTTTTTGAGGCGCTCAAAAAACAATCTTTTCTTCGCTTGGAAATAATTAGCGATGTTGTCATGAAAATCTAAGTGATCTTGAGTTAAATTAGTAAATAAAGCCCAGGAAAATTCCAATCCCGCCACTCGGCCCAGGTCTAAAGCGTGGGAAGACACTTCCATAACCACGCTTTGGCATTTATCTCGGGCCATATCCGCTAAGGTTTGGAATAATAACGGCCCTTCTGGCGTGGTATTGGGGGCGGTTCGGATCTGGCCGGGCCAACGGTAGTTAATCGTGCCCATGACGCCCGCTTTTTGACCCTGGGCCAATAAAATGGCCTCCAATAGGTAGCAAATACTACTTTTTCCATTGGTGCCCGTCACGCCCACCAGTTCCAGCTGGCGATCCGGGTTCTGGTACACCGCCTGGGCTAGGCGGGTGACCAGTTGGCGAAACCCGGTTTTTCCCTCATATAAAAGCCTTGGTCCCACGGGCGCGTCGGGAGCCTCAAGCAAAACCGCCACCGCCCCGGCGCGCTTGGCCGCGTCTATATAGTCGCGGCCATCATGGCCAAGGCCTTTGATGGCCACGAAAATATCCCCGGCTCGGGCGGTACGGCTATCTTCCGTGAGCCCTCGCGCTAAAACGTCCTCGCCTAAGAACGTTAGACCCAGGCCACGAGCTAGCTCGGCCAAACTAAGACCGTATGTCGAATCAGGGGGCCGCAAAGGAAATCCTGGCCATCTGGCCTAAGCTGACTTTGGCGCCAGAGGAGGGGTACTGTTCTTTGGCCAACCCACTGCCCACGTATTCCACGCTCATTTGAAAAGGGCTCAACAGATTCATCACTTCTCGCATGGATAAACCGACGAGGTTGGGCATGACGCCTGGCTCGCCTTGAGCGTTGGGCGGGATAATCGCGACTTTAGCCTCGGCTAAACTCTCAAAATCTAAACTTTCGGCCGCGTATCCCTCAAAATCGCGACTCAAGGTGGGAATGGGGCCCGGATGGCCACGATCGCCCTTTTTTAGCTTCACCATCAGAAAATTAGTTGGCGCGGAGGCGGAGACCACCCCCGGAACCGAGCCGTCGACCGTGGCCAGTCTCTTGGCCTCCTCCGGCCAAGACGGCCCCACGACTTCTTCCACCATGGGAATATCCAAAATAGGCAACGCGGCTTCCATTATTTCTTTAAACACCGGCGCCGCGACCTCGCCGCCATAATAATTCGGCCATGGCTCAAACAAAGCCACAAAAACGCAAAGCTCGGGATTTTGATACGGCGCCACCCCGACAAATGAGGCCACGTATTTATCTCGCGAATAGCTAGAGGCGCCAGGATCCACGGATTGGGCCGTCCCAGTTTTGCCAGCTGCGTAATAGCCATCTATCTCCGCGCGCCGACCAGTTCCACGCGGCATAACCGCCATGCGCATCATGGCCAAAACTTGACTCGCGGTCAAAGGCGAGACCACTTGACGAACGATTTGCGGCGATCTTTGCTCAATGACGCGGCCTTGTTCGTCAATAATCCGGGAAACCAAAGTTGGCCGCATGAGAACCCCATCATTGGCCAAAGCGGCCACGGCCATGGTCATTTGGAGCGCGGTTACCGACAAACCTTGGCCAAATGAAATAGAAGCCGCGTCAAGGGGAAACCATTCTTTCGGCGGTCGCAATCGACCAGCCGATTCCCCAGAGGGATAAGCTAGCCCCGTTTTTTCGCCAAAGGCGAATCTCGTTAAATAATTGTATAATTTTTGCGGGCCTAGAGTTTCCCCAATTTTTATCGCCCCAATATTTGAGGAAACTTGAACAATACGGCTAACCGATAAATCGCCATGATTGGCCGTGTCTCGAATGGAGGCGTTGGATCCATCAATTTTGTATAGGCCATTTTCACAAAAGAAAACCGTGTCCGGGGTGATTAGTTTTTCCTCTAACGCGGCGGCCACGGTAAATACTTTCGCGGTGGAACCTGGCTCAAAAGAGTCCGTTAAAACCGTATTGCGACGATCCGAGCTTTCGGAAGCCTGGTAATTGTTTGGATCAAAAGTAGGATAAACGGCGGAAGCTAATATCTCGCCCGTGCGCACCCGAACGACCAAAGCTTGGCCGCTTTTAGCGTTTCTTTCCACCACGGCTTTGGCCAAGGCTTTTTCGGCTATCCGTTGGATCTGGCGATCCAAGGTTAGCATTACCGAAGCGCCCATGGGTTGGTCGATTCGTTGATCTGGAATATCCATGATAATCCGGCCCAGGCGATCCTGACGCACAACGATGCCTTTGGGATTGGTTCGCAAATGGTTGTCCAGGGCCAACTCAACCCCTTCCAAACCATGGCCGTCTCTGCCCACGAAACCCAATAAATGGGCGGCCAACGAGCCATTGGGATATTCCCGTCGATGCTCTTTCTTTAGTTTTACCCCCCAGATTTTCAATTTCCGTATGGCCGCGGCCTCTTCTTCGGAAATATGCCGTTTAATCCAGGAGTAAGTTTTTTTTCTAACTTTTCGATTAGGGGCGGTGGCGCTGGTTCCAGGAATGGACTTTAAATTCTCAAATATTTTGGCCAATTCCTCGTAATTCATGTCCAAAGCTTTGGAAATAGCGAAAAAAGCCTCTCCCCGATCCTTAATCACATTGGCGTCCACATAGACCGAATCCGTGGCGACCGAGGCGGCGAGCTTTTCGCCATTTCGGTCGTAAATTTCCCCCCGAACGGAACCTAAATCAAAAGATCGTTCCGAAGTCTTCTTGGACTCATTTAAAAGAATGTCCCTTTTTAGGATTTGAATTTCAGCGGCTCGGACGACAATCGCCAGAAACACCAATACAAATCCAAATAAAAGCCACTTGAGGCGATTTTGTTTATTTTTGGGTAAAGGTAACATTTATTATCTCCAAACAATTATCAAATTAAGTAAAACCAGCTGAATTAAAAGAATTCAAGACAAGATTACTTAAAATATAATTATTCAAATAATAATCACTTAAGACAAAATTTGTCAAAAAGTAATCTATCACTATGTAGTCTAACAAGGTGTTATCTCTCACGTTTTAGTCTGTCAAGACAGAAACAATTTAACTTTATCACTTAACATTAAGACTAAATATATGAAACTCAATCTATAACGATAATCTGACCTTGACTAGGACTAATTAAACCCAAATCACGACGGGCCACGATCTCTAAGTCATCCAAGGAGGCTTGTCGAGCCAGCTCAATTTTTAGGCGACGGTTTTCCTCCCGCAGTTGAACCTGGTAATTGGTCAACCTGGAAATCTCCATCCCCAACTCGTTTTGACTGTGGGAAACTCGAATAAAGACCAACAACCCAAGAAAAAAAATCACCGCCACCATAGCGATCACCAAAAAATTCCGCGCGGACAGGAAACTGAGCGTCTCATCGGGTAAGCGGGCCAAGAGTTGGTTTTCCGGCCGTTGAAACTGCTCCAGGCGATTACGATTCTTGACCTTGTTTCTCTGTTTGGAGCCGGCTTGAATCTTTTGTTTCCATTTTGGCTCAATAATGGAGATAGAACCACTCAACGTAGAGCTATTTTTATTTAAGAAGCTAAATAAACTCATTTCTTATTACTAATCCTCAACATTATAGGCTATAATAATTATATATATTAATCCATTAGTTTTGTTATATTACTTATTAATTATATAAATTTATAAATATTAATTGCAAATTAAAACTTAAAACTAACTAACCAACTAAATCAATTTATTACTTAACTAATATTTCATTTATCAACCAGCATGTATTGTGATAGTTTTATATTAACTAAAGTAATATTATAGTATTAATTGGTATTTAATGTTATTAGTTACCTAGCTTTGTTCGTTACCTAGCTTTGTTCATTACCTAGCTTTGTTCATTACCTAGCTTTATCCGTTACCTAACGTTATTGATCTGTTGGTATAGTTTTTTCCTTCACTACTCTTTTTAGCCGCCCAATCCGTAACTTAGCCGATCTAGAGCGGTGGTTATTTTCCAGTTCCAATTCCGTGGGGGTAATGGGCTTTTTGAACAGGTTGTCCCAAATTTTCTTGCCCTCCATAGAACAAAAACACTTCTTGACCTGACGATCTTCCAGAGACTGGAAGCTGATGACCACAAGCCGACCCTCCGGTTTCAGGCATCCGGGGGCCTTCTTCAATAACGTGGCCAACGCTTCCATTTCCCTGTTGACGACCAGCCTAATGCCCATGAAAACTTTAGTGGCGGGGTTGGTTCGGGCGTGATGTCCAGAACGCCTCAATACCTTACTCACCAAATCGGCCAGATCGCCGGTTGTTTTCAAGGGCTTTTTGGCCCTCTCTTCGACAATACGTTTGGCTAATCTAAAGCCACTCCTTTCCTCCGCGATAAAACGAATCAGATCAATAAGTTTGTGTTCAGGCCAACTATTTACGATGTCGTAAGCCGTCACTCCACTTTCTGGATCCATGCGCATGTCCAAAGGCTCGTCGATTTGCCAGGAAAACCCCCGGCCAGGCCCAAATAGCTGCCGACTCGACAAGCCTAAATCAGCCAGCATGCCGTCCACTCGCCCTAATTTCAACTCAGCTAATATTGAGTCAATATCATCAAAATTGGCTTTTTTTAATATCAGTCTGGGATCGCCTTGACCCCACAAGCCCGCCCAAATTAGAGTCTCGGCGTCTCTATCCAAAGCGAGCAGACGACCTTTAGGGCCAAGCTGGGACAAGATTTGGCGAGTATGTCCCCCCCCTCCCATGGTCAAATCCACGTATACGCCGTTTTCCTTGATGTTCAGGGCCAACACCGACTCCCTGGCTAACACCGGGATATGTCCAAAGGCCAGCGACCACTCATCCGGTTGGAACTCCTTATCCACTAAACAATCTGGATTAACCTCGATGACTGGGCGAGGCCGGTAAGGCCTTTTACTCTTTTTAATGGGGCGCTCGTCTAGCATTCTGGCAACCTAGGCGCGTCCACTGGCAATTGGGCTCCCCTGCGCTCATCCAGAGCTTGAGCCGCTCGCCATATTTCCAGGTCTTTAAGCTCATTAGCCTGGAAATCCTCGGGCGTCCATACTTCTATTTTTTTGCCCACCCCGGTGACCAAAACCTTCTGGCCCAAGTCCACGCCAATCTTTTCGCGAAAAAAGGCCGAAATAAGAATCCGGCCAGCTTTGTCCAGGCTAACCGACTCCACATTGGAGAAGAGCAGCCTTTGGGCCGCCGCTTTCACCGCCGCGCTGGGGAAACGGTTCTCCTGATTCCATGTAGCCGACACCTCATTCCACTGCTCAAACGTATACAAGGTCAAATAACGGTTCCCAGGGAAAAAGCTTAAATATAACCGCTCTGGCAGGAGAGTCGACCGTAACAATTCCTCTCGCAACGGACTAGGCAGGGTTAACCGCCCCTTATCGTCCAACGCGTGGGGGAAATTGCCTTTAAAATTGGGCGTTTTGGTCTCTTCCATGCCGACTATCCGTCTGGGCCGATTTTCCGTGCTAGGCCAATTTTCCGTCTGGCCCGCTTATCGCTTCCCCAGATCCCCCGGAAGGGATAATTCTGGATTAGCTTCTTGGCCTATAGGTTATAGCCATCGTCCCCCACTGTCAATGATTTTTAGGGCCTTTTTCCAAAAAAAAAATCGATGTTCTCCCACCCGCCCACTTGAACGCAAAATACGGATATTTTTTTTAAATTTGACCCTATATACAGGATTGGATTCTTGGGCCATAGGGAAAAAAATTTTGGCCCCTGGAGGTCAAAAAAGCTCTGAAGGATAAAATCGGCGGACGGTTTGAGGACGGAGGAGGGGCGGCGAGAATGGGAACCTCAAGGAAGATAAAACACTATCAATTATTTATTTATTTAACATTCTTTTGTTAATAGTCAATTAATTAGTATAAATTAGCGGTATTAATAAAAATACTGGAAAAACAAATATTAGCATCAAATTATACAAAACACAGCGCAATTTATTTTGTTAAAGCGCGTTATTATATTAAAATATATAATTTTTAACGCTAACTATATAATAAATTACTCTAAATATATATTTAAACAGATTCTTTTAAAAGACTTTTATCTAATAAAAGACTACTTTACATTATTATAATTAAAATGATTAATGAATATTAAACATAAAAAGACAATAATTAACAGAAATTATCGCTATACTATATAGTTTCAACAGATGAATTCCTTTTTTGCGGATAAAATTTCCTTCGCCTCCTTTTTTAAGAATTTAATTTCCCTGAACTACTTTTTTGATAATTTAATTTCCTTGGCCTACTTTTTTATAGTATTCCATGATTGATAACCTCGCCAATAACCAAAAATCTAAACTTTCAAGATTTAACTTATTGAATTTATTACTATTTTAATTCATGATTAGCCAAAAACAAGGTTTTCGCCAAACTATGATGGTCTCGCGAAAAGGCCAAAATTCAAGAATCCTAATTTATAAGTCATTGAAATTAATACTCTTTTTTATGAGGATTCCCCATTAAAATAGGGTTTTCGCGAAGCCATCAAACTATCATAATAGTCATCTAGCCATCCATGGCTATTAACGACAATTGGCTTAAAGCGATCTTAGGCCAACCCGCCCAACCCAGCGTAAATACCCGGTTCCACGGCTAGGTTAGGAGCCATGACTCCATTATTGGCCTGGGAATGGGCCACGGACATCAACAATTTTATTCGGTTAATCTGATTAACCTCCGAAGCTCCTGGGTCATAATCCACGGCCGCTAGATTTGAGCCCGGGTAACGTCGCTTTAGTTCCTTAACCACGCCTTTGCCAGTGATGTGATTGGGCAAACACCCAAAAGGCTGTAGACACAGCACATTATTGATACCCTTTTCTAGCATCAAGGCCATGTCCGCGGCCAAGTACCAGCCCTCGCCATTTTGATGACCCAAAGAAATGAGGCTTTCCCCAGATTTTCTTAACTCCTCAAAGGTATTAAGCCGCCCAAACCTAGGATAGGGAGCTAAAGCTCTCCGAATAACTTGCCTATATTTTTCCACAATCCAGATTAAACCCAAAGACCGCCACTTTTTTAACTTGCCCCCACTCATCGCCTCAGCCCGGAAAACATCGTCATAAAGACAATAAAGGAAAAAATCGGTCAATTCCGGCAAAACCGCTTGACCTCCTTCCTGTTCTATGATGGCCACCGCTTGATTATTGGCCTCGGGATGGAAGTTAATGAGGATCTCCCCCACCACCCCTACCTTAGGGGCTTGGCCAGGGTTGCGCTCAATCGCGGCGAAATCCTCAACCATGGCCTGGATATGATTTTCGTAAAGGGTTTTATCCCCTTGTCGGACGGCCAGCTGGGCTTTTTCCAGCCACTTCGCCAACAGCTCTTCGGCTTCCCCGCGGTTTTTCTCATAAGGCCGAGTGGCTAAGAGCAAACGCTGTAAAGTATCGCCGAGCAATAACCCAATCATAACCCTTTTTAGGCCTTTTAAACCTACTTGGATCCCTTCCGACCCACCAGCGGATAAAGCTAAAGGCCAAACCGGAATATCCGGCAACCCCGCCCCCTCCAAAGCCCGACGTAAAAATGCCACGTAGTTGGAAGCCCGACACCCCCCACCCGTCTGGCTCATCAAAATGGCGGTTCTTTTAAGATCATAAGAATTATTTTTTAATTCATGTAAGATTTGCCCAATAGTGACCAAAGCCGGAAAACAGGCGTCGTTATTGACATAACGTAACCCTTCGTCCACCGCGTCTCTGGAAAAAGAGGTAATAATCTTCAGTTGATAACCTTCTGGCTCCAACGCTGGGGCCAGAAAATGCCAATGGATGGGGGCCATTTGTGGACAAAGAACCGTGTATTCCCCTTCTTTCCCTTTTATCGCCTTAACTGGTTTATAATTATATGTAATTGGCGAATAATTCTTGGTTTCTTGGCGTTTTCTTTCCCTAATAGCGGCTAATAAAGAACGAACTCGAATCCGAGCCGCCCCCAGATTGGCGCCTTCGTCAATCTTTAATAAGGTGTAAACTTTGCCCGCCGACTGAACAATCTCCGCCACCTGATCCGTGGTCACCGCGTCTAACCCACAACCAAAGGAATTTAGTTGAACCAGCTCCAGACCCTCTTGAGCGGCGCAAACCAAAGCCGCCCGATAAAGACGGGCGTGAGGAATCCATTGATCCCGAACCCTTAAGGAAATCTTGGTGGGAGCCAAATGGTCAATGGCGTCCGCCGTCAAGACCCCCAACCCATTGGCGGTGATCAGTTCTGGAATCCCATGGTGAACCTCGGGATCTATATGGTAAGGGTGTCCAGCCAAAATGATGGCCCGGCGTTTGTTCTTGACCAGGTAAGCCAAGGCTCGACTACCGGCGGAGCGGATATCGGCCCGAAAACTATTTTGTTCTTTAAAGGCGGCTTTTAAAGCTACCCGGACTTCCGACTTGTCTAGCCTTAAAAAAGATAATTCCTGGATCAAACGGTTAACCAAACGACTAGGGGAAGAAGCTAGATCCAAAAAAGGCGTGAGCAAACGGATCCCGGTGTCCTTAATGGCGTCCAAATTTAGGCGAATTAACTCTGGATAACTAGCCACCAGGGGGCAATTGTAACGATCCTCGGTGGGATAGATAGCCGGTAACTCCAACGGCGCGCAAGGAAAGAAGATAAAATCCGGTCGGGCGGAGATTAAAGCCAAGATATGGCCATGGACAAGTTTAGCGGGATAACAGACGGTTTGGGAAGGAATGGTGTCTAAAGCGGAATTAAATAATTCTTTGGAAGAAGGTGGCGACAATTCCACCCGAAAACCTAAACTATGGAAAAAAGTAAACCAAAAAGGATAGGTTTCGTAAAGACCCAACGCTCTTGGCAACCCCACTCGACCGCGACTTTCCGTGACCGGTAAAGGACTATAAACCTGGAATAAACGATATAAGTTCCAGTTAAATAGATTGGGCGGCGGCTCAAATGGCGATTTAAGTTGACTTAAATCGCCCAAAGAAGGTAATTTTTCCAAATGGCGAGATATCTCGCCCAAACGGGCTTTCTGGGCCAACGCGTCCAGACGATCCACGGTGGGCCTTTTAACCGCCGCGCCCCTTTCGCACCTATTGCCAGAAATAAAGAGCCGGCCATCGGAAAACCGGCTAATGGTCAACAAACAACGGTTTTCGCATTTTTGGCAGCGACGGTTACTGGAGGTGACCGAAAAACTCGACAGATCCTGGGCTCCTATAATAGATGATAGGCCCGGTCGCTCCCGCCAATCTTCCCTGGCCAATAAAGCCGCTCCTAACGCGCCCATTAACCCAGCCACGTCCGGCCGCACCACTTCCCGACCAGTGGATAATTCAAACGAGCGTAAAACAGCGTCATTAAAAAAAGTTCCGCCCTGAACCACCACTTTTTCGCCCAATTCTTCGGGTCTAGTGATCCTAATGACTTTAAACAAAGCGTTTCTCACCACGGAATAGGATAAACCCGCCGAAATGTCCCCAACTAAGGCTCCTTCCTTCTGAGCCTGCTTAACGCGCGAGTTCATGAAAACCGTGCAGCGACTACCCAGATCCGTCGGTCGGGAAGCTAATAAAGCCACCCGAGCGAATCCCTCGGCGTCTAAACTTAAAGTTTGGGCGAAATTTTCCAAAAAAGAGCCGCAACCTGAGGAACAAGCCTCATTAAGCATCAAACGCTCAATGACCCCATTGCGGACGGACAAACATTTAATATCTTGACCGCCAATATCGACAATAAAACTGACATCCGGGGCGAAACTGGCCGCGGCCTTGTAATGGGCCACGGTCTCCACCTCGCCCAGATCCACGCCCAAGGCCGACTGGATCAAAGCTTCCCCATAACCAGTCACCCCGGCCCTAAATACTTGACAATGGCTAGGTTTGGCTTGGTAAAACTGGCTTAAGGCTAAAATCGCCGAGCTTAAGGGATTGCCGTTGTTGTGACCATAATAAGAATGAACCAAAGCCCCATTCTCATCTAGGGCCACTAACTTAGTGGTGGTGGAGCCGGCGTCTAAACCCAAAAAGATCCGTCCCGGTTGGTTGTCTTGACCAACCGGCCAATCCGCCCGCGGCAAACGGGCTTTTTCGTGACGATCCCGAAAATCTTTCAGTTCTTTGAGGTTGTTAAACAAAGGCGGTAGGGTGGTCATTTCCGGGTTTGAGTCCGACGCGGCGAGTCGCTCAAATTTTCGGCTCCACTCAGAAGTTAGACGCGGCGCCTCTTTAACCGAAACCAAAGCCGCGCCCAAAGCCACGAACAACTGGGCTTCTGGTGGACAAACCGCCTCATGGGGGCCTAATCGAAGCGTTTCCACGAACTTTTTACGTAATTCGGAAAGGAAAAATAACGGACCACCTAAAAAAGCCACCTGCCCTCGGATCCGACGACCACAAGCCAAACCACCAATGGTCTGATCCACCACCGACTGGAAGATGGAAGCGGCGATGTCTTCTTTCGCCGCTCCCTCATTTAATAATGGGAGGATATCCACCTTGGCGAAAACCCCACAACGGGCGGCGATGGGATAGATGGTTTTGGCTCGGCTGGCTAATTCGTTTAAACCACTGGGATCGGTCTGGAGAAAGGTGGCCATTTGATCGATAAAAGCCCCGGTTCCCCCCGCGCAGGTCTCGTTCATCCGTTGGTCAACCCCAGCGTCAAAAAAGGTCAGTTTCGCGTCCTCCCCGCCCAACTCAATGGCCACATTGGTTCTAGGCAGATAACGACGCACCGCCTCCGCTCCGGCCACCACTTCTTGGACAAACATAACTTCCAAAAGCTCAGCCGTCTTGATACCACCCGAGCCAGCCACGGCCAAGGTAGCCGTCCGCTCGGGAAACTGGGTCATGGCCTCCACGACCGCTTTAGCCAAAATACCTCGGATGTCGGAGTAATGGCGGTTGTAGCTATGGGCCAATAGCCGCCCATCTTCGTCGATCACAACTATTTTTATGGTGGTCGAGCCGATGTCTAGTCCTATGTGGAGAGGGCCATTGGCCATTAATACCGCCTTGGGAAAGTTGAGAAAAATCCAAGAAAAGGCTCACGCGCCGGTCATCCAGGCAATTATAACATATATGATAACCATACCGTTCCGGCCGACGTTCCCAAATTTCGTGGCTAATTGGACAAACCTGAAAGTTAAGAACAAAATGACTTAACTCATGAACACGGAAACCACTTTTTTAAGGGCTAATAGACTCAGATCGGCCGCTCAAAATTGAATTAAATGAAAATGAAGTGATAAATAATAAAACTAGACTTGATAGTATATTGAAATGATAGTTTAGATGGAAGTAATAGTCATAACAGTATAATATATATTTTACCTGGAAGACATTTTTATGTTTGAGAATTTTGGCCAAACGGCCTTAGCCGATCTTTAACCGCCGCCCCTGGCGGGCCATCTAATTTTATCTAAAAAAGGTATTTATTATAATATTAGGTTATTTTTTGTTGGGCTAAAAAAGCTATAAATCAGCTCTCTGACACTGAGAACTCTGATTCTACCATCAAAAAGCGCTATTACGCGCTCTAATTTTTTAAGACGAGCAATTTTTATAGACTTTCAATCGGTGTCATGTTATTTTGACGGTATGTTTATTTCCAAACTTTACCTTAAGCCAGTGTTTTAAGGGGATTCGAGTATCCTGAAAAATAGTTCCCACCAATGGGCCCAACCTATGGCCACAGGCGGAACACTCCAAAACTAGGCTTTTGTCAAAGGAGGGGTTCGTCAAGCAAAAAATGTCCCCATTTAAAAATATCAGTTTTAGACTGTTCCTCAGAAACCCTTATAATGATGGCCTCCTCGGCTAATCGCTGAAATGTGTAGGAAAAATATTTCTCCTCGGCTAATCGCTATACCCTGGATTACAAAAATCAAATTTAAACTTATAAACATATAATAATAGATATTTAAATTATATATTAGTATCTTTTTTTATAAATATCGATAACTCATTAAAAAAAGGCAACTTATGCAAATTTAAAGTTCTATATATTTTGTTTAATTGTGGAAATCCATATAATAGTAATAATCCATTATAGCCAATATAAAAATTATTAGAAATTTTAGAACATTCTTTAATTAATTTTCTTCTTGACAATTTAAACATATTCGTTTCGTATTTCCAATTCCCATTTATTGTATTCAATATAATTCCAATAATATGTGTTGAATATGATTCAATAGGAAACATTAATATTCCTCCTGGCTTTAAAAGTGAATATAAATATTTTAAATAATCATAAGGAATAGATATATGATGAAGCATAAGATAACCATAAATAACATCAAATTTTTCATTTATTTCAAATATTTTTTCATTTACTAAACGACAATCATATCCTTCATTAACTAATTTATCAACACATGATTTCCTAACTTCAATACCTATTACTTTTGAATCTTTATAATATGACGCGATTTTTTTTAACCGAGTCCCATCATTAAATCCAAGTTCTAATATAGTACTTTTATTTGTAATTTTAACATTACTATCAATAATTTTAGTTAATAAATCAAATAAATATAATTCTTTTAATTCACGAAATTTTAAATTTATAATCAATGAGTTATATTTAACCATTTCATTTGATTGAATTTTTAAATTATCTTTAGATTTATCAATCATATAAAATCCTTTAACAATAATTATTATACATATTATAATAAAATATTATTTATTTAATATATTAAGATAAATATATTTATATATATCCATTTACATGATAAAAATAATTTATTTTAAACGAATAAATTAGATGAGTTAATTTAGTTGGCTTAGAAACAGTTATAAACGCAGACAAAAATATTGTAACTCTCGGCGAAAAAAGAAGAACAATTGGAAAATATTTTTTAAAGCGTAATTTTTTTAGAGAGAGAGAGAGAGAGAGAGATAGATAGAGATAGAGATAGAGATAGAGATAGAGATAGAGATAGAGAGAGAGAGCAAGAATCGTGCCAACCTACTTTGACTTATAATTAAGCAATTTGGATTATATTTTATCAAATTATTCATTATAAACTCAAACTCTTATCGCTAATATTAACCCTTGTATATTGGCCACAAGTTCGATCGCCAAGCCTCTAAAGCTATTATCCACCTCAGCGCTGTCAACTTTTTTATAGCGCCAAAATAATTATCATCCTGGAAAATTAACCAACATCCACCTCCAAAGGCCTTAAACATACCACATCCAATAGTATCTAGTCTGATATAACTAGATCTTGAAGATTAAAAAAAACTTCCTCGAATTAACTCACTTAAAAATCTGGTAAGCCTGTCCCTTATCAAAATAGCTAAGCGATGGTTTCCCCATAAGGAGAACCGCGTCTAAGAAAATGTAGTATAATTAGATTTTTATATCTAATTGTATATAATTATGCTTTAAAATTTTGTCTTTAGAAAAAACTAGACTTCCAACTGATGAGATCCGATCGGGATCCGATCAGGATCTAGAGATCTGGATCTGGGGTTTTGGGAAAAATTTCCTGTCAGAAGCCCAAAAAATTTTTGTCCCAGGGAAATCCTTTTTTAAAAACAGGGGGCTTGGCGAGGGCATCATATTTGATAGCTTCGCGAAAACCCTAGTTTAAGTGAACTCATCAAATAATAGAATGATAATGTCAATAATTTAATAATTTTGATTCTTGAACTTTAGGCGTTTCGTGAGACCATCACATTTAATATTAATAAATAAATTATTATCAAATTTAAACCTATAAATATATAATAATAATAGATTTTCAAATTATATATTACTATCTTTTTTAATAAATATTGATAAATCATTAAAAAAAGGCAACTTATGTAAATTTAAAGTTCTATATATTTTGTTTAATTTTGGAAATCCATATAATATTAATAATCCATTATAGCCAATATAAAAATTATTTGAAATTTTATGACATTCTTTAATTAATTTTCTTCTTGACAATTTAAACATATTCGTTTCATATTTCCAATTCCCAGTTATTGTATTTAATATAATACCAATAATATGTGTTGAATATGATTCATTAGGAAAAAATAATATTCCTCCTGGTTTTAAAAGCGAATACAAATGTTTTAAATAATCATATGGAATAGATAGATGATGAACCATAAGATAACCATAAATAACATCAAATTTTTCATTTATCTCAAATATTTCTTCATTTACTAAACGACAATCATATCCTTCATTAACTAATTTATCAACACATGATTGCCTAACTTCAATACCTATTACTTTTGAATCTTTATAATATGACGCGATTTTTTTCAACCGAGTCCCCTCATTAAATCCAAGTTCTAATATAGTACTATTACTTGTAATTTTAACATTACTATCAATAATTTTAGTTAATGAATCAAACAAATATAATTCTTTTAATTCATGCATTTTTGAATTTTTAATCAATGAATTATATTTAACCACTTCACTTGATTGAATTATTAAATTATTTTTAGATTTATCAGTCATATAAAAGCCTTTAACAATAATTATTATATATTATTCATACAATATATTAAAACTAAGATATAAATATACATATATTATATATATTCATTTACATGATAAAAATGATTTATTTTAAACGAATGAATTAGATGAATTAATTTAGTTGTCTTAGAAACAGTTATAAACGCGGACAAAAATATTTTAGCTCTCCGCGAAAAAAGAAGAACAATTGGAGAATATTTTTTAAAGCGTAATTTTTTTTTAGAGAGAGAGAGAGAGAGAGAGAGAGAGAGAGAGAGAGAGAGAGAGAGAGAGCAAGAATCGTGCCAACTTATTTTGGCTTCTAATTAAGCAATTTGGGGCATATTTTATCAAATTATCCATTATAAACTCAAACTCTTATCGCCAATATTAACCTTTGTAGACAGGCCACAAGTTCAATCGCCAGCCTCTAAAGCTTCAGTCGATTCCCATTCCCTCAGAGCGTTTTACGAAGTCAATATAAATTATCCATCTCAGCGCTGTCAACTTTTTTATAGCGCCAAGATCATTTTCATCCTGAAAGATTAACCAACGTCCACCTCCAAAGGCCTTAAACATACCACATCCAGTAGAATCTTGTCTGACATAACTAGATCTTGAAGACTCAACAAAATCGGCGTCAAACCATCTAACTTAAAAATCCGCTAAGCCTGTCCCATATCAAAATAGCTAAGCGATGGTTTCCCCTTTTCTTGGGAACTTAAAGCGGCCATGGGTTTTCCAGTCTCATCAGCCATAAGATCTTTACCAGCTGGATCCCGTAATATTAAGGTTGGCCTCCTTCCTGGCTCAAAGCCAATACCGCCCTATCCCGGCCTCTTTGATCCGCCAAAGTAATAGAAAGTAACCCCTTACCGGTCAAGGCCACTTGGACTTTCGCGATCCCTTCCTGATCCCTGAGCCAAATATGGGGCTCGCCTGAAGAACCCAGGATCAAAGCTTTCTGGCTAGCGGCGGACGGATCGGCCTGGGCTAGACCGAAATTCTGGGCCAAAAGGGAGCCAATAAAAACCGCTATAGTAGTTAAAGCCAATATCGCCCCCAAAGTAAGGGGTTTTAGAGACATGATAGCTTAGCCTGGTAAACTCCTAAACGTCCTATTAGACCTCACAACTTGGGTTGGAGTGGATAACGGGACTCTATAGCCGGATCCTTTTCTGGTTCCATTTTTGGCTCTATTTTAGGGTTTTGGTCGTTAGAAAGACGCGGTCTGGGGGCTAGAGCTTTTATTGTCTCCTTAACCTCCTTATTCTCCTTAACTAACTCCTTCGCCTGAGTCAATTCCCTGTCCGAAGAAGTCAGATAAAACGGAGCTCGCTCGGCCACGCCAGCGTTTTTGATCCTTTGGATCTTTTCCGGGTCAATAAAAACCGCGGGCCAATCGCTCTGTGGGGTTCGCCGCCATTTCTCCAACGCCATGGCCATCCGACTGTCCAAAAAACCTAAGTTATAGCGGGCCAGACTCTTAGCCGCGTTATTAACCGAATTTTTCTGTTGGGTCAAACATTGAAACATTCGCTGGTCACTGGCGATAATTTTAGCCACTTGAGCGCGCTTGGCTTGGCCGTAACTATAAATATAGGTCAAAAAAGCCATCGACCCCTGGCCCTGAATCCGAGAGAGCCCATCCCGCCAATAACCCTGGCCGATCCGAATCGTTCGCTCCTCGTCAAGGTCAAAATCCGCCTTCATCTCGGGAAAAATCAACCGTCGGATTTTGTTTTTTCGCGGCTGACTATCGTTTAACTCTCCGAGCGACGTTGGGGTCAAGCCAGGGGTTGGCTGGCTCCTCTGGCCTTGAGACGCGCCACCGGGCAGCTCTTTTGGTTTAAGCCCAAGACATTTTGACAACCATTTCTCGGTGTGTTGATCATTCATAAGTTGAAAGTTATCCAAACTCAAGACAATACGTCGATAACAATCTTTAGTATTATTTTTCATCAATTCAAAATCTTTATTTAAAGAGACTATCCGCCTCTTACAATCTTGAAAGATTTCTTTTCTAGCCTTAATACCCTGCTCTAAAGCGGCTAAAGCGGCTTTTTGAGCGTGTTTTTGGTTCGCGCCCGGCCAAAGAAGAGAAATTGGGCCAGGATTTTTTGGTCGGATCAAGTCCAGAGGCGATAAATCGGGAGTTGGATTATGAGAGACTTGGACATAGGAGTAATAAGAGAAGAGTTTAGGAATTGAACGTTTAATATTATGATGTTTTATCCAAATAAATCCTAAATCTTTTAATTTATAAAAATAACTTTTGCTATAATAACTAGTTAACATATTATCACAAAGGAATTGATAACAATTTAACTTATTGGATGCTGTCAGCGGTAAGATGAGGACGTGGATGTGGGGCGTAACCTCATCCAAATGGAGCGCCGCGTTGAGGATGATCTGGGAACCAACAGTTTCCTCTAACCATTCTTGGCTGGCTTTGACCCAAGGCTCCAACCTTTCCGGCGCGTACTCGCCAGGTCGACCCGCTCGGCCTGGCCTAAAGTAATCAGGGGTAGCCTCTAAAATCATCGACACAACCAAAACTTGGCGTGGGCTGACGCGTTGGCCATTAAGACGAGCCAAACACCAAGCCTTCGGATCGATGTCTGGCTCGCCAATCAGTAACCGATTCAAAGGCGTTCGGTTCGCGTCCGCGTTCACGACGACCTCAGTTCGGGTATTGTGAGCGTAATAGCTAGAAACTAAAGACCAAGTCTTCAATTTACTAATTTTTATAGTAAAGTTATAACCCATAATAACTCCAATAAAAAGAAAAATATTACCTAGTAATTAGTATACGTTTGATAAAATATTGATTTAAAGGTTTAGCCGCCAAAACTCATTCCAAGTTCGACCCTTTGGAACCTTGACTATGGGCAGATTCAACAACTTCAGGCTCCGGGACAATCGGTGACCAGGTTTTTTCGGTCGAACGGTCACCACGGCCGCCTTACCAACGAGATAAGGTCTGACACTATCTAATTGGCTTCGTTCGCCGATGGCCAAGACCGGGCAATCTGGATGAAGGGCTTTTAAGGACAAAGCCTCTAAAGGGTGATCGGTCAAGTAGATGGGCTCCCCTGGGCCAGCTAAATTCCACGGTAGGCTTTCGGCTAATGGATGTTCCACGTGAGGCAATTGATCCGCGTTTTGGGGGTCTATCTTCTGACGGAACATAAAAAACATGCCCGAGTCCTGATCGCAATTAAAGATCAGCGTGTTCAAGGATGTGGTCAAAATTCGCCGCGCCGAGCGCGCCTCTTCCACGACTTTATCCGGCAGTCTAAACTCATTCATTAAATAATTTCGGATAGTTGGCCAAGTAGCCGCGGTCGTGTCGGGTAGCTCAAAAGGCGTTTTTAACATGGTCGTTAATTCGAGCTTCGCCTTTCGAGCGGTATGGTAACCCAAACTACTCCGCGTTTCTTCATAAGAAAAGTGACCTAAAAGATAAATAATAGTTTGTTCTTCGTCATAACCGGAAAGATGAGCTATGAGGCTAAAAACTCCCACCCCACTAACCGCCTGATCAAGATCCCGCCATTCGTAATCATCAACCTCGATCTGGACGCCATTATTTAATAAATAGACGCCTTGGGAGACGGTTAAGGAACGCTCAACCGCTGGCCAGGTCGAATGTTCTCTGGGCGTCCGACCAGAATGATCCTTCATCAACTTGGCCCGATAAAGGACAATCAAAACCTCGGCGGGCTCTAACCCCATCAAGGGTTCCGCCCATTGACGGTAACGAGCGAGGTTTTTTTCCATCCTGGCCAAAACTTTGCGCTCATTATAGATGGCGAATTTGATCCGCTCGCTCTCAATCTGGGCCGCTCGACAGTTAAAGTCAAAGGTTTCCAAAAGATCTTTGGCGTTATTTAGACTCAGCGAGATGGACTCATTGACATAACGCTCCAGATGGCCGTTAGATCTATCTTTCATGAACTCTGGGACTTGGATCAGTCTAGCCAACTCCTCTTTCGAGGGTTCCGACGATTCGTCGTTACCTTTGGTCGCTCGGTAGTAACTGGCGATCTGTTGGTCATTGGGTTTTATGTTCCGGTATTTGATGATCCCGCCTAAACCGGTCAGGGATTGGCCATAACTATTGATAATATCAACCCAATGATCTCGGCTAAGTTTAAACTTCGCCCGACAAAAGGTCGTTTCAGGCAGCCATAAATGAATTCGCGGCGGGACACGGGGGGAGCTATCCACGTCCCCCGATTGGAGCTCCGCCAAAAGATCCCCCGTGACAAAGGTTTTTCCGATCCACTGGATAGTGGCCTCTCGCCACTTCTGAGCTTTATCCTCGGCGAAAGGCCGGTGATAGAAATCCGCGCCCAAAGGATAGAAATAATCGCCATTTAATCCCAGGGCCAGGTGAAAAACGATCGGGCCGCCCCCCAAACTGTCCTTGGACTTTAGCCAACCAACCAACGCCTGGCGATATTGGTTTAGCCGTGGGGGGCCAAGGAGAATCCGAGGCCGAACGGGGTGGCCATTAGACAAAAAAGCGTCTAGCTCAGCCTGGTTAAAAAAATAGTCTATGGACAAAGACGGGAGAAGACTGGGGACGTTAGCGGACAAAAGGACACCTCGCGAAGAGGGAAAACGCGGCCAAAATCTAATTCAAACAACGGCCAGCGATTGGCCAACAACGTAAAGATAAGTTGGATAGGAGAATTGTCAATGGTCACAAAAAAACAGATCAACGAAAAGCGCCATCCATCAAGCTGAAAACGGGCTAAAATATCACCGCTTCGCTGGAAAACATAAATGTTAAACTTACCGATATCCAATACATTGATTCTATTTATATATTTTTAAACATAAAATATATATTTTTTATCTATAGAAAGAAGGTCTAAAAAAAAATCTCTCTCGCCTGGCCAAAAAAAATCGCCCAACCCCCTACTAGCCCTACCCAGCCAAAAAAATTGACGTTCTCGCGAAAAATCCATAATCCAAGAATCCTAATTTTTAAGCTATTGAAATTATTACTCTTTTACTTGACGATTTCCTTTAATCTAGAATTTTCTCGAAGTTATCAAAATTGTTTCATCAGGATTAGGTGAAGTAATTTTTTCCTATAACTACCAGTATTTTTACTCTAACTACCATTAAAAAATATCTATATTATAGGGATAAAATGTTAAACATTATTTAAACTGAAATAATTTATTTAAAAATTTTAACTATAGAAAAATAGTTTTTATTTGTATCTTCAACCATATTTACTTACCATTATAACATTGGTAGGAAATAATAATACTGAACTTTGAAAAAAAGCCTATTTTTACCTGACTAACCGAAAAAATTTATATCTTTTCTGGATAAACCGTTAATATTTTTTCCGGACTAGCCGATAAGATATTCAAAGGAGGTTCCCCCGAACCTCTTGGTTTAAAAAAACCCCCTCTATCTTATGGCCGTTCCAATTTTTTTGGCCAGTTGACAAAGGAGGCGAAAATATGAATTTAGGGCTCTAGACGCCCATTATATTGACCTTTGATTGTTGATTCGAAGCATCTTGTCCTCTGTTTTTTTTCTTCCAGACGGTCACATGCCTTTGATCTCTTCAGTCCTAACAATTCCTTTTTATTAGTAACCATTAAATATCTCTGGTAGGCCAGAAATAGCCGACCTAACGCTCCTTAACCCCCCTTTGGTTAGCTTTGAGCTGACGATCCAAGGGGTTTTAGGATTATAGGCTCAAAACCAACACCGACGTTCCATTAACTATTGTTAGTAATGGTGACCACAAAACTAACCGTGATTTCCAGCCTGGCTCTGAAACTAGGCTAAATGGAGGGCGCAGATGGAATCAACAACTAACTCTTCCGCTCTGATGGATACATCATCGGCTCAATCGACGAGTAAATCTCGTCCCCACTCCGTAA
>JAISYP010000078.1 GCA_031269825.1 Deltaproteobacteria bacterium
GGCGACAACCAAAAGGAAGATTTTGGGACAAACGAGAAAAACAGGTCAAGGCGTCAGATTCGCGCGGTTCAGGTCTCGAGCCACTTTTTACTGGTTTTAGAACCGCGTGAACGGTTACGAGAACTAAATGGTTCTTTATACGGTTGAAGAATTTAGGACGAAAGTCGTGCCGGAAGCTATAATAAGACATCGTGTGTCGATAGCCGTCAAAGAGGTAACCAGTGAGGCGGATCGTCAAGTCAGTGAGATAACCAGTGAGACGGTTAGTAATGTCCGTGATACGGCCAGTGAGGTGGATCGTCAAGTCAGTGAGATAACCAGTGAGATGGATCGTAAAGTCAGCTAGATAACCATTGAGGTGGAACGTAAAGTCCGTGAGATGGCCAAAGAGCTGATAAGACATCTTCTGCCTCTTAAAACTATAGCCAAGGTGACCAGGTTGAGTCTTAAAGAAGTTAAGTCCATCGAAACCGAAATTGAGGACACAAAACACGCTGATCCACCGAAATGAATGGATGGGGGCGGCGCGGGCAGCTTCATCCCTCCTCTGGGAAGACTCTAAGACTCTAAGTCTAGACGCCGAGAATTGCCGAATCAACGACAAAATTTCATGGCCGACAGAAAGTAAGTCGCTATGACGCTTTTCAGGCGAAACCTGGCCAAAGCGGCCGTAGACTGAGTTGGTCTGGTCTAAATATTTTTCGGCCCAAGATGGTCAACCAGGTTAGAAAGATCCCTGTGTTTTTTTTCTTGAGGTCGCGGAGAAAATATTGACGGTTCTGGAGCGAAGATTCAGCCGGTCGAGGCTCTTCATGTTCGATTGGAGGCGCGGGCTATCTAGCCGTCTCTAGGAAAGATCCACGGGGAAAACTTTAGCCAAATGGACGGTTATTGAGTAAAAAAGGCGACTAATGATATTATTTTTAATTAATTAGCGCCGGAAATTGATGAAGGCGCGAAGGTCGAGCCTGGCCTCCGCGTTAGAATGGCTAGCGAGATTGAGGGCGCGTTGGAACATTTATTGGAACAATAAAGCTTGGGCGCCTGATCCACAGGGAGGGCGGGAAGGATCAAAGTTCTAAATGTTTCAGCCCAAGACCTCTCTAAATCCTTCTTAATGTAGGAGTTATCTCTGTCAGGGCTAAAATGTAAGGCCATTACAGGAGCGCTGTTAGCGGTGTTGACTGGGTCGCGGGTAATCATGGTCGCTTCGGTATGCTCACTAGACTTAGATCTTAATGATAATACACGCCTAGGCGCGAGTCAATAGAAAAGTGAGATAATTGATATAATTATTTTTGATTTGACCCAGAAACGACAGTTGTTCCGTCATGGGTTAGGGGATGGGAAGGTTTCCGCAGGGTAATCCAAGCTAAGTGGCCCAAGATAATTAGAGCTGAAGAAAGTTTTTGTTAAACTTTTTTGTTTAAATTTTTTTTATTTGAACTTTTTTTATTTAAATTAGGATAGAGTCGACGTAAAAAGGCTAATAGGGCCCAAGCCCCCATTAAGATGAGGATAGAGCCCGCCCACATGGGCATAAGAGCCCCCGCCTGGCCAGAGTAGGCCAAACCCACCAACAACGATAGAATGCCCAGCGGCAAGAGGCTGAAACTGGCCAAAAAGAAAAAAAACATGCGCTCCCGAACGCCGCCAAATCCATTTAAAAGGAACCCGCTGGGCGAGCCATAATTTTGGATTATGGTCGTGAGCCCCGTTCGCGGTCTATTGACCGCGAACGCCTAAACGTGAATTAGTCGCGGTTGCCCAGGATGCGAACCAAGGCCAAGAACAGATTGATGAAATCCAAATAAAGTTCCAAGGCTCCATGGATGATTATTTTTCCTTCATAGTCCTCGCTACTAAATCCATTGGCGTGGATAACCCGAAGTTTTTGGTGGTCATAGGCGGTTAGGCCCGCGAAGACGATTACCGTCACGCAGCTGATGATGAAATCCATCATCGGGCTTCGTAAGATCATGTTGATGACGATAGCGATAATCGTGCCTACCAGCCCCATGAATAAAAAACCACCCCAGGCTTCCAGGGAGCGTTTAGTCACCAGACCATAAGTGGCCATGGCCCCATACACGGCGGCGGCGGACAGAAAGGCCTTAAAAACAATGTCCATGGGGTAGACCATGAGGACAATCGACACGGTCATGCCCACGGAGGTCGCGTACAGCAGGAACAAACCTTTGATAACCGTGGCCGTGACTTTATTGCTAAGATAGTTAATGGCCAAAACCAGGCCGACCTGAATGACGATTGGCAACAACCAAGCCCAACCTCCGCCACTGAGGTAAGAAGCCCAGGTCTCCGATCTGGCCAGCCAATAGCCGACTAAGGCGGTCAAGGCTAAGCCACCGCACATCCACATATAAACTTTTTGAAAAAAGACGGCTTCGCTAGTTAGGGCCAAGCTTTGGCTTGACCCTTGACTCGGGTTGGGGGTGGTGAAATCCTGCATTATTACTCTCCTTGAGTCTTCTTGGTTTGGTCGTTATGAATGATTTCAAGGGGTAGCCAAACTAACCAACTAGTCAAATGACGGACAAATGGGCTCCGACCAAAGCTTTAGAAATTAATGATAACGCCAGTCAAATCAAAAATCAATCGATTATGGGATCTCTAAAAAACTCCCCGCCTTGACCAATGATCCGTTTTGGTTAGGAGAGGAAAATAGTTGAGATCAATATATTTTATGTTTAATATAATTTTTGTATATAATATAAAAAATATATCCAAAAATAGTTATTAAACAACTAAAATTTTATATAGATATATAATATTTCTTTATTATTTGTATTTATGGTAAAATAGACGCTTGTTTAATGTCTATCAATTATTTATACAAAATATTACGTTTTATATTAACTTCTATAATTATATCTATATATAAATTAATCTTTTTAATAATTAAATCAGTTAAATATTAATTTAAAATATATCATTGCTAGATAGATTGGTAAGGCATGGAAATATAGCTTTAATGAGACTTGATAACGATTAAAGACAATACTTATACTTCAAATTTTGATATTATAAGGCTATTAAAATTAACTAAAAGGCTAATTATAGATATAATTCTATATAAAATAAAAGATAATTTTAACGTGAATTCCGCGCCTAAGCGAGAGTTATTGGGAAATTAATGGGCGCGAAATTTTTGGCTAATTCCTGGCTAAAAAGGAAAAAAACTAGTTCCGCGGGTGACGCGTTGAAAAATCACTAAATCCCTGGTTCGCCCTCTTACCGACGCTGAAAAGCCAGACGCCGCGAAAATCGCTTGGTCAATCAGTTTCGTCTGTTAAAAAAAATAGAAGGCTGTCCATGACCGGGTGGCTTTGGATCAGGGGATAAAATTGTTTATTAATGGCTGAATTTATCTATAAATTAAATCAAAAGGCTAGAAAATGATATTAACGTTTTTCCATGGCGCGAAAAAGTCGCTCGCTTGTTTTAAGGTTCCGCCGGTGTTAATATTTAGCTCGGAAATCTTGAATTTTCCGAGAGGATGGTTATTCAATTGCCACGAGTTCTGGCCCTAGACGTGGGCGAAAAAAGGGTTGGCGTAGCCGTTTCCGACCCTTTGGGGTTGACGGCTCAACCTCTTTTGGTATTACCCCGTCGGCCACACGGGGTTTTTTTAGAGAAAATGGCCGAATTACGCGAAACTTACCAGCCTGAGCTGGTAGTTGTGGGTTTGCCTCGACGCACCGATGGCCGTCTGGGCCCGGAAGCCCAAAAAGCCCTGGCTTTGGCTCACGAGCTAAGATCGCGGTTGGGATTGGTGGTCTTCACTTGGGAAGAGTGGATGACCACGGTCGAGGCGGAGCGTCTATTAAAGTCTGATGGCCTTAACAGTCGCCAGAGGCGGGAAGTTATCGACAAGACAGCGGCTACCTTGATACTGGAGGGCTATCTCCAACGCCATGGCTCCCAGGTTCCGGCCCAGTCATGAGCGGGGGCCAACCTCCAGGCGTTTTCCGACGCAATCAACCCAAAATCCGGACTGGCCCAGGTATTTTTAGCCGGACAGTGGGGTTTGTGGGGGTGATCATCCTGGGGGCGCTGATCTTAGGTTTTTTACGCCTTTTGGATTATTCCCAAAATTTTTTGGCCCCGGAAAGCGTTAGCCGCGAAGTGGTCGTGTCCATTCCCCAGGGAGCTAGTAGCGGACAGATAGGTCAAATCCTGCGTCAAGCTGGGGTCATCCGTTCCCCGGAAGCTTTCGCCTGGGCGCTCAAAATTCGAGCTTGGATCGGTAAACCGGTTAGTCTTAAAGCCGGTGAGCAAGCCTTGGATCCAGCTGAGGATGTCTGGCGGATCATTAACACGCTCCACAAAGGCAATTTTAAGCTCTACCCCTTCACCGTGCCTGAGGGGCGAACGATGGTGGAAATCGCCCAGGCCGTCCAAGCCGCGGGTCTAGGGCGAGCCAGCGCTTTTTTGGCGTTGTGTAAAGATAAAGCTTTCATCGCTTCTCTGGGCGTTCAGGCTAACACCCTGGAGGGGTACCTTTTTCCAGAGACCTACAGTTTTCCCCGGGGCACGCCTTTAAAAACCATTATCGCGGCCATGACGGAGCAGTTTTTTAAGGTCTGGAGCAAGTATAGCGCCACCGCGGCCATGAAGGGCCAGAGCTTAAAAGATGTCCTGACCTTAGCTTCCATTGTGGAAAAGGAAACCGGCCGAGCCGAGGAAAGGCCGCTCATCGCTGGGGTGTTCCTGAACCGCTTGGAAAAGCGGATGCGCCTGCAGACCGATCCCACGGTTATCTATGGCTTGCCTAACTTCAATGGCAACATCACGAAAGCGGATTTGGAAAATCCCCATCCCTACAACACCTATGTTATTGAAGGCTTGCCACCAGGTCCCATCGCTAGTCCTGGCGAAGAGGCCATTAAAGCCGTTTTGTCGCCAGCTCCAGTTCAGTATTTATATTTTGTGTCCCGTAACGATGGCACTCACCATTTTTCCGAAACTTTGGCCGAGCACAATCGGATGGTCAATCGTTACCAAAGGCGCCCCACCCGGGGATCCTGAAATCCAATAATGGCTCTCTGGTCACGCCCCTATCTGGTCAATGTCCACGTTTTGAAGGAGACCATCCCTTCTTTTTGGGTTAATCTTTTAGTCTTCACCTTCATTTTGTTGATGGCCCGTTTCATGTCCCTGACCGATTTGGTCATTGGCAAAGGGGTGGAACTGAAGGCCATCGCTCGGGTGTTTGTTTTGATTTTGCCGAAGATGCTGTCCATGTCCATCCCCATGGCCGCTCTATTGGCCACGATCACGACTTTTTTGCGTTTGTCGGCTGATTCGGAGTTAACGGTCTTAAAAGCCTCTGGCGTCTCTTTGTCTCAACTTTTGCCGCCAGTTCTGATTTTCGGGGTAACCGCGGCTTTGATCACGGGCGTATTTAATGTTTGGCTAACGCCGCTAGCTAATATTCAATTCCGGACGGAAACGATGGCCCTGGCTAAAGCCAGGGCCGATTTAGCCATCAAAGAGCAGGTCTTTGTCCGGGAGTTTCCAGGGTTAACCATTTATGTGGGCCATTTACCCCTTCGCTCGGAATCCATGGCCAACATTGTCATTAACGATCGTCGCTCGCCTGGGGAAAACACCTTAGTCGTGGCCCAAACCGGGCTCTTGGACATAGATATGGCCCGCCAGACGCTCCTTTTACGGTTGCGTAATGGGGTTATTGATCGGATGTTCGATAATCGTCAGTCCGTGGATAGCATTTTTTTTGACACCTATGAGTTAAAAATTTCCCCCGGCCCGGAGTTTGATGACAGCGAAGGAATATTATCCTTAAGCCGCTCGGAAAGACCCACTGGGGAATTACGACCCTTGGCCGCTAAATTTCTAAAGGAAGGACGCGAAACCGCTTATCGGATTTATCTATTGGAGTGGCATAGGCGTTGGTCTTTTCCGGTGGTCGCCTTGTTGATGGCTCTTATTGGCATGCCATTGGGGGCTAGTTTTCGGGCTAAAGGGCGAAACTTTGGGCTAATGATTGGTCTGATTGTTTTTGTCCTTTATTACGCTTTTTTCTCGCTCGGTTGGACGGTTGGCGAATCTGGCCGGGTGCCACCCTTGTTCGCCATCTGGACGCCGACCTTGGTGATGGCTTTATTGGTATTGTGGTTGATTCTGGGCCTAAATAAGGTTCAACCCATTGATCTTAGTTTGGTTTTTTCCCGTTGGTGGCGACAAAGAAAAAGGCGGCAAGCCGTATGACCATCCTAGATCGTTATCTGGCTCGGCTGTTTTTTCAGAATCTAGGGCTTTGTTTGGTCGGTTTTTTGGCCTTGTTTCTGACCGTGGAATTTGTGGAGAAGATCTCGGATTTTCTGGGCCACAGCATAGGTCTAACCACGGTGGCCCTCTATTTCCTGGCTCAAATCCCCAATGTCTTGGTCTTGTTAACGCCAGTGGCTACCTTGGCCGCGGTTCTCATTACGCTCGTTCTTTTGGCGCGTAATTCCGAGATCGTGGCCATGAAAGGCTGCGGTTTTAGCCTTTTTCGGTTGTCGCGGCCTTTTCTTTTCATTGGCCTAGGGCTATCGGCCTTGGTTTTTCTTTTAAGTAACCTGCTAACCCCGATCACCCAGGAGGTGGCCAACGAGATCTGGGAAGGTCAAGTTCGTAAACGCCGGGTCGGGGTCTCGGATCAGGTGGTTTTGGATGTTTGGTTCAAGGACGTCCGGCTTCTAACCCACCTGGGTTCTTATAATGAGGATAGTGGCGAGGCCTTGGAGCTGTCTCTTTTGGTCTTGGATGAGGATTACCACCTAGCCCGACGTTTGGAAGCTCAAAAAGGGCTTTTTAATGAGGAAGGGTTGCTCCTTTCCGAGGCGCGGGAAAAAATCTATAGCGTTGGGCCCAATGGACGCCCGACTTTTCAACTGATTCGCTCGCGAACGCTATTTTTACCCAAATGGCCAACTCCGCCGCCTGGGGTGGGGCGTCGTTCATCGGTCAATAGCGATGAATTGAGCGCGCTGGAGCTGGCGGATACTATCGCGCTTCTCTACGCTGAGGGGTTCCATCCTTTAAGGCAGTTGGTGGATTTCCAGTTCAAATTTTCTAGGCCTTTTATACCGCTGATCATGGTTATGCTGGGGCTACCCATCGGTTTTTGGCGGGAAAAAGGCGGTTCAGTGGCCCTGGGGCTAGTCATTGGCCTAGTTTTGTCCTTCGCTTACTTGGTGGCCATGGAGTTGGCCCGCTCGGTGGGTTACACGGGACTCTTGCCGCCTTGGCTCACGGCTTGGTTACCGAATGGGTTATTTGGTCTCATCGGGGTGTATCTTTTTACCTACGCTCGCCAGTGAGAACTCAGTGAGAGCCTAGTTTGGACGCCGGATTTAACCGAAGAAGTGACTAATGTCATTGGCGACGCCCTCGGAAATCCCGATGGTTGGAAATTCATGACCAAGGGAGCTCGAGGTTGAATAAACTTGGTGATTTTTTAATAGGGGACTAGTGGCTGTTTTGTAGTTTCTTGACAAACTGGGTCTAATAAAGTTAAATTGATCATATTGATGATTAACGAGGCCAAAAGCTAATTTGATTGACCGCGTGGCTGGTATTTAGTGGACACGGTATTGACTGGACGCGTGGTTTATAGTGGACGCTTAGTATGGTGATAGATAGCGGATATAGCGCTTGGATCCAGCGATAGCCGGGGTGGTTCTTACCTTAGGCTAGCGGTTCTAGGCGGTCGACTTGGCCGTTGGTTCCAGGTCGCTGGTTAGCGGGGTATTATTAGGAACAATCTGGGTTTTAGGATTTGGTTGGGCCTATAAAGTGTTGGTGGTCAAGGTCGTTTTTTGGGCCTCGCCTTGACCGCGGTTGCCTATGGAGAGGCGAATAATGAGACAGCTCGCGTTCGGCCTTTTGGCCTTGGTCTTTGGGTGGGTGAGTTTTTTCGGCGTAGCCGGGGCTTACACGGTTTCCATCAACCAATTTGTGGATCTGCCCGCTTTGAATGACGCCGTGTTGGGGTTTAAGGAGCGTTTGGCCGAGCTTGGGCTGGAAGTGACCTACATTGAGCATAACGCCAAAGGCTCTACGGACGCGATTCCTCGGATTGTTGATCAGATTCTCGATGAAAACCCGGATCTAGTTTTGGCCGTGTCCACTCCCAGCGCCCAAGGCTCGGTTTTGGGCATCAAGCGTATTCCCATTGTTTTTACCTGCGTGACCGACCCAGTGAGCGCCAAACTGGTCGCTAGCTTGGAAAAACCCGGTGGCAACGCCACTGGCACCACGGATATGAATCAGGTGTCCGAGCAGTTGGCTCTGATTAAGGAGATCCAACCTGGGGCTCAAAATCTGGGCGTCATCTACAACCCTGGGGAATCCAACTCCTTGGCTCAGGTGGGGTTGGCCAAGGACGTGGCCCCTAAATTGGGTTTTAATATCATTGAGGCTTTGGTCAATAATGGGGATGAGGCGCGTCAGGCCGCTCAAAGTTTGGTGGATCGGGTGGACGCCATTTATCTACCTAACGATAACGTGGTCATCCCAAATATAGAAAACATCGTTAAAGTGGCCCTGGAACACCATATTCCCCTGTACCCCGCGGAGGACAGCGCGGCTCGCAAAGGGGGCGTGGCGACCTTATCCATTAACTATTATCAGTTGGGTCGACTAACTGGTCAATTAGCCGCCAAGATCCTTCGCGAAAAAGCCTCCCCAGACGAGTTACCGGTGGAGTCTTCGCAGAAATTGATTTTGTTGGTCAACACCCGGTTCGCCTCCGATGTTTTCCTCAGCGTTTCCCCCTCTATTGTGGAAAGAGCCCAGGTAGTTATTAAGTGAATTTAGCGGGGATTTTAGAGGGGCGTTCAACCGGAGACCGGGTTTAGGCTTGGTTTAAGGCGACGCCTTTAGCCTGGGCTTTAATCCCCTTAACTCTAATCCCCTTAATAGTAAGCCTCGGTCATCCGCGTTTTTTTAGTTCTTCGCTGGGCTTTGGTGGCGAGGGCAAATATAATTTGTTTGGAAAGCCGTATATCTATCTTCTTATAAACTCCCATGATAGCCTGATTCTGTGGCTTCGCTCCCGAGTCATGAATTTTTGACCGATGACGCTCGCTCGACCACAAAATTTAGTGACAGGAATTTGGCAAAAATACTACATGTTGTCTGATTCACGGTAATTCCTGATTATTAATAAAGGTGGATTTCGCGGGGGCGTCATGTTTAGGAGTCGCGCCAAAATAGATTGTGAGAAGAAATTCACGATCGACGTTAATAAGACTTATAACAATAAAAATAGCGTTTATATAGTTTAGCTATTCCCTTTACAATCTTTAAGAGATCATATATAATCAAATATATTAAAAATTTATTTATTAATAGTTAAATTTAATTGATTAATTTATTTAACGTAGTAAAATTATTTTATATAGAAAAAAACGCCAACAGAGTCTGGAAACCGTTCGCGGCGACTCTTTATTTTTCAACCGATTAAACTTGATTGCTTCGCGAAAACCCTAGATTAAGGAAAAGAGTATTAATTTCAATAATTTATCAGTTAGGATTCTTGAATTTTGGCATTTTCGCGAGACCATCAAACTTGACTAACCGCCCAAAATGTGGCACCATTAACTTATTGGCTCGTTTAGGCTGGTCTGAATTCTTCCGCTAGCTTTAGACGCGCCCCTCGTCCTATTAACTCGAAACTTCAATAATGGTCGCGCCGACCGAAAGGAACTTGATGATGACCTTGAAAAAATTACCTTTAGGCAGTCAAACCTTCGAGAAAATTCGGAAAGGGAATTTATTGTACGCCGACAAGACCGAATACATCTATAATCTTATTAATAGCTCTGAAGTGAACTATTTTCTTTCCAGACCCCGCCGATTTGGCAAAACTCTCCTGCTATATACTCTCAAAGAACTATTTTCGGGTAATCGCGAGTATTTCAAGGGTCTTTTTATTGACCGATCCGATTA